>JAZSCW010000081.1:0-2698 GCA_045530835.1 Lachnospiraceae bacterium | reverse complement strand
ATTTCATTTGAAAAGGTATCACATGCCTATATTTTAAACGGACCGGAGAAATCCGGGAAAAGGATGTTGGCAGAGGCTTTTGCAATGGCTTTGCAGTGCGAAAAACATGGCGAGGATCCTTGTCTGACATGTCACTCGTGTAAACAAGCCCTTTCGCAAAACCATCCTGACATCATATATCTGCAACATGAAAAACCGGCAACCATTTCTGTTGACGACATCCGTAAGCAGATCAATCATGATATCTGTATTAAGCCGTATTCAAGTCCTTATAAGGTATATATCATAGATGAAGCTGAGAAAATGAACCAGCAGGCACAAAATGCTCTGCTCAAAACAATTGAAGAACCTCCCGCATACGCAGTGATTCTTCTTTTAACCACGAATGCAGATGCTTTTTTGCCAACAATTCTTTCACGTTGTATTACCTTAAATCTGAAGGTAGTTCCTGATGCAGAGATAAAAGACTACCTGATGCAAAAACTTCAGATTCCGGACTATAAGGCAGATATTTGTACCGCTTTTGCACAAGGCAATGTTGGAAAAGCTATTCAACTTGCGGAAAATGAGGATTTTAATGAATTGAAAAATTCCGCTTTACAGTTATTAAGGCGGATAGAAGATATTGAATTATATGAAATGATGGAAGCAATCAAACAAATTAGTGAGTTTAAGCTTCAAATCAATGATTATTTTGACTTATTAATGATATGGTATCGCGATGTATTACTCTACAAAGCGACCGCAGATGTAAACTGTCTTATCTTCAAGGATGAGATTTATGATATAAAAAAACAGGCAAGTAAGAGTTCCTATTCCGGAATTGAATCTATTATAAAAGCATTGGAAAAAGCAAAACTGCGTCTGAATGCGAACGTCAATTTCGATTTAGTAATGGAATTATTATTGCTGACCATGAAGGAGAACTAGATTATGACAAAAGTAGTTGGTGTAAGATTCCGCCCTGCAGGAAAGATTTATTATTTTGACCCGGTGAATTTCCCATTGGAAACCGGAAGTCACATTATTGTGGAAACTGCACGCGGCATCGAGTTTGGTACCGTTATGATACCTCCCAGAGATGTAGATAATTCAATGGTGGTGTCCCCTTTAAAACCGGTACTGAGAGTGGCTACCGAAGAAGACGAAAAGACTGAATTACGTAATAAAGAAAAAGAAACGGATGCATTTAAAATATGCATGGAAAAAATCCAGAAGCATAAGTTACAGATGAAACTTGTAGATGCAGAATACAGCTTTGATAATAATAAATTATTGTTTTATTTTACAGCAGACGGACGTATTGATTTCCGCGAACTCGTAAAGGATTTGGCTTCTGTGTTCCGAACTCGTATCGAATTGCGCCAGATTGGTGTACGCGATGAGACGAAGATATTAGGCGGCATCGGCATTTGCGGACGCCCCTTATGTTGTCATACTTATCTGCCGGAATTTGCACCGGTTTCCATTAAGATGGCCAAAGAACAGAATCTTTCGCTGAATCCAACCAAAATTTCCGGTGTATGCGGGCGTCTTATGTGTTGTCTGAAAAACGAGGAAGATACGTATGAATATCTCAACAGCCGACTTCCTGACGTGGGTGACACCGTTACAACAAAGGATAACCTGAAGGGCGAAGTGCAGAGCGTGAACGTGTTACGTCAGCTTGTAAAAGTAGTGGTACAGGTGGAAGACGAGAAGGAAATTCGTGAATATCATGCAGATGATCTCCAGTTTAAGCCAAAACGCAGAAAAGACCGCAAGTTATCTGCGAAGGAAATGAAGGAACTGGCTGCATTGGAAGACCGGGACTCCTCTAAATTAAATTAGGATAAGGAGGCTTGACTATGTCAGCATCGCTATTACCGGGAGAACGATTGGATGACCTGCATCGCAATGGTTATTGCATTATTCAGAATCCGGAACGCTTCTGTTTTGGCATGGATGCAGTGCTTTTGTCCGGTTTTGCAAATGTAAAGGAACAGGAGCAGGCAATTGATCTGGGATGTGGCAATGGAATCATTCCGATTTTACTTGAAGCAAAAACAGCAGGTGCACATTTTACCGGACTTGAAATTCAACCGGAAAATGTCGAGATGGCAATTCGCAGTGTTGCCTACAATCATTTAGAAGAAAAGATTACAATTACACAAGGTGATATCAAAGATGCTTCACAACGGTTTGGAGCATCTTCTTTTCATGTCGTTACAACGAATCCACCTTATATGACAGGACAACATGGGCTCACAAACGAGAATCAGGCAAAAGCCATTGCGCGCCACGAAATTATGTGTACCTTAGATGATGTGATACGGGAATCGGCACGATTACTAAAACCAAAAGGCCGTTTTTATATGGTTCACCGGCCTTTTCGTCTGACCGAAATTATGTGCCTTATGAGCCACTATGGCATAGAGCCCAAACGTATGCAACTCGTATATCCTTTTATCCATAAGGAGCCGAATATGGTTCTTATCGAGGGACTTCGTGGAGGAAATCCGCGGATTACAATTGAAAAACCACTCATTGTTTATGAAAAGCCGGGTGTATATACCAAAGATATTTTGGATATATATGGCTACTAAAAAGAATTGTTTTAAGGAGGGTTTTATATGCAAGGAAAATTATATTTATGTGCGACTCCCATCGGAAATCTTGAGGACATGACACTCCGCGTCCTTCGCACTTTAAAGGAAGT
>JAZSCW010000022.1:0-3381 GCA_045530835.1 Lachnospiraceae bacterium | reverse complement strand
TTGAAGAATCTATTGACAGTGACCAGGATGCCATCGCATTTTTCTATCTGTGCCAATACGAAAACGACAGTGAAAAATGCAACAAGTATGAGCAGGTGGATGTAAAACCGTTAAATGAGGAAGTGCTCAGTGCTTTCGCCGGCTGGGAAATTGTGGAAGACTGGGAAAAGAATGATTTTGTGACCTTTTGTTGCAGCAATAAGGAAACCTATGGCTTGAAGAAAATGTTGAAGCTTTATAACGGATATCTTAACCGCTTTTTGTCCTGCAGAATGCTCAATTTTGATGAGAAGGAAAAGGAAACGGTTATAAATTTACTTCAGAAGTATTACAACCATGTTTCTTCCGGCTTTGATATCAATAAGGCACGTGAGGCGAGTGAACCTGAAACGCCGAGCCTGTTTGGCGCATGTGAGCCGGATGGAGCTATGACCAGAGAATTTCTGGAAGAGAATTGGGAGGTATCCTCCTACGATGAAGGGGAAGAATGTCAGATTGATTATTATATGCATGAGATGAACTGCTTCCCGGGTGAGAAGGCCTACTGTTATTCCCACGAAGATGATGAGCTGCGTGAATTGGAAATCGCACATGCGATAGCGCGCATGGATAATGCATCGTTGTATGATGAATTGATTCAGGATGATGACGTACTTATCAATGGCGAAGAGGAATACGGCGCGGATTGCAGTGCGGAGTTTACCGGAATGTTTAGCTGCTATCTGGTGTGGTTTAAAGAAGTGTAAGATAACGAGGTAAACCAAATTGCGTTACATAATCGAAGATAAAAAGTATCGTTTTAAGTCTGCATTTGATACCGAAACAGGGGCCTATGTCCGTACCGGTGTGCTGGATGAGAACGGCAAGGATACGGGGGCAGACCCTTTTATGGCATCCTATCCTCATCTGATTGACGTGGGAATTATGGGACATTGTATCCACGGAAAAACCGGGCTTTGTGCCAAAGCAGGTATCGGATGCTATCAAAGCGGTATGCTTGTAGAACAACCGAATATGTCAGTGGAAGATTTCCGGTGGATAGCAGAGCAGTCCAAGGGCAGGTGCAATCAGTTTGCACTGGGCGGCAGAGGAGACCCGGACCAGCATGAGTATTTTGAGGAGATTCTTCAAATCTGCCGTGAAAATATGCTTGTGCCGAATTTTACCACCTCGGGCTATGGTATGACACCGGAAATCGCGAAGCTGTGCAAGCAGTATTGCGGCGCCGTGGCGGTAAGCTGGTATCGAAGTGAATATACCCTAAAAGCGATTCAGATGTTGCTTCATGCAGGTGTCAAAACCAATATTCATTATGTCCTTGGCAATAACAGTATGGATGAAGCAATTGAGCGGTTGCGAAACAACGACTTCCCGGAAGGCATCAATGCAGTGATATTTCTCTTGCATAAGCCTGCAGGACAGGGTACAAAGGCCAATATGCTCAAAGCGGATGACCCGAGAGTGGCGGCATTTTTTGCAGAGGTGGAAAGAAGACATTTCTTCAAGGTGGGAATGGATAGCTGTAATGTGCCGGGGGCAATCAATTTTTGTAAAACGGTTAGACCTGAGTCTTTGGACACCTGTGAGGGAGGTCGTTACAGCTGCTATATCGGTGCGGATATGAATATGGTGCCATGCAGCTTTGACCAGGAGAAGCGGTATCAGGTATCCCTTAGGGAGATGACCATAGAGGAAGCTTGGAACAGTGAAGCCTTTGAGCATTTTCGTAACAGAATGCGTGGAGCATGTCCGGATTGTGAAAAGAGAGAGCTTTGTATGGGTGGGTGCCCGTTAATGCCGGAAATAGTTTTTTGTGGAAGTGAAAAAAGAAAATACAATAATGTAAAGAGGTAAAAGAAGATGAAAATCAGAACCGATTTTGTAACCAATTCCAGTAGCAGCAGTTTTATACTTGTGATCGATATGGAGCTTGCGAATAATGAGTCAGTACGTTTTGAAGCCAATGGCGGTACGGATGAAACCGGAAGAATCGATTATTTCCGTTATGATGCCATCGTAAAAGTCAGCCCGAAACAGTTGAGTCAGGCAGAAAGTGTGGATGCACTGATTCAAATGCTGGAAGATGGTGTGGTAGACGGTCAGGTAAAAAACTATGACGAAAAATATGAGCAGAAAATATTTGACCGGTCCCGTGTAGAAGTAAATGACTGGGATGAAGAATTCGATGCTTATGATTTTGTGGAAGAGATCAGAAGTAAAATAACCGATGTGAGCCAGATTAAGAAAATCACCATTTCCGGTGAGGAAGACGGCGATTCTTATTACTTCAGAGAGTATGTTTATGATGTGGAAACAGGGGAATATACCGGCAGACAGATCGGAGAAGCATTCCAGGCAAACGGCTCAACCGGCGGTGACCTGCGTATAAGCGACCTTGACTTGTGTAAGATTACATACGATGCGGACGACGATGAAGAGGAAGAAGATACACAGGAAGAAATTTTGCAGTTACGCAATATGCAGGAAGAAGGAAACGATGGTCCCGATTATGTAGAAACCGAAGACGGTGCGGTTATTAATAACATTAAATATGCCATTACTTCCGAAACTACCTGTAAGGTTGTGGGTTGTGAATGGGGCGGTAAAGAAGCGATTATTCCCGCAGAGGTAACAATCAAAGGCAAGCTGTATAAGGTTACCGCAGTGGGAGCTTCCGCGTTTTCTGTTAGCACTTTTGGACATATTGAGTTGCCTGTAGGAATCACAGAGATAGAAGATAATGCCTTAGAATGCTGGTTTTTGCAGAGTGTGAAGCTTCCTGACGGACTTATTACAATGGGAAATTTTATTTTTAATTGTTGTTCGAAGCTGGAGGAAGTTGAGATTCCTGATTCGGTGAAAAGCATAGGTTTGTATGCATTCCGCGGGTGTCAGAATCTGAAAAAAGTGAAGCTGTCAGCCGGACTGGAAGAATTAAGTGATTCTCTGTTTTGCGATTGCAAGTCCTTGGAAAGCATAGAGATTCCGGATTCTGTAAAAGTGATAGGTGAGGCTGTTTTCTCCGGCTGCGAAAAACTGAAAAAAGTGAAGCTGCCGGAAGGACTGACAGAGATTGACAGATTAGTGTTTAATGAGTGCAAGTCCTTGGAGCGTATAGAGATTCCGGACACGGTTAAGAGCATCGGTAACTATGCATTCTGTAAATGTGAAAAACTGACTGCCGTGGATTTGCCATCCGGACTGGTATCTGTAGGAGAAGGGGCATTTCAGGGCTGTTCATCGTTAAAAAATACCGAACTTCTGTAAAGTTGACACAAATCCTATCAACAAGTTTAGGAGGAAAATTGGATGAATGAAGCTACAAATAACGTAAACGATATTGTTGAATATGAGATTACTTCCGAGACCACTTGTGAGGTT
>JAZSCW010000034.1:0-6341 GCA_045530835.1 Lachnospiraceae bacterium | reverse complement strand
ATGGTTGCCTCTTCTCCCCATACAAAGCCACTTCCGTAAGAGTATCTCTCTTCGTTTCTGAAATCTTCCAAAACAACCGGACTGTTTCTCTTACGATATTTCAGTAATTGGTTGTTGTTCTTAAAAAAAAGCGGTGTTTCTTCTGACAAAAGTACTCCCGTATATTTGTCAAACCATGGGATATAGCAAATCCAACCGTAATTACCTTCTTTGTCGATATAGAGGGTTTTCGGCAATGCAGTCTCCGTAACCATAGTAGCGCGAAGCACTTCGATAAAGGCCTTGAAAAGCTCATCTTCTTTTTGCAGGTATTCAGCATAAGCTTTTTTCTGTGCCTCGGTGATACCGTCCTCTACGCTTCCTTCCAGCTCTATTACAAGGTTTTCTTCCACACCAAAGAAAGAGTGCTTCTTCAAACCTTTCCAGCTATTCTCTCTGTCGTGGGTCAAAAGGCCGAAGGAGTCATCATTGAGTTTATGGATATAACGAAGTTCATCTCGCTTCATCAGGATACGTGGTTCCTGTTCGGAAAGAAGAACCACAAAACCATTATTCTTAATCCAAGAACATCCTAATACCCAACCAAAGCTACCGTCTCGAGCAATCTGAAGGAAAAACACTTTGCACATTCTAAATAATGCATTCTCGGCAATTGTATCTTTTTGCTTATCCGCTTCAAGATATACAACTCTGTCTATTTCTTCATAATTCCACTTGTAATAATCGAGAATGTATTTAGGAACTTCCCTGATATACTTCTCCTCGTTCTCAAGATAGGTCTGATAAGCCTTTCTTTGTACGTCAAGAATCCCTTCCTGATTCTTATCTTGTACTAAAACTCGTATCACAACATCTGACCCATACAGGGTTTTATCCATGCTTCTCCACCATATATTTTTTTCAAACTCGACTTCTCCGAAAACCTCATCTTTTATTATATCTTCCATTATATTTTCTCCTCCTATTTAACCCTGAACTCATTTTTGTTACCGCCCACCCGCAAGGTCACTTCAAAGTTTTCGTTTTCCTCACTATAGGCAATCAGAAGAACGCAGTGCTTTTTTCAATGCCCATACCGCCACCCATGGCATCCGGCCAAAGTACCTGCGCACCCTTACGTTCCCATCTTCATTTGTTTCTTTCTCCTTATTCAAAAAAACAATTCCGCAAGTTGAAGGGGAATGAAACAACTTACGGAATCAAAAAATAAATACATTAAATTCTTTTTTTATAATATATAAAAAAATACACCAAACCACAATAGCTTTGAAACAAGATGCGCGCCGTTTGATGCAAGAGGTTTGTTTCTGCGTATGAAATGTTCTTTTACATGCGTGAAATTCCGTTTTTGCCATTTGGGCATTTCATGCGTATATTTTTACATTTTATACACTCTTTAAGTAAGAAAACCGGTTGACATTCTGCATCAAATCCTCTATAAAATACATAAAGGCATTTCATCCCAAAGTGAGGTATTATCGAATGAATACAAATAAAAAAATCTGTATCATTATGCTTGATGTAACAGGAGATTATCGCGACAACTACATTATCGGAGTTGAGAAGCAGGCCAATAAATTCGACTATCAGACGGTTACGTTCTCCATACCGTTGTTAGACGAACTTCATACCAAAAGAGAAGAAGAAATTTATCAGATGATTGATTTCTCAGGCTATGACGGCTTTATCTTTTTTGAGAATTCTTTCTCCGCGCATAAATCTCTCGGCAACATGGTAGAAACCCTTCTTGCCAAGAATTGCAGCGCACCGGTGGTTGTCATCGGTGAATCACGCGTTTATAAAGAAACCTTTCTTCCGGATAATACGGCCGGCGCAAAGATGCTTACCGATCACGTAATAGAGAAACACGGTTGCCAGACACTATATTTCTTAGGTGGCGAACCAAATCAGGTCTTAAAGAATGATCTTGGTTTCATACAGTCCCTCAGGGAGCATGATATTCCCTGCACAAATGACAATCTTCTTTACGGAGGATACTGGCGCGAATGCGGCGAATCCCTTGCCAAAGACATTGCCTACAATATGGTTGAGAAACCGGATGCAGTTATCTGCCAAGACGATACCGTTGCGTTTTTCTTTATCAAAGAGCTTTACCGCTACGGCATTCGCGTGCCCGACGACATTATCGTTACCGGTCTTGGTGCGCGCGCGGATTCCCGAAACAATATTTTATCCATTACAACATATCCGAGCAACGCTGAATATTGCGGACGAAGGGCAATGTCCAGACTCCATGCTCTGATTACAGACAGCGAAGAACTTCCCATTCTTCTTCCTAAAAGCAGTGTGATCACCGGCATGAGTTGCGGTTGCGGAGACTGTCTCTCTTCTGCTGTCCGCTGGCATCTTGAACAGGATGACAAAAAGCGCACTGCCGAAATCCATTATCACAACAGTGAGCTCGAAGAAAAGTTATATACCTGTACGACTTACAAGGAACTGCATCCAATCATTTATCACTCGGAATATCTGATTAAATCAGCTTCCTTCCTTTCCGTTAACATTACAGAAAACGAAACAACTTCCCGTTGTATTTATATGACAGACCATGCCTGGAGCGACGTGCCCATTTTATTTGAAAGTAAAAATCTGTATCCCGCTGCTTTACCCAAACAGCATCCGCAGAACCTTCATGTTCTGCCCATGACATTCGGTGGTCAATTTATCGGCCATATAGTTGTGGGCTACGATAACCCGGAAGTGTATGATACAATCTTAAAGCGCTATATCTCGCGTCTTGCGATTTCAGTTTATCTGCTTAAATATCGTCCCTGCGGTACCGATACTGCAACGCCCGCAACATCTGCCTTTTCCGACTCCACAGCACCTGCTACGTCAGTCGCAGATACGATTTTTATCAAAAAAGAAAACAGCCTGATTAAAGTCCCTCTGGAAAATATTTTTTATTTTGAATCCGAAGGACGTAAAACCATGGCTGTTATGAAAAGCGGTCGTTTTGAGACCGGCAAAACACTTTCTGCACTTGGAAGCATGCTCCCCGAAAAAGCCTTTTATCGTGTTTCGAAATCAGCAATCGTAAATCTTTCCAAAGTAGTCAGCATCACACCGGATGTCGACCGTACATTGATTGCTACCTTCCCCGATAAATCTACCGTTCGGGTTTCGCGAATGAACACAATTGATTTCAAGAACAGAATCAAAATGATATAGAATTTCCCCAATACCCAATAAATCGTTTATAAACCATACTTATTTATACAAATCCGCCAATTGTTTCATTACGAATTTGAATTTTCTGTTGTGAAAAGATGTCTATTAACTTAGATATCTTTTTTTTTAAGATAAAAAAAACTATTGAAATAAATTTCTAATTAAATTAGGCTTTTATATGGACGTCCAAATCTTAAGAATATGCGAGGTAAGATGATGGAAAAAATAAGAGAAGTTGTAGGAAAAGAATATGCGAATACACTTGGTATTATCGCATATAAAAATGGTGAAAAGGTCATTGAAGAGTATTTTAAAGGTGCACATAAGAACGAATCAGTACATACCTTTTCAATTGTTAAAAGTATTGTGGCAATACTTGTGGGGATTGCGATTGATAAAGGGTATTTAGAAGGTGTACATCAAAAGGTATTAGATTTTTTCCCTGAGTATAAGTTAAAGAGAAATCAGGAACAGTTGAAAGAAGTGACGATTGAAAACTTTCTTACAATGACAGTTCCGTATAAGTTTAAAAGTGAACCGTGGACAAAGATTTGTACAAGTGGGGATTGGGGTGGCAAGGCTTTAGAGCATGTTGGTGGAAAGGAACAGATTGGAGAAAGATTCCACTACTCAACACTTGGAATTCAAGTATTATCGAATGTATTAGCAAAAGCTACGGATATGAGCTTGAAGGAGTTTGCGACAAACTATTTATTTGAACCATTGGAGATTATAGATGTACCAGATGCAAATGTTTATGACAGAGCATCGCAAGAAGCATTTTATAAAGCGAGAGATAATCGTGGTTGGGTAAAAGACCCAAGCGGATATTATACGACTGGATGGGGGTTATCGCTTACAACAGATGACTTTGCAAAGATTGGCGTGTTAGTGTTAAATAATGGTTTATATAATGGTAAAAGAATCCTTTCAGAGCAATATATTCGCGAGATGCTAACGGAGCGAGAAGAAAGCTACGGATATTTATGGTGGATTTATAAGAAAAATAGTACAATAAAAATAATACGAAAAGAATATAGTACAGGAAAGTATGATTCTTATTGTATGAATGGTGTAGGTGGCTCCTTAGTGACGGTTATACCGGAGATTGATACCGTTATTTGTATGACTTGTTCGTTGGTGTATAATCCAAAACCGAGAATGGAACTTATAAATAATTATCTGATTCCTTATATTGAAAAATTGCATTGAACATTGTCCTAATGGCGGCAAACTGGAAATATGCTCCCTTGCTGTTTTATGACAATATTGTAATAAAAAAGTCACGTGTTTGATTTTTGAAATTGATATACTGTATCCTAAATAAATATATCAAAAAGGAGAATGCTCATGGAGATACTAAAAGTAGAAAATCTTTGTAAAATCTATGGGAAAGGCAACAATCAAGTACAGGCTTTGAATGATGTATCATTCAGCGTTGAAAAGGGAGAGTTTGTTGCAATCGTCGGACAGTCCGGTTCCGGCAAATCTACGCTGTTGCATTTGATTGGTGGCGTGGACAAACCCACCTCCGGACACATTTTTGTTGACGGACAAGATGTATATAAAAAGAATAAAGAACAGTTAGCTATTTTCCGCCGCCGTCAAGTCGGACTGATTTATCAATTCTACAATCTTATTCCCATCTTGAATGTGGTGGAGAATATGACTTTGCCGCTGAAACTGGATGGGCAGAAAGTAAATGATGAGCGTGTTAATGAACTACTTGAGGTTCTTGGACTTGCAGATCGTAAAAAGCATTTACCAAGTCAGCTTTCGGGCGGTCAGCAACAGCGTGTATCTATCGGCAGAGCACTTATCAACGCTCCTGCATTAGTGTTAGCTGATGAGCCTACCGGAAATCTTGATAGCAAGAGCAGTCAAGAGATTATGGAATTGTTGAAATATTCCAACAAAAAATACGGACAGACATTGATCGTGATTACACACGATGAAAACATTGCGTTGCAGGCGGACCGAATCATCAGAATTGCAGATGGTCAAATCGTTTCTGACGAGAAAACTCATTAAGGAGGGCTCGCTATGTGGAACGCTTATAGTGCCAGTTATATTAAAAATAATAAAACCGGCAACAGGTTTATTATGATAATCTCCTTTTTGGCATCTATGATGCTTAGTCTTGTGAGTGGTTTGTTCTACAATCTGTGGGCAGATCAAGTTAATCAAACCGTTGCCGAAAGTGGAACTTCGGGGGTAGAGTTCACCCCGGTGGTCATCGCATACATCGTAGTATTCACCATAGCCAGCTTTGCACTTGTTATGATGATCCACCACGCTTTTGCGGCGACTATGACAAATCGCATCCATCAGTTGGGCATTTTGCAAAGCATTGGTGCAACACCTCGACAAATCAAATCTACGCTTGTCAATGAAGTGGTGGTTTTGTCTTTGCCTGTCATTATTGTTGGAAACATTATCGGAATTGGCTTATGTTGGGCGGTTATGAGCATTATTATCGGCTCAACTGCTAATTTGCGTGATTACACCTTGACCTTTGCCTATCATCCGATTGTGTTTATTGGCTCGTTTGGCTTTTCAATGCTGACTGCTGCAATATCAGCGTGGATTCCGGCAAGAAAACTCAGCCGTATTACACCGTTAGAGGCAATACACTACGGAAATGAGCCTGTTATTAAGAGAGTGAAAAAGTATCGTATTCACTCCGCTATTTTCGGCATTTATGGTGAGATGGCACGTAAATCCTTGTTTGTCAGACGTAAGGCTATGAGAGTTGGCACAATGTCCATTCTTTTGGCGGTGTTTGCCTGTATCTCAATTCTGAATATGCTTGGCGTGTCCGGTCTTAGCACGGAAAGAACCTACTTTGACCGTTATAGAAATAATTGGGATTTTCTTGTTACCGTCAAAGGTGACACCTATAGCGAAGAATTGCTGAATGATATTAGAAACACGGAAGATGTAACGGGCTGTATTGTTCATCGAATTGTAAATAGCAATACGGGGATCCCTACGGATTATCTTAGTTCTGATGTTCAAAAGCTGAGTCTTGAAAAACTCAACAGTAGTTTCGTAGCTAACGAAGCGGGTGCTTATAACACAAAAGTACCGATTTTTATTTTGGATGACAAGAGCTTCGCAGAATATCGTGGTGATACAAACGATGCTAA
>JAZSCW010000057.1:0-23937 GCA_045530835.1 Lachnospiraceae bacterium | reverse complement strand
GAACAGCACACGGCAGTCATTATGGACTGCTTTAATGAGAAACTTGGAGAGATTACATTTGAGAATAAGCCCTCTGAGTTTACAAAGTTAATTACGAAATGTAAAAAGTATGGTACTGATGGTAAGCAGATAGTTTTTGCTTTGGAGAATTCCTACGGCTATGGAAGAGCATTAGCTGCATGGCTGATTGAGAGGGGGTATCTTGTAAAAGATGTTAACCCTGCTTTGTCCTATGCTTACCGAAAGAGCGTACCGCAGTACAAAAAGAATGACAGTTACGATGCACAGTGTGTAGCGAGAGTAGCCATTAATGAACTGAATAAGTTACCCGATGCCATGCCGGAAGATATGTACTGGACTCTCAGTCAGTTGGTAAATCGCAGAGCGAATTTAAAGACACATCATATTCGCCTGAAGAACCAACTGCATGAACAGGTCTGCGTAGCTTATCCAAGCTACAAGCAATTCTTTCAGGACATCGGCAGACCGACAGCACTTTACTTTTGGGAGCATTATCCTTCTCCAAGATTGCTGAGCGGCAAGACTGTGGAGGAACTGGCAGAGGAATTAATCCCGGTCAGCCACAATCAGTTTTCTACACGGAAGTGTCAGATAATACTGGATGCGGTAAAAACAGATGGGGATACAGCGAGAGACTATCAGAATGAGCGTGATGAAATCACAAGAGGGTTAGTGAAAGATGTTAGGCACTATGTTGCCCAGATTGAGGAAGTGGATAAAGCCATAGCTGACTTTCTGCCGAGGTTTGAGTGCACGCTCAATACTATCCCAGGTGTCAGCGATACCACCGTTGCGAAGCAGCTTTCCGAGATTTGAGATATCAGAAGATTACCTAACGCTGACAAATTGGCAAACTTTGCAGGAATTGCACCTGTGAATTTTTCCTCCGCAGGAAAAGGCGACGATAAGCCTTCCAAACAGGGTAACAGAAGATTGCAGGGAACGATATACTTTCTTGCAATTCAGATGATTCAGCTATCTTCTAAAGGCTTGCCACGAAATCCTGCCTTCTATGCCTATTATCAAAGGCAGTTGGCAAGAGGTAAGACCAAGCCACAGGCATTGATATTGATTTCCCGTAGGCTAATCAGTATCATTTACGGAATGCTGAAAAACAAAACCGAATACGTCATGCCAAAGGTGCAGAACAACTGGGATTGAACGTAATTTTTGTAGTAAAGACAGAGAAAATATGGTAAAATTTTTGGCAGTGAAAACCATTGCTTTGGAAGGTGTTGTTTTTTTCAAAGAGAACGGAACTGCTTGTAAAAACATGAGGGTTCAGACTCGATGTCAAGGGTGGTAGTAAGACAATTATTACACCAGAGATGGAAGAAAAGATTTTGCTTGGGCAAAGAAAGAATCCGGCAAGGAATGAATTGATTGGAGGACATTCTCCAGATATTAATAACTCTAATCCTAATTATGCTGTAGAAGTATTACAAATAAGTCCTGATGGTACCCAGAAAGTGAAGTTTGTTACGCAATATACAGATGGTAATTTATCAAATATTAAAACAAGTACACTTTTTCCGGGTAGCTGGAGTAACGATAAAATAATTTGTAGCATCAAGGCAGTGGGTGATACGTCACCAATTGGTGTAAGAGCGTCAGATGGTGCTATGCTCTATAGAGACATAATAGACGAAGTACAAATTGAAGTTATAAAGATAGGTGATACAGTTACATCAGGCTATCCTACAGGAGGCTTAAAAACAGGCTTATTACCAGGATTTAGTAGCTTGGAATAAAGGAGAGAAAGAATGTTTGATGAATTTGACAAATATATTTTTGAGTTTGCAGTAGAGGATTTTGCAGTTGATTATTGGTATGATGAAGGGGTTGAAATTGCAGAAAATATGCTTTGTGAATTTGAGGAAAATGATTGGAAAATGTTATTGGAAGTAGTATCTCAAAGAACGGTAGAATGGCAAAAACGTTTGGCATATTGTATGCATGACAAAAGTGATTTAAATCAATTGAAAGTATTATTAAACTTAATAGAAACTGATAATAGTGAATTATTTGAAATTGTAGTGGATTCATTAAGAGGTTTTACAAGTGAAGAAATCCTAAATTTGATACAAACTGATTCACGGATAGTTTCTAAAATTGAGGAGTTAACGCCTAAAGTAGGAGATGCAACTAAGAGAGTATTCGAAGAGTTTCTAAAAAACAAATAGAATATTTAGAAGTCGTAAGCTAAAACAACTTTGAGAGTGTAAAGAGTTGTTAATTAATGATGTGGAAAGTGAGAATCATGAAAATCTAATACAGATTTGATTATTACGAACACGTCATGAGATAGAATAAAAGGCTGAGTTGTGTACAATAAGTTAAGAGTAAATGAAGAAACCATGCAGAAAGACATGAAAGTTGTAGGTGTTTTTTTCAATTCCGATAGCATTCGCCGGCCCGGTAGGAGGAATTGTTTCAACAGTAATAGATGTGTCAATGGAAGTAGCACATGCGAGCATTCCGGAGGCATATGACCAGCTGGCATATGAAGGACATATCGATGTAAAGAAAGTAGCGCATAAAGCGGGAGTAGCAGCAATCACTACGATTGCAGTGCAACTTGCTGTGATGGGAGTATTTAAAGCATTAGCCAAACCGCTTGGCTGGGTAATAAAGAAGGGTGGCGAGGTAGTAGAAACCGTCCTTCCGCCGACATTGAATAAGTTTAAGAAAGTAATTATAGAGCTTTGTGAGAAACGCGGAAAAGAAGTCATCAGTAAGATCGGTTATGATAATAAGATTCCAAGAGTCGGTTCGGAATGGAATGAGTATTTTGTTAATAAATATGGTGCCGAAAATGTGGAATGGGTTTCAAAACATGCAGAGATAGATTCCATTATAAAGAAACTGCAAGGGAATGCTTTTAAGAATAATCCTCTAAGAATGGCATATGAAGACGAGGTTCGAAATTTGGCAAATTATGTTGATGAGTTGTATCGACGTGGATATACGGAAAAGGAAATTGCACAAATTGTAAATCAGGCAAGAAGAGAATTAGGGATTGTGTATAAAGATGCGACACCACAACCTTTGCGGGATTATATCTATCATGTTAATAATGTCAGATATAAAGCCCCTTTAGGACCGACTTATGATGATTTTGTTGAAATGGGTTACTCAGACTTGAAGATAATAAAAAAAGCATCTCGTCCCAATACGGATATAGATAAATTATTAGAAGGATTTAAAGAATGGATGGTGGAAAATTATGATATTACGCCGCGTTGAATGTTTTGGATATTGTGCGCTGGATATAAATCTAAATAGAGTTAATAAATTTCCTAAAGGATGCAGACCTGATGGTGAGTATGTATGTCAAGGATTATATTATGAATATGAAAAAATATTTTTTGCATTGTATAAAACCCCTAATGGTCCCATGATGTATTACAAGGGAAATAAGTATCCGCTCGTTTCAAAATTAACAATTAATGTAGATAAATCAGGGAGAGAGCGTCGCTTTTCTATTAAAGAGTACGGAATAGAGATTAATTATCCTGAACCAAAGTATCTTTGGGATGAATGGTTAACAGAAGAAGAGATTGATTTGTTATTAAGAATTGCAAACAATTATAAAGATAAGAGTTTTTATGAGCTTTTCACATCAAAAGAGTAAACGTATGGTTTCGCAGAAAAATTAACCAAACGGATAATATTGTTACTCGATATATGGCAGATGGACGTAAAGTAACTGATTTTTCGTATTTGCCAGGCAGTTCAGGAATAGAAATACCACAAAGATTATCTTTAGAAGAAATGTCATATTTAACAAGAGAATATGGAGTGGAATTTGCACAAGTATATCAACGAGGTTTTGGAAAAAATGGTGGTGGAGGAAAATATTTTGTATATTCAGGTGACGTCAATTCTGTGAAAGTCCCTGTTAATATAGATTATTCTGATTTTCCAGCAAAAGGATTTGTCAGAAAGTTTCCGGATGGGAAATATATGCTGAGAGAATAAATAAGCCTAAAGGAGTGAATGCGTTAGATGGATCTTAATATACCTATTGCTAATCCTAATTTAGTGGATATCATTAAGGATATTAAACAAGGAAAAAATATAGAAGTTTTGTTTTGGGAAGAAATTTACAAAGCAAAATTTTTGTGTCCAGTTAATATGGATAATCTAAAAGTAACAAATAAGAAAAATAATGAAGTTAGATTAGATGAAGAAGCGGAATTATCTTTTTTTTGATACTGATAATTCACCGCAGCAACTTTTTTTGGAAATAGGGAAAATCTGCCAACCTTTTCTGCAAGGTAAGCTATTGGATATGGTTTTAGTTGAATCTGGATTAGGAAAAGTTGCGATAGAGGGACAGAAACCATTTTTTACAATGTCAGATTCGTTTTTAGATTAGTCTGAAAACTGTATTAACGGAAAAAATGAATTATTTTAGGAGAATTTGTGAAGTGTCCGGGGGGCGTGGTGGTCCTATGTCAAGATTTAGTACCATATAAAATGTGGTCCTCTGTCAAGATTTAGTACAAATTAAAATGAGATGTTCTGCCTGCTAAGCAGCAGACAGTGTTGTATACCCCGTTCATATAGTATAACGGTGGATACTTCCATCGTTTCGGAAAGAGTCCATGCGATAATCTTTCTGGCAAATAAGTCCATGATGCAGTTGAGATACAGTATCAGCGGTATTTTTAAGACTTCAGAAAGTCATGAAATACCGCTGATTTTTATTTCCTTATCAGTATGTCAATTTCATCAGTAGCCAAATAAGGAATAATATGCTTAAGCCTAAGAAAATACTTAAATATTATGCTTGCGTTTTATTTTCTGACTTGGAGCATAGTCTCCCAGAATAGCATCAGCCATTTGGATCAATTCATCATAGTGGTAGAATGGCATGGCATAAAAGACAGAGTTAGAGTAGCAGATTAAAACTTTGTCCTGTTTATTATATGCGAGAGCGGTCGGGATTTCAGAGCAAACCTCCATATTCTTGGTAAGTATATAGTTAGGAGATCCGTACCGGCTATATGCAAAATAACTGTTTAAGTCCGGAATATATTCAACATATCCTATGTCCATACATGTGTCATATAAAATATTTTTAATTGTTCCATCTGTCATGTCGTATATCTCAATGCGTGCATCATCATGTTCAACAAAGAAATATTTTCCGTCATTTGAAAGCGCACATGATAATATTGAGGATATGCTTGTCTGTATTGTAATATTGATATCAGGATTTTGTAAATGTCCAATGGTAATGATACCATCTAAGCTGTTTACAAGAGCATAAGGTAGCGTATCATCAGATATATACAAGTCAAGAAAACTTAGATAGACGTTCTCTGGCAAATCATACGTTGAATTAAAGTCGTCTAACAAGTGAACACGTCCAATTCTTTCGGATTCGGTTTTGACGCTTTCTAGAACATAGTCTTCAGTTGTAATAAGTGCATTATCTGATTTGATTGTATGAACAGCCACGTGATCTTTGAGCGAATAAATGGTGCAAATGTTGTTTGAAGTAAGGCTGTAGTATTCTGAGCCGTCTTTCACAAAGCAGAAATCAGAATCTGTTAAGTCGAGAGTGTTCAAAAGTTCATTTGTTTGAATATTATACAGATATCCGGTGGAAGCTTCCCATTCAAGACGTATTGTCCCGGCATGATTGACGGAATAATTAATTAATTTCTTATCTCCTAATTCCGCAGTACTGTCTTCGTTATCAATACTTGTATAAAGAGAGACCATGGGGGTATCAACATAAGCATAAAATACGGCTCCCGGAATCCAGTTCACTTGCATGATCTGCGCTTGAGGTTTGTAGCGATCAGCAAGTGTAATTTGAATTGCTTGGTTTTCTTCCGGCATAAACAAATAGTGGATATTAGAGCTAAGCGTAATAATTGGTGTTCCGTCATTGGGAGCAGATGTAATTGCAATAATCCTTTTGTCGAAAATGGCAGTGCTTACGATTTCTGCATTGGAAACGTCGATTGCATAAGCTTCATCGTAGCTGTGAGTAATTAATAATGGATATTTCCCTTCCGGTGTAGCAAAATAAATATCATAAAAGAAAACGGGATATGTCTTTTCCCATATCTTATTTCCTGTTGTAACGTCATAACTGAATATTGTTGTCCTGCTCGTATCCGAATTCGAATCCATGATATAAAGTGAAGAGTGAAAAA
Organism: Lachnospiraceae bacterium; assembly: GCA_045530835.1. Classification (GTDB taxonomy): domain Bacteria; phylum Bacillota; class Clostridia; order Lachnospirales; family Lachnospiraceae; genus UBA3766. The sequence goes on along the minus strand of JAZSCW010000057.1, from coordinate 17,740 downwards.
GCATATATTCTTCAAATGTGGTATGCGGCAGAGCGTACACAATATCACCATTTTCAGCGTTAATTGCAAGCATCTGATCCGAGACAGGCATAATTACAAGAGAAGCGTCGTCTGTAATAAACATATCTTCTGTTGAATAGAAACCATACTCAAGTGTGTGCAACTGCCAAATAACTTCTCCGGTTACAGAAATACGGGATATTTGCAGAGACTCAATCAGAATAATGTCATCGCTTGCAGGGATAAGAAGAATATCTCCGGCAGCATCATAAAGTTCAAGTGATGATTGCGAAGCAATATCATACTTAATTATTTTTTCTTTAGAAGAAAAAATAAGAGTGTTATTATCTATGAAATAATAGGTTATTGATTCATGTCCGTCATGAAGAGGAAACGAGGCAAGGCATTCCTGCGTTTTGGTTTCCCATAAGGTTAAGGTGTCTGACATATCGGAAATTAATAATTTAGTACCATCGTCTGATATTTTGAAGTTATTTACCGGTGCACTGACATCGTAGTTATTTTGCGGAAAGTAACTTTGAGGAGATTTATATACTTGTAAAATATCTGCAAGAGAGCGATGTGCGTCTGCTGAGTAAGGTAATGAAGCATCATTTGTAGAATCCGGCATGGCATTTCTCACGGCATAAAGGGCATCGTAATATCTTCCGTCTGCCATCAGTTCCTGTGCTTCTAACGCCATCGACACTGCATAACTTTTCTGCAGTTCCTCATTCTGCTGCTGCAAAAGCTCTGCCTGTTGACTAATCTCATTATTTTTATTCTGAATCAATGTATTCTGCTCGTAAATTTCGTTCGCTTGCTGCGAGATTTTCAAGGAAAGAATACCGCTGAAAAGACCGAAAACGATGAAAATAGCTGAGATAATCATGGAAAGACTCACGATACGTTTCATCTTTTGCTCGCGGTGACGCTGTTTTAAATCATCGTAATTTAAGTTAAACATCGGAGCAACAAGGCGCAGTAATTCCTCGTCCATTTTTTTACGGATTTCTTTCTTGTTTTCGCCGCGCACATCTGCTGCAAGCGGTTCCACGGGAACGCGTACAATTTCTGTCACGCCTGTATCGCTGACAACTTCCTTTTCATCATATAAAAGCAAATCCGGGAAAGATTCGGAAGGCTCGCCCTCTGCAAGCACGGCAAATACGTTTTTGCGCCCGTGCATTTCGATAAAAGTTTCGATTTCCTTGCGGCACCATTTGGATTCCGGAAGACGCGGCGTACAAATGACAATCAGGAATTCGGAATTCTGCAGGGCATCCGTAATCTGTTCGGCAAGGTCGCTGGCCAACGGCAATTCGTCCCTGTCGCGGAATACACGACGGATACGGTCTTTGGTAAGCTTGTTTTTGCGGCGCACGGATGAAGGTACGCGAAAAGCCTCCAGCCTTTTGTGAAGGGATTCTGCAACAAATTTATCAAGTTCTGCATGTCTGTAACTGATAAAAGCATCAAATTTAGTATCTTTTAAAGCCATTTTATTCCTCCGTAAAAATCAACGATTGAATACAACAATTATCTATTCTAAACATACCATTTTTGACATCAATAATCAATTTGTTTGCAGAAATAAATTTGGCCCGCCAAGGAGTATCTATAGAGAGAAAGTCCTTCGCGAGAGCCCACATCCCAGGAAATATCCTTGGCCTGGCCCGCCAAGGAGTATCTATAGAGAGAAAGTCTTTCGCCGGAGCCTCTTTCCCAGGAAATATCCTTGGCCTGGCTGGCCAAGGAGTATCTATAGAGAGAAAGTCTTTCGCGAGAGCCCACATCCCAGGAAATATCCTTGGCCTGGCTGGCCAAGGAGTATCTATAGAGAGAAAGTGTATCGCGAGAGCCTCCTTCCCAGGAAATATCCTTGCCCCAAATACAAAGCAGAGGCTCGAACGGATTCCCGTTCGTGCCTCTGCCCGGAACAACAAGCCCTTACAGCAAGCGTTTCTTGTTTTTAAACAGCAGTGTAGCCTCAAATGTCTTGTCTGCATAAGATACAAGCAGCTTGTAAGAAAGAAGTTCTGCGATGTTTCTTGCAATAGCCAGTCCCAGGCCGCTTCCCTTCTGGTCGCTGCGGTCTTTATCTCCCGTGACGAACGGTTCACATAGGCGGTCGATACAGGAAGTAAGATCTGTTTCGCAAGGGTTGGAGAACGTCATTTTTTCATTGGAAAGCGTGATTGTGATTTCGCTTCCTTTAGGAGCATATATCAGTGCATTTGTTAACAGATTATCCAGTAATTCGTTTACGAGTGTTGCTTCTCCCGAAACAATAGCCTCGCCGGTTACTTTGACGGATAAATTTCTGTCGGCGGCGAATGCTTCATTTTTTTCAATCAGGGAAGAAAGAATTTCATGCAAATTAACTTGCGTATAATTTATTTTACCCGAGCGTTCTTCCAACTTGGATAAAGAAAGAATGTCCTCGATTGTGCGGTTCATATAGGAGATGCCGGACTGGATTCCCTGCAAGTAGGAATCACGTTTCGGATGCTCCGGATTCATTTGAAGATTCTCTGCATAGCCGGAGATGGACATTAAAGGGCTTTTTAAATCATGCGCCATGGTATTCATGAGCGTTTTGCGGTAGTCCTCCATCCTGTATTGTGCATTCAACTTTGCATAAGAAATGCGGGCAATAAAGAAGGCAAGGACAAGTGCGATTGCGTATGCAATCCCAATAACAGGCCATAAAAGAAAACCGAACTCTTCAAACAGGTCAAAACATGATGCGGAAAGAATGGCATATTCATGCCCGTTTGGTGCGATAAGAGTATGCGTTTTGGCATTATAGTAGGTAAACATTGTTTGTGAGGAATATTCCACGTAAGGAATTTCACCGGTTTCTTCGAGATCTGCAAGCATTCTGTCAAATGCCATCTTACTGTCCTTGGTCGGATAGAACGGAAATCCATATAAAGTCTCCGCAAGGGAATCGTCGTAACCTATGGTGACCGGACCGAGAACGGCAAAGTCGTCGCCGTCTTTGACGACTTTCTCATAAGATGAAAGGTCTGTTGGTGTATAGTCGAAGGTCTGGATCAGGATGTCTTCGGAGTCGTAGCCTTCATCATAGTCGTCTTCGGTGTAATAAAGCGTTCCTTTGCCGGGAAGGAAGGTGCCGTCTTCTTTCAGATAATAGTAATCGGTTTCAGAGTTTACCCAGGTCTCTATATCATATACTTTACTGATATTAGCGATGGAGGGCTTTACAGCCAAAGTACTGTCCGCTGTTTTCCACAGTTCAAGTTCGTCGTAAGAGCAGATGTAAATTTTAGATTTGGATGCATGAGGTTCGGTATCTCTGTCGCGGACGATAAGAAATGTAGCGCGGCTTGAGTCTGCGATAAGTTCTCCGGAAGTCAAATCATAGATGGCAGATACCATACAACCGGTTTCGCTGTTAAGAACACAGCTCCATTTCAGGTAATTCTTGTCAACCTCTGTTTCACTATCGGCGAAATCTGCAAAATATTCTGATAGGTCTTTCGTGATATCTGCAACGGAATCAGCCGCCATGGCTGTACGTTCCGTGAGTATATCTTTCATAATAAACGAAGAATAAATGAGGCAGAGCAGTGTACATATAAGAAGTGAAGCAATTGTCTTCCTTATTAAAATAAGGGGGAATTTCTGACGCTTTATTCGTCTTAATGTGTTTGTTTTTCCTTTTTTCATGAGAATCATCCTTTCATACTGGCGAAACAAACGTTAGTCAGTGATTTTATATCCTTTTGTAATAACGGTCTGAATCTGTTTGCCGCATGGGCCTAAAGCTTTACGAAGCTTCTTGATATGGTTATCAAGAACACGTTCGTTTCCTTCGTAATCGTATCCCCAAATACGAATCAGAAGGGTTTCACGCGGAATGACAATCCCTTTTTGTTCTATCAGCGTGCGAAGCAAGGCAAATTCTTTCGGTGAAAGCTTTACGTCTGCTCCGGAAACCGTAACCGTGAAACGTACGGGATCCATACAAATGCTGCCGCAATGCAGCATGTCTCCGGCAACCAGACCTTTGGAACGCTTCAGAAGAGCGATGCACTTGGCGTGCAGTGTCGCGAGCGAAAAAGGTTTGGTGATGTAATCATCAGCACCGATTCCGTAACCGTAAAGAGCATCCTCATCCCCAACGCGCGCTGTGATGAAAATAATGGGGACAGTGTTGTCAATACGTACGCTGCGACAGATTTCAAATCCGTTTACTTTCGGCAACATGATATCGAGAAGAAGTAAGTCGTATGTATTTTCATAAATCATGGAAAGTGCTTCCTCGCCGTCTTTCGCCATATGTACTACAAAAGGTTCTGACGGATGCTCCGTGAAATAATCGTATACAACTTCCCGAATCCGTGAGTCGTCCTCAACGAGTAAAATCTGATATGACATGTTGCCTCCTGACTAAGGTTTGTTTCATACTTTTTTGTGCTTTCAAAAAGGATAAGCACTGTATCTGAAATATATGATAATGAAAAGATGTGTCTTTTATTTATCCATAAAAAAATTATTTTTCAATGATGACATTTCCGCCCCGCATCGGCTCGGTGGGCGGATTGACAGGAAGTGATATATGAAAGGTGGTTCCGATTCCGGGCATGGTTTTCAATCTGATGAAACCACCGGCCATATCAACAATACGCTTCGCAAGAGGAAGCCCGAGTCCGTTTCCCGGGGTAGAACGGGATTTGTCTCCCTGATAAAATTTTTCAAACACATGCTTGGCGGTTTCGTCGTCCATGCCGATGCCGTTGTCTGTTACGGTAACGCTGACCCAGGTGTCGTTCCGGCTGCAACTGACATGAAGACGTCCGCCGTCGCTTGTGAACTTCAGCGCGTTAGAAATCAGATTAATCCAGATATGACTTAAAAGTTCCGGATTCTGATGATAGGTAATGGGTTCAAGATTCATATTAATGGTAATGTTTTTGGCACTCCACTGTTCTTCAAACAAAAGCATACAGTCGCGCAGCTGCTCATCCAAAGAGAATTCTTTACGCTCGGAAACGATCGTCTGGTTTTCAAGCTTTGTCATAAGAAGAACATTGGCGGACATATTGGCAAGATGCTCGGATTCATCCATGATGATTTTTGCAAATTCCATCTGCTGCTCCGGGGTAAGGTTTCCCTGATAAAGCTGTCTTGCAAAACCGCGGATGGAGATAATCGGTGTCTTGAATTCATGCGAAAAATTGTGGATGAAATCATTTCGGAACATTTCGGTACTGCTGAGTTCCGCCGCCATGTAATGAAAACCGTCAACGAGAGTAGACAGCTCACTTTCCTGTGTGAAAACATTAACAACGTGGTCAAGATGGATGTCAAAATTTCCGCTTGCAATTTCCTTGGTCGCTTCCGTCAGGTGGTTAAGCGGTTTAAGGATATTTCTGTTAATCAGGGATGAAATAACAGCACTGCTGACCCAGCTTAAAACAAGTGCAATGACGGCGATTTTCATGGGAGTCATATCCCACAGTGTCTTCAAATCGGTCACATAGATAAGAATCAGGATACCACCCGCCAGAATACTCGAAACACTCAGGGCAAGAATGGTAAAAAAGATAACGCGGCTGCTCAGGCTGCGGATGATTTTTTTGGGAATAAATCGAAACATATGAAATCCTCTTTTTCTATATAATTACTGATCTTTGCGGATTGCCTTATAACCGAGACCGTGTACGGTGACAATGGAGAAATCGGGATTGTCTTTGAAACGGTCGCGCAAACGATTGATGTGCACGGCAACTGTTCTTGTGTCTGTGGAAGAGTCTGCATCCCAGAATTCTTCCATCAGCTGATTTCGGGTAAATGTTTTGTTCGGATAAGATAATAATTTGAAAAGTAGTTGAAATTCCTTTTTGGGAAGTATCTGTTCTCCCGAGGCACCGACATAGGTATGCGAATCATAGTAAAGCTTGCTGTTTCCGATGGTCAGTTCATGATCTGCAGCGATTTTGGCACGGCGCAGCAGCGCCTGAATACGATAAAGCATTTCAACTTCATCTAACGGTTTGGTCATATAATCATCTGTTCCGGTCATGAATCCTTTGTGGATGTCGTCCGGCCGGTCTTTGGCCGTAACCATAAGAATCGGAACCTGGCTGTTGCTTTCCCGCAAAATGCGCGTAAATTCATATCCGTCCATCTTAGGCATCATGACATCAAGCAAAATGAGGTCAATGTGATTATTTGCAAAGATTTCCAGTGCTTCTTCGCCGTTGAAAGCGTGCAAAACCTGATAACCGTTTTGCGTGAGAACGACCTCCATCAGTCTGGCTGTGTTTTTGTTGTCTTCCGCAATAAGAATTGTAAACATACATTTCCTCCCGTGAAAAGTTCTGTAAAAAGATACAGTTTGCTTCTTTTTTATCCATGTTATTTATATAGTTTAAGAATACAAAAAAGCGTTTGTGAATACAAGTTAAAAAGAAAAAAACCCATTCTAACAAGAAAAAATGAATAAAAATTTAAAAAAATTTCAATTTTCGTCAAAAAGTTTAAATTTAGTTTAAATTTGCGTGTTAAAATCTTAACTGTTGGTAATAAAAAGAAATGTTAGTACGGAGGAAATATGAAAAAGGACATTGGCTTTTTTCAGCGTGTTTATTGTTTTATCTGCCGCGTTGTACTTTATGTCGGAATCAGAGTGATGTTTAGGCCGCGGGTAGGATATCTGAATAAGAGCGCTGTGAAAGAATATAAGAAAAAACCGGCGATTTTTATTTGTAATCATACGACGTTGTATGACGGTCTGTTTGCATTTGCTATGCTTGATGGCTATAAGGGGAATGTTTTGACGGCCAAGGACTGGTATGATAAGCCGCATATCAGAACGATTTTTGAAGGGAACCGCATTGTGCCAATTGACAGAAACGGTCTGGACACGGCGTGGCTCAGAAATTGTGTGAAACTCATCAAAGCCGGCGAGTCGGTCTGCATTTTCCCGGAAGGACATCGTTCGACCACAGGCGACCTGGATGAGTTCAAATCAGGTTTTACACTGCTTGCGCAGATGTCGAATGCGCCGATTATCCCGGTTTACCTTTCGGGTGAGTACAGCAAGTTCATCGGACCGCGTAAAAATGTCTTGTTCGGAGAGCCTGAGATGTTGTCCGAAACGAAAGGCAGGGCTCCGGCCGAGTATCTGAATGAGGAGAGCGAGAGATTTCGACAGATTATGCGTGGTTTGGGTGTGAAAAGCAAAGAGTTGTTTGGTGAAAAAGCGGTGGCAGCTACCACTGACAAAAGGAAAGGAGAACCGCAAATGCGGTAAGTGAAGAAATGAACGAAGAATATTTTTACGGACGTGTATCAGAAGAGACAAGACAAAAACTGGCATATCTGCCTACTATCTGCGAACTTCTTGAAATGATCAAAAGAGAGTATCCCGATGCTTTGGCAATCGGAGATGATAATGTGAAGTATACATACAGCGAGCTTTGCAGCCGCGTGGCAAAAAGACGTAATTATTTGAACAGTCTTGGTGTGTCAAAGGGAGGCAAAATTGCAGTTATGTCCCGTAACAGCCTTGATTCCATGGAACTTTTCCTTGCAATTACATCTGCCGGATATACCATGATTATGCTTCCGGCACAGCTTAATGAGCAGGCGCTTGCAGGATGTACCATGAAGTTTTCCATTGAAGCATTGTTTGTTTCTGATGAGTTTAAACCTTTAACGGAAGGCTTGAAGACCAAGGTTCTTCACATTTCCGAGACATCGGATGCGGAAGCGCCTATGGGGGAAGGCATTGTAAAAGAAACCATCGCCGCAATCTATTTTACCGGCGGTACTACAGGAGCACCTAAGGGGGTTGTATTGAATCACGGTTCCCTGATGCGAGGTGCGCATAATGCATGTTTCCGCGACGAGCGAGTATTCGGCCATCGTTATATTGCATTTTTACCGTTTTCACATATTTACGGTTCTGTTGCAGGTTTCCTGACAGGACTTTACACCGGTTCTTATGTATATACCAATGCTGACATGAAGAAGGCAGTCGGCATGATTCCTTTTGTGAAACCGACCTGTCTCGTACTTGTACCGGGCCTTGCGGAGATTATCCTCGGTCTTGTATCCGTGAAGGGTAAGGAGTTTATCGACGGACTTGAGGAAATGCTTGTCGGAGCTGCTCCTGTACCTCCTCGTATTATGAAAGCATATCAGGAACTTGGTGTTCGTGTGCTTTGCGGATACGGTATGACAGAAGGTGCAAATCTTTCCAGCGCGAACTATGATTCCGATAAGTATCCCGATTCCATGGGTAAGATTTATCCCGGACAGGAATACAAGTTTGTAAATAAGGAGCTTTGGATTAAGGGTGATAACGTAATGGTAGGATATTACAACGATCCCGAAGCTACTGCGGCAGTATTGGAAGACGGCTGGTTAAAGACCGGTGACCTTGTGGAAGAAGATGAAAACGGATACATCACAATTGTCGGACGTATTAAGAACTTAATCATTCTTGGAAATGGTGAGAATGTTTCACCGGAAGAGGTTGAAGAAATCTTCTACAAAGAAAACTTCGTTAAGGACTGTCTGGTAAAAGAAGATAAGTTAAACGATGAGCCGGTTATTGCAATTGAAATTCTTCCTTACGGACCGGAAGTGGAAGGGCTTTCACCGGAAGAAATTCAGAAGAAAGCTGAAGATGTGGTTGCCAAAGTAAATGCGACCCTGCCCACGTTCAAACGCGTAACCAAAGTAAGCGTTCGTGATACTGATTTCAAACGTACGGGCGCAATGAAGATTGCAAGAAATGCACAGTAAGGAGAACAGACAGAATGGTTTTTGAAAAATTAATAGCAATTTTAGGACGTGTGAAACCCAATGTGGATACAGCAAATATTTCAATGGATTCCAGACTTGTTGCAGATTTGGGAATTGACTCCCTCTCTATGATGCTTCTGGCAATTTCCGTGGAAGATGAATTCGGAATCGAATTTGGTGATGATACCAATTTTTCAACAGTGAAAGAAATTTGCGAATTTGTTGCGAACAAGAGTGGTTTGGCGGTATAATTAAATATACAGTGAATAGGTTATGGAGGATGCCCTGCTTTGTGCACCGTAAAGTGTATGAAGCGGGACATCCTTGTTGCGGATTTACGGTCGAAAGGAGGACTTTCCATGAAGACAGGCTTATTGTTGGAAGGCGGAGGTATGCGCGGTATGTTTACTGCGGGCATTCTGGATCGCCTCATGGAAGAAGGGATTACATTTGATTATGCAATCGGCAGCAGTTCCGGCGGCGTAAATGTCATGAATTTTGTGTCCGGCCAAAATGGAAGGTCGCGCAAGCTGATGGAACGTCCTAAGGGCGATAATTATTGCGGGAAAGAAGAGCTTTTCAGAACCGGTAAGTTTTTGAATCTTGATAAAATGTACGGAACGTATCTGTATCGTGAGGATCTGCGTTTTGATTTTGAGGCATATTTTGCGTCGAAAACCAAGGCGGAATATGTTGTATCCAATTGTCATACAGGAAAACCCGAGTACCTTTCGGAAAAAAAGGATGAAATTCGTTTGGCGGAAGTGGGGAAGGCATCCTGTTCCCTGCCGCTTGTATGCGGAGCCACGAAACTGGATGGAAAAATGTACATGGACGGAAGCATGACAGACCCGATTCCGGTGCAGCACTGTTTTGATGAAGGTTGTGACAGGGTTTTGATTATCTCAACCAAGGGAGAAGGGATGGAGCCTTCCAATTTGGGAAAAATGGGATTTTTGATGCGATTGCTTTACGGAAAAAAATGCAAGCCTTTTATCGAGGCTTGTAAAAATCGTCTTTCGCTGTACTATAAGCAGTGGGAGCAGGTGTATGAACTCGAAAAAGCCGGCAAGGTGTTTTTGATGCAACCGCAGGGAGCGGTGGCCATCAGTCATCTTGAGACTGACCAGACGAAACTTCTTGCGTTGTATGAAGAGGGATACGCATATGCCACGCAACGAATGGACGAAATCAAGTCCTTTGTGATGCGATAGGAAATATAAAAAGAAAAGGAATACATAGAAATGCAGGAGAAAAGACTCTTGAATGTGGGGGTGGATATCGGCTCCACGACGGTTAAAATAGTAATTACGGAAGGGGAAAAGCTTCTTTATAAAAAGTATGAGAGACATTATTCTCAGGTGCGCCATAAAACACTGGCGTTCATTAAGGAATGCGAAGAAATCCTTCGCGGATGTGACCTCCGTGTTGCCGTATCCGGTTCAGCGGGGCTTGGTCTTGCTGATGCAGCAGGACTTTTGTTCGTTCAGGAAGTTTATGCAACATTTGCACTGGTGAAAGAAAAGGTTCCCGATACGGATGTTGTGATTGAGCTGGGCGGAGAGGATGCCAAAATCATATTTTTAAAAGGCGGAGTGGATGAGCGTATGAACGGAACCTGTGCCGGAGGTACGGGTGCTTTTATCGATCAGATGGCAACTCTTTTGGATGTGACGCCGGATGAGCTGGATGCATTGAGTCTTACACATAAGAAGGTTTATCCGATTGCTTCCCGTTGCGGTGTTTTTGCCAAGACGGATATTCAGCCCTTGATTAACCAGGGGGTAGCAAAGAGTGATATTGCCGCGAGCATTTATTATGCGGTAGTGAATCAGACCATTGCAGGACTTGCCCAGGGAAGAAGAATCGACGGGAAAGTCATGTTTCTTGGCGGACCGCTTTATTATAATGAAGGGCTTAAAAATGCATTCAAGGATGTATTGAAGCTTCGTGAAGAAGATGCTGTTTTTCCTGAGTATGCGCTATTTTCCGTTGCAATGGGTGCATCTTTGTATGCAGACAAGCAAGAGAAAGTGATGGATTATGATGCTCTCTGTGCGGCAATCGAAGCCACACTCGAAGGGCAGAAAAATGTAGTCTGCATGCCTGCGTTATTTGCGGATGAAAATGAGAAAAAAGAATTTTATGAGCGTCATGATAAGGAAACTGTGGAATATAGGGATGTTGCAGCTTATGAAGGGAAGGCATATCTTGGAATTGACTGTGGCTCCACAACGACCAAGCTTGCCTTGATTGGAGAACAAAAAGAGTTGTTATGGTCTTATTATGACTCTAACAAAGGGAATCCCGTAGATGTTGTGAAAGAGCAGCTCATGGTAGTTTCCGGGCTTTGCGGGGACCGTATTACGATTGCGGGTAGTGCCGTGACCGGATATGGTGAAGAATTGATTCGGAATGCGTTTCATATTGATAAAGGCCTTGTTGAGACAATGGCGCATTTCATGGCGGCAAAGCATTTTTGCCCGGAAGTAGATTTTATTCTGGATATTGGCGGTCAGGATATTAAGTGTATTCAGATTAAAGATAATGCGGTAGACAGTATTATGTTGAATGAAGCATGTTCTTCCGGCTGCGGTTCTTTTATCGAGACCTTTGCCAAATCCCTTGGTTATCAGACTGCGGAATTTGCAGCACTTGCGCTGGACGGGGATGCACCGGTTGATTTAGGCTCGCGTTGTACGGTATTTATGAACTCCTCCATCAAACAGGCACAGAAAGATGGTGTGAGTGTGGAAAATATATCCGCAGGGATTGCGGTCAGCGTTATTAAGAATGCAATTTACAAAGTAATCCGGGCAAATTCTCCCGAGGAATTAGGGAAACACATTGTTGTGCAGGGAGGAACTTTTCTGAATGATGCGGTATTGCGTTCATTTGAGAATGAAATCGGTCATGAAGTAATAAGACCCCGTATTGCAGGTATCATGGGAGCGTTCGGCGCTGCAATCTATGCACGCAGTTGTAAACTGACGGCGTCTGAGACTTTGCTTGGAGAAGCGCTCGAGAAATTTACCCATACTTCCAAGGCGATGGTTTGTCAGGGATGTACCAATCACTGTTCCCTTACCGTGAATACTTTTTCCGATGGTGGAAAATATATTTCCGGTAACCGATGCGAACGGATGAAAAACGGCGGAAAAAAGACCGGGGAAGAGTCGCTGAATATGTACGAATTCAAGCGCAACCGTCTGGCTTTAATGCCGGAATATCCTGATAGGAAAATTACAATCGGTTTGCCGCTTCAGTTAGGAATGTACGATCTTGCGCCTCTTTGGTACGGTATTTTTACAACGCTTGGTTTCAATGTGAAATTTTCCGGATTTTCGAGCAGGGAATTGTATATCAAAGGTCAGGATAGTATTCCGTCCGATACGGTTTGTTATCCGGCGAAATTAATGCACGGACATATCCATAAGCTGATTGAGGAAAAAGTGGATGCGATTTTTGCACCCTGTCTGACTTATAATGTAGAGGAAGGCGGCGGAGACAATCACTATAATTGTGCGGTGGTGGCTTATTATCCCGAGCTTTTGAAGGGTAATATGGAGGAACTTAAAACCATTAAGTATCTGGCACCGTTTTTGAATATTAATGATGAGAAGGAACTTGCCCGCGAACTGGAGTTGTATCTTCCGAAGGAGTGGGGCAGCTTTGGTAAAAAGAAGCTTCTTGCCGCAATTCGCGCCGGTTTTGACTTATATGAAAAATTCAGACAGGAAAACAGAACGGAAGCTGCGCGTATCATTAATAAAGCGCGGGAACAGGGCAAAAAAATCATGGTACTCGCAGGACGCCCGTATCATATTGATCCCGAAATCGGTCACGGTATAGATTTGCTTGCGGAAAGTCTCGGATTTGCTGTGGTCAGTGAGGATGGAATTTCGCATCTGACAACGATGCCCCGTGTTGCTGTTTTGAACCAGTGGACCTTCCATTCCAGAATGTATGCAGCGGCAAAATATGTAACGTCACAGCCGGATATGGAACTGGTGCAGCTTGTTTCGTTCGGGTGCGGAATTGATGCGATTACAACAGATGAGATTAGAAGTATTCTGACGCGTAAGGGCAAATTATATACACAGATTAAGATTGATGAAATTAATAATTTGAGTGCAGTAAACATAAGATTAAGAAGTTTGATGGGTGCACTTGAAATGCGTAAAGAGGAGTAAGAGAAACACTATGGAAACAGGAGTAGGAAACAAGCAATGGGAGTGGACGGCGGAAGACGACAAGGTGGAACGTGTTGAATTTACCGCTGAGATGAAGAAGGATTATACGATTTTGCTTCCGACAATGCTGCCGCGTCACCTTAAAATGATTGCGTCCCTGCTGAATGTGTACGGATATAAGGCCAAAATGCTCGAAAATGACGGCCAGGAAGTCATTGATACAGGATTGAAATATACTCATAATGACATTTGTTATCCCGCACTTTTGGTAATCGGCCAGTTTATTACGGCATTAGAAAGCGGCGAGTACGATTTGAACAAAACAGCATTGCTTTTTACCCAGACCGGTGGCGGCTGCAGAGCTTCCAATTATATTTCTCTGGTAAGAAAGGCGCTCAAAAAAGCCGGTTACGGGCACATTCCCGTTATTTCCCTGAATTTTGTGGGGTTGGAGAAAAACTCGGGCTTTAAGCTTACGATATCCATGATTCGTCGTATGATGTATGCCGTACTTTACGGGGATATTTTGATGTATACGGTGAATCAGACCAAACCATATGAAATTGAGAAGGGTGCAAGTGAGCGGCTCGCGGATGAATGGACCGAGAAGCTTGTCCGACGTCTGGGTGACAAAAAAAGTCTGCCTTACAGAGAGATTACCGAAACCTACCGTGCCATTATCAAGAGTTTTGCTGACCTGCCGATGAACCGGGTCAAAAAAGAACGTGTCGGCATTGTGGGTGAGATTTACGTGAAATTTTCCCCGCTTGCAAACCGTAATCTGGAGAATTATCTGATTGAAGAAGGTGCAGAGCCTGTTATGGCCGGACTTACGGATTTTGCCATGTTTTATTTGTACGGAAGAGTGGTGGAATATGATATGTACCGTATTCACAAAAAGAGTGTGCATATCATGCGCTATGCATTTAAAGTACTTTGCAAGAAACAAAAGGATATTATCGATGCTTTCAAGGAAGTGAGCGATTTTACGCCGCCGACGGAATTTCTCCATGTAGCAGAGCTGGGAAGGAAATATATTGATTTTGGTGTTAAAATGGGAGAAGGCTGGCTTTTGGTGGCTGAGATGGCAGAACATATCGACAGCGGCATCCGAAGCATTGTTTGTACACAGCCGTTTGGCTGTCTGCCGAACCACATTGTAGGGAAAGGTGCCATGAAAGTGGTCAAAGAAAAGAATCCGAATGTGAGCATTATTTCCGTTGATTATGATGCAAGTGCCAGCGAAATCAATCAGAAAAACCGCATCAAACTTCTGCTTGCCAATGCAGGTCGGGATTTATCATAAAGAGGAGTTTTGTAGAATTGAAAAAGGTTTATGTAATTTTAAGTAAAACCGGGACTATTCTTTCGCATATGATTCATGCATGTACGGGGGAAGCGACTCCGCACTGCTCGCTGTCTCTGGATCCGAGTTTGTACCGTATGTACAGCTTCGGCCGCAGAAATGCATATGACTTGTTCAATGCAGGTTTTGTACATGAGAGACCGGATAAAAATGTGTTCGGACGTCTTACCAATACACAGTGTGCTGTTTATGAGATTGAGGTGACGGAGGAGCAGTATCGTATTATTTGGAATGTCACCAAACAATTCTGGCAGAATAAGGAAACGTATATATTTAACTTTCCGGGGATCGTTTTTGCATGGTTTGGATATTACCCCAAATTACGGAACATGTATTATTGTTCGCAGTTTGTGGCATTTGCCTTGCAGGAGGCGGGGGTGGATTTTACGGATAAAAGCTATCTGAACGTGCGCTCGGCAGATTTTAGAAACAGTCCGTTGACCCAAGAGATTTACCGCGGCAGGTTACAGGATTATTGGAATATGGTCAAACGCCCCGAATGAAACGGCTTATACAGACCGCTTCAATGAATATTGTCAAAAACCACGGCGAAGAATGTCGAAAGATTCTTCAAACCGTGGTTTTATTTTGCTAAAAAACGACAGGCCTTCTGTGCTATTTTGAGAAAGTAAATTGCGAGCAAAAAAATCTCAGGATAGAGAATAATATGCGGATAGGAGGCTTAATATGACATTGGAACAGGAAACACCCAAAAATCGAAAACAGATAGGTATGACGGATAAGCGGAATAAAATATACATAGAAGATTATGTGGTCTCCTATTTGAAACAAATTGCATCCGATACAGATAAAAAGTGCGGACTGGCAGGATTGTTCGGAAGTTGCCGGGAAATCGGTGAAAGCCGCGAGTTTTACATCTATGCCGCGGCATTTGAGGAAGACGGTGGGGATGGGCCGGTTGTACGGCGCGAGAATGTGCAGAAGATTATGCGCAAAAGGGCAGAAGCTTTTGAAGATTACTTTTTTTTGGGGTGGTGTGTTATCGGACAATCTTGCGCAGGGGCAGTTTGGGAACAGTTTTACCGTTCAAGAATGGATTCCCTTTTTGGATTACCGGAGCTTTTATTGACAATTGATAAAGAATCGCTTGATGAGCATTTTTATACATATCCGACGGACATGCCCAAAGAGACGGAAGGGTACTTCATTTTTTATGAGCAAAACGAGAGAATGCAGAATTTTATGGTAGATGCGCATTGGAGGGAAGATGTGGTGAGAGCATGTGAGCCGGACGACGTGGCAAAAAGCTGCCGTGAATATTATAAAGAAAAGAAAGCCCGCAAAAAGCGCGGACGACTGGCGGTGGCAAGCTGCGCGGTTTTTGTGATTCTGATGATGTTTGCATTGGGCAGTAAGGTGACGCAGGCGTTCGGAGAACAAAATGGTGCAACAGAAGTAGCACTTCTTTCGGAAATGGCAGTTGAGGAAATGTCGGTTGTAACGGATTCACCCGACCGGGAGGAACTTATGGAAGCAGATTTTCCGGCATTGGAGGTGGATTTTATTGAAGGTGAAGGAGTTTTGCCGGAACAAGCGGATGTTTTGAAGACTGATGAAATAACTTTACAAGAAGATACCGCTGTTTCTCAATCAGATAAAACAGAAGAACATGCAGGTAAGGAAGAGAAAGAAGAGCCGCCTGCAAAAGGACAGGAGGATGTGGTGTGCGCGACTTATATAGTGAATAAGGGAGATACGCTTTATGGAATATGTATGTCCTTTTATGGAGATGCCGCTCTTTTGGAAGATATCTGTGATCTCAACGGCATAGAAGATATGAATAATATTTTATGCGGACAAAAAATTCTACTCCCCAAACAAAATATGTGATATACTATCAAAGATACATATTAGAGGATGCCCTGCGGGAGGGTGAATTACTGTTTAACGAGTGAATGCATGGAGGATGAACATGCCGAAAAATACAAGAAAAAGATTTCAAATTAAGACAAATAATACACGCAGTCGCAAAAAACAGATTAAACCGATGGAGCGTTTCAAACCGACCTATCAGAGCAAGGCGCAAAAAAGCAAGGATTTCTGGGAACAGCTTTCGAAGCACCGGATGGATATTCTGATTCGGGTTTCTGTAGTGATTGCGGTTCTGATATTGGCAACGGCCTTTTTTTACTTCCGCTATCAGTTCAAAGTATATGAAACATATGAAGTATTAAGCACACAGGAGATACGTGTCACTTCAGGGACAAAGGTGAAACGTTTCGGCAATTCTTTGCTGATTTATGGTGACGATGGAGCAAAGTGCATTGACGGCAAGGGGGACGTTGTCTGGAACGTGACTTTTGAGATGCAAAATCCCATGGTCGATATTTCCGGCGGTGTTGTGGGGATTGCCGATTACAATGGAAGTAAAATATTTATGATGAGTGAGAAGGAGACGCTTGGAGAGATCAGTACCGGTATGCCGATACGTAACTTTCGCGTATCTCCCAAAGGGCTTGCGATTGCTGTTTTGGATGATGCGGTAACGACTCCTATCTATATATATGATAAAAGCGGTGAACAAAAAGCGTACTTCAGCACTACAATGAGAAACAGCGGCTATCCGGTATCTGTTTGTATTTCCGATAGCGGCTATTTGGTTGGAATTTCTTATTTATATGTAGATAACGGAAATTTTAAAACCAATATTGCATTTTATAATTTTGGAGAAGTTGGTCAGAATGAGGCTGATAATCTTGTGAGTGGTTATACCTATGCGAACGCGGTTGTACCACAGGTTGAATTTATGAGTGACTCCAAGGCAGTGGCAATTGCAGATAATCGTCTTATGTTTTATTCAGGAACTGAAAAACCGACCAGTGACGGCGAGGTAATGCTGCAGGAAAATATTGTTTCGACATTCTATGGCGAGGGTTATGTTGCATTGGTACACAATAATATGGAAGGAGATTCCCGTTACCGCATAGATGTCTATGACCAAAGCGGCAAGAAAAAGGATTCTGTTTTATTTGATGATGAATATGAAGAAATCTTTTTTGACGATGACAGATTGATTGTTTATAATACGGAACGTTGCCTGGTTCACAAAATAGAAGGAATTGATAAATTCGAGGGTGAGTTTGCAACACCGATTCTTGCGATGGCACCTACGAATGTTGCCAATCGTTTTGTCCTGATTTCAGCGGATGGAATTCGTACCATAGAATTAAAATAATATTTTTTAAAAAAACTTTAAAAAAGTTGTTGACATTCTCAAAATAGAGTGTTATTATAACAAAGCTGTCGCTGATAACTGATGCGACACACAACCTTGACAAATAAACAGCAATGCAACCCTGAAAGTTCAAGTAAGCAACGAGCAGTGGCAAGATGTAAGATGGGGCACACAAATCATGCTCGCATGATTTTGTGA
>JAZSCW010000048.1:0-13439 GCA_045530835.1 Lachnospiraceae bacterium | reverse complement strand
TTCTGCCTGTTCATTACTTGCAAACTCATACAACGCGACTTCCATATATGTAATATCATACTCCACCCGATTATCATATCTATACATGATTGCATTCGTAACTTCCAACTCTTCATCTGCCATAAAGCTCAAGCCTATATTTACTTCCGGCAAATCACTTTCTTTACATATCAGATATGTATTATCCGTTCTTAATGATTGAAAATAATATACAGGATTGATTCTTGTTTTTTTCTTCATTCCTGCATACTCTTCTTCCGTCACTTCCCGAGCACCCATGCAATCCTCAAGGTTCTCAATTACACGGTCTGCAAGCGGCTTTTCTTCTCCGCATGCGGTAAGGAACAGCATACTTAACAACATAATTCCGATTACTATATTTTTTCTCCTCATCAGTTGTCCTTTCTCAGTAAATATTTGTGATAATATTCTAAACGTCTGTCTTCGTCACACATTTCATTCACTTCTATAAGTGTATTTGTTTTTGCATCATAAAGGAACGGTATCCATTTATCTTTACTAAAATCATCCCATTCCGGTGCTCCAATGGTATGAGATGGTGTTTTTTCATCACCAAGATAAATTTCCACTTTCATATCAAAAAATTTCCATTCTCCCCTATCATACCATTCCCTGCCACATGTTACAAAATATATATCTTCTGCTCCTTCTTCAAAAATAAAGACTTCTTTCGGTGCATTAAAAGCCTCTTTTATCTCTGCCTTAAGAACAACATCATCAAGCAATTTACCATAATAATCTGCACATCCTCCGGATGATGAATACAAATATAAATTCGGTTCCACTAAATAAGGATTCATATTTTCGAAATCCCATGAAAATTTTGCCCTCATGACAGTTTTTACCTTCTTTGCCTGTACGATTTCATCCTGTCCTGAAAGAAATTTCCCTCCAAACACTTTTAAATCAAAAATCTTTCCGATATATCTTTCTTCCACATCATCCCTTATATCACTAAGATACACCGCATATGTTCCTGCCGCAAGTTCTCCGGTATGATAATAGCCCTGCACATCTGTTTCAATTACCTCCATCAGATTTCCTTCCGTGTAATTATATCTTCCGCGTCTGACCTCAATACGCAAACCTCCGACACCTTCTCCGGTTTGTATATCCGTTATCCGTCCCGATGCTCTTCCAACCCCTGCTTTACTTTCAGAAATCAGTTCCTGTACCGGGATTTCATGTTCCCTGTCAGAATCGGATATCTCCACTTTCATCTCTTCCTTAAAATATCCTTCCTTTGACATTTTTAGTCTGTATGTCCCTGTTGCAACATTGGTAATGAAATATGTACCATCTTCTTCCGTTACGGATCTATATAATGCGGTTTCATTACTTAATGTTATCTGAACTCCTGACAGCACCCTGTTATTCTTATCATCCGCATCCTCATCTGCAATAACAACCTTTCCCTTTACAGTATTATTACTGTCAATAACTCCATATCTGCTGTCATAAATTCCAGCTTCATCAAACACCTTTTTAATAATTTCAAACTCATCCGGTGTCAGTCTCACCCTGCCTGCCGCCGCCAACACGTTTGTTCTTACAGTTTCAAAGCTTCGCGGCTTAAAGTCATATCCATACATAAGGCTGTTGTATAATACTTTTTCGAGTTTCTCCTTTTCAATTCCCCTGTCAAGCATCTTCCGGAATGCATGTGAAATAATGGTACTGTTTCTGTGTGCGTAGCCTTCTCCGTCTCCACCACTATCACTTGTCAAGGCTGAAACATCCCCGTAATACGCTCCGCCAATCTTTTCCGGATAACCCGTCTGCAACGGATTCTGTATACTTCTGTGGTTCTCCGTTCCTTCCTCCTCATTATTCATAATCCAGTCCGGATTTTTCTGGCTGAGCTGGCCAAAGGTATCACAATACGCCTCATTAATACTTCCGCCAATACCCATATACATCAATTTGGTTTCCGCATTGATTACTCCGTGTGTATATTCGTGGACAAATACATCCTTTACACCTACCATGGAAGGATCTAGGGTAATTGTATCAAAACCAAAGGTAATATAATTATATCCTGCCGTTGAAATAAGGAAAGTCAAAGAAATATTGTATACAATTGCTGTTTTTCCATTTCTGTTATCACAACCTTTCCGACCAAACTTGGCAAAATAGTCATATGCATTTATAGCATTTTTATATACCTTTACTCCATCAGATAATTCAACACCTGACCAATCATTCTCCGCATTATTTTTTGCATACTCATCCAATAATCCTGCATCATATTCATTTTCTTCATATTCATAAACTGATATATTTTTTGCTTCATGCAACAAATAATATCCATAACTTCCCATTACCTCCCTCAAACTCACGGCATAGCCTTCCAGTCCCGGACCGCCTCCGAGCATAACGCCTTCTGTTGCATTCTGACAGAAAAGAATTTCCCCGTTTGTCGCATTCACTATCAGATGAAACGAATTTCCGTTTTTATCATATGCACACATATTCCATGCCGGCACCGGTTCTTCTTCCTCTGCATATATACAGAATTCAAGTATCTTACCCTCGGAATATCCCTGTTTTTCCAAATTTTCTTTTACTTCTTCCTCTGAAAGAACGGAAGAAACATCCGCATCTATACCGGAAACATATCCGCTGTTTAATGCTGTTATATTTCCTTCCCTGTCCGTTATTACGCTTATTTCCCTTCCGTATACGGGAATTCCCTGATACACCTGCTGAAAACGGTATCTTACCAGTTCTTCGGTTGCCGTAATCCCCATTACTTCCAACTCATCTTGCGGCTCTTCCATTCCTATCAGGTCTTTGACATGATACAGGGAAAGAAGCGCTTCATGAGCAGATTCCACAATCATATCAGAATAGTTTCCAATCAGGAAATCAAGTTCCCCGTTCTCATTCTCATAAATGGCAAATTTATCTTCATCCGTAACATCATTATACGGATAGATACTTTCATAACTCTCATAGTTCTCAATCAGATTCGGATCATAATCAGAATAGCAGTCCTTCACCACATGAAGCACGAAGCTTTTGGTACTTTGCAGTCCCTTATAGGAAATATCTGCATGCAGGGTAACATCAACCGACCGATTCTTAGGTCTCGTTACCGCTCCGGAAGAGGCATCTATTGCAGAATTATCACTCTCCCATACAATTTCTGCTCCCATACATTCTGTTATCAGCCCGACATTCCCTGTCACGGATTCTTTCACGTCTGTTCCGCTGTATACCGGTTCCACCATCTCACATATGGATGCAAACGTATATGTAATATCTTCATCCTGACCGGTGCCGTATTTACTTAAGACACAATCATACGGCTTCTCATTTCCTAATCCTGCACCCCCGCGGATTCCGAAAGTTACCGTTTCATGCGGTGCAATCACCGCGTTATATCCTGCATTGGCTACAAGATAGCGGTTTCCGTCCTGCTCCAATAACTGCGCATTCCATACCTCATGAATCTCCCTGTCAAAGGAGAATGCAAGCTTCCAGTCTTCCAGCTTCACATCCGTATTGTTTGTAATGGATACTACACCGACAAATCCGCTTCCCCATTCGCTGTTCACCTGTAATTCCACGGTATAATCTTCATCGATCGCATTCTCCTGCGACTGAATCATTTTCATCTCTTCAGGGAATCCCGGAAATGTTTCTTCTGCACGCAGGCCAAAGGTAACAGGAATACCTTTTATCACATCTCGGTTATAATCCATATGTTTAACGACATATCTGTTTTCTTGATGCTCCACTATTTCCGCATTCCACAGTTCCGGAATTTCACCTTCATACGGAAAAGAAATCGTCCAGTTCTCAATCGTCTGCTCTCCTGTATTATCAAGAATAACTTCAGCCTGATACCCGGTCTCCCACACGTTGGTCAATAAGAATGTAATGTTACAATTTTCTGTTTCATAAACTTTTTCCTTCGTAACGCCGTCCCATGCGGACTCTTCTTCAGAAGATTCAGGTTCGGATTCTTCAGAAGTCTCTTCGCTTACTTCTTCATCCGTCATCTCCTCTTCGGCTGTTTCCTCCGGGACTTCTTCACTTTCTCCTTCAGAAGAACACTCTTCCTCCGGACTTTGCGTACTTTCTTCGCCAACTTCTTCTGTAGGCTCTTCGTTTTCACTGCTTTCATCTTCCGATGAAACTTCTTCGCTTTCCTCGACAGAATCTTCAGAGGAACTCTCAGGTTCTTCCGTCATTTCTTCCGATACATCCTCCACTGCTTCCTCATTGCTTGCATTCTGCCCTATTCCATCTGCAAGAACAGTCAGATTCATGTTCCCCATAACCAAAAGGGCACACAAAAAGATACATAATAACCTCTTCATAAAGCAATTCTCCTTCACACAATTTTACTGCAACCCTTTTAAAACTATAGTTGCATAAACATCTTAAATAATTCTGCTTTTTTTGTCAATTATCTTCCCTTCACCAAAATCATAGGAATTTCCTCGTATGCAACATAAAACCGCCGCCACAGTTTTGTGGCGACGGCTACAATTTAGCTTCCATCTGCTTTGTATCATACAAAGCCAAATATCATTCTTGTTTATGCCAATGCTTTCTTTAAATCTTCTACGCGATCAAGCTTCTCCCAAGGTAAGTCAAGATCGTTTCTTCCGAAGTGACCGTACGCTGCGGTCTGCTTGTAGATGGGACGTCTCAAATCGAGCATCTTGATAATGCCTGCGGGACGAAGATCGAAGTTCTCACGAATGAGTTCGATAATCTTTTCTTCGGAAAGTTTGCCTGTGCCGAAGGTGTCTACCATGATAGAGGTAGGACGTGCAACACCGATTGCATAGGAGAGCTGAATTTCACACTTGTCCGCAATGCCTGCTGCAACAAGGTTCTTCGCAACGTAACGTGCTGCGTAGGCTGCACTTCTGTCTACCTTCGTACAGTCCTTACCGGAGAATGCACCGCCACCGTGACGTGCGTATCCGCCGTAGGTATCTACGATAATTTTACGGCCTGTAAGACCGGAGTCACCGTTGGGTCCGCCGATGACGAAACGACCTGTCGGATTGATATAATATTTGGTATCTGCATCAAGTAACTCCTTCGGAAGTACCGGCTCAAATACATATTTCTTAATATCTGCGTGAATCTGTTCCTGTGTCACATCGGGATCATGCTGTGTGGAAAGAACAACTGCCTCCAAACGAACGGGCTTTCCTTCCTCATCATATTCTACGGATACCTGGCTCTTTCCATCGGGGCGAAGATACTTCAAGGTACCATCCTTACGCACCTTGGTAAGCTGTAATGTAAGCTTATGTGCAAGGGAGATGGGGTACGGCATGAAGTCTTCGGTTTCATTGGTTGCATAACCAAACATCATACCCTGGTCTCCTGCACCGATTGCCTCAAGCTCTTCATCACTCATACCTGCTTCTTTCGCCTCAAGTGCCTTATCAACACCCATTGCAATATCTGCTGACTGACGGTCAAGGGATACCATAACCGCACAGGTATTACCGTCAAAACCATATTCGGAACGATCATAACCGATTTCTGTTACGGTTTTTCTTACAATCGCGGGAATATCAATATTTGCCTTCGTAGTCACCTCGCCCATTACCACTACAAAACCGGTATTGGTGCAGGTTTCACAAGCCACGCGGCTCATGGGATCCTGCTCCATTAATGCGTCAAGAACGGCATCAGATACAGCATCACAAAGTTTATCGGGATGACCTTCTGTTACAGACTCAGATGTAAACAATCTCTTTTCCATTTCTTTTTCCTCCATACTGATTTATACAACTAAATAACTACCTATACATCTTTCATTTTGCAATTTGCAATGCTCTCCGACATCCGAAATCACTTGCAGTTATCGAAACAAATTGCAAATTACCAAAGAACCAAAAGTCCTCAAGCGGACTCTTGCGCCAAGCGCGGTCGCGACAGCGACATCCTCCTTGCGCGCGAGTGTGCATCCATCGCGGAGCGTTTTTTTCATATAGGAAAGTTCTTGGTAAGAACTTTCCTATATGAAAAAAATCCGCCATAAGCGGACCTGACAACATCTATCAAATCCTCTTATTGTTCGATCGCTCGCTCAGGTTGGCACCTTCCTGCTCATTAGGGGTTGCCGTGGCTTCACAGGCCCTATGCGCCTCCACCACTCTGAATAAGAGTATTTCTTATTGAAGAA
Source organism: Lachnospiraceae bacterium (assembly GCA_045530835.1). Lineage (GTDB taxonomy): Bacteria > Bacillota > Clostridia > Lachnospirales > Lachnospiraceae > UBA3766. The sequence goes on along the minus strand of JAZSCW010000048.1, from coordinate 7,255 downwards.
TACACGTTCTGTCTTTTCTTGTCAATATCTTTCTTTGAAATTTCAAAAACATGCTTTTTAATTGTTAGACTTTTTTGTTCAAATCTCCCAATTCATTGACTTTTCCCATGTTTTTTTGTATAATATTGAATATATTTTTGACAGGAGGGTAACGCCTATGAAGAGACTACGTGTTTCCGAGCTCGTTCCGGGAATGGTCACAGCGGAAGATGTTTTTAACTACAATGGCCAAATGGTTCTTCCCTGCGGGATGACGCTTACAGACAAGGCGATTACGCGATTGGAATTTTACTCTATTCTGAGTGTCAAGGTTGAGAATGCCATCAGTAAAGACGGATTTACTTATGAAACTGCAACGCTGTCCGAGCGTATACAGGCAAGTGCTGAATTTAAGGCTTTTACCAAAGATTATGATGATGGATTAAAAAATTTCAAAGACAATATTAACCGGCTTGTAACTGAAAACGAACCAATTCCTGTAGATGAAATGTTAGACAACGCTCTACATATTCTTTCACGGGCAAGTTCCAAGTACAATACACTGGACATGTTACATAACATGCGCCAGTATGACGATTTGACATTCGCACATTCTATGAATGTTGCATTGATTTGTAATGTTTTTTCCAAATGGTTGAAATGGTCTCCTGAGGATCAGAGACTTCTGACTATTTGCGGATTATTACATGATATCGGAAAAGTCAAGATTCCGGATTCCATCATCAAAAAACCGGATCGTCTGACCGATGAAGAATATAAACTGGTCAAAACACATGCAGTTGAAGGATATCATATTCTCAAAGCGCAAAATCTTGACCCCCACGTTATCAATTCCGCATTGATGCACCACGAAAAATGTGACGGTACGGGTTATCCGCTCGGGCTTGCATCAGAACGAATCGACCGTTTTGCCAAAGCAGTCGCTGTCGTAGACGTATATGATGCCATGACATCTGCCAGAATTTACAGAGGTGCACTGTGCCCGTTCCGTGTAATAGAATTATTTGAGAGCGAAGGCTTGCAGAAGTATGACGCAGAATTCATCCTTACTTTCCTTGAGAACATCGTGAACACTTATCTGCACAACGAAGTGCGTTTAAGCAATGGCATGGTTGGTCATATTGTTTTCAGTAACAAAATGAATTTATCCAAGCCAATTGTACAATGTGGTGACGAAATGATTGATTTATCACAGGAACATGATTTACATATTGATGAACTCTTATAAAATAGTTTAAATGATTAATAAAGCCGTTTCCGAATTTTCGGAAACGGCTTCACTATTCATTATGATACCACTTTAAAATTCAACTTCTGTAAATCTTTCTCAGCCTCTACTATATCAATATGTGCCCCAAGTCCCTGCAACTTCAAATGGAAATCTTCATATCCACGTTCAATGTACTTAATATCATCAACCGTTGTAACATCCTTTGCTGCAAGACCGGCCAGAACAAGTGCCGCTCCCGCACGTAAATCCGGCGCAGTTAACTTCGCTGCCGTATACTCTTTGACACCACTGATAATAGCTGTATTTCCGCTTTCTACCTTAATATCGGCTCCCATACGGCTTAATTCATCCACATACTTGAAACGGTTGTCAAAAATACTTTCTGTCACAATGCTGATTCCCTCTGAAAGACCAAGCGTTACGGTAATCTGCGGTTGCATATCTGTCGGGAAACCCGGATAGGGCAACGTCTTAACCTGTGTATTGCGAAGTCTCTTAGATGCCACAACACGTACAGCATCATCAGATTCTTCAATCTCACATCCGAGTTCAACCAGCTTCGCCGAAATACATTCCAAATGCTTCGGAATGACATTCTTCACAGTGATATCACCTTTGGTAATGGCTGCAGCCATCATAAAAGTTCCTGCCTCAATCTGATCAGGAATAATCGCATATTCTGATTTGTGAAGCTTCGCTACACCGTTGATACGAATCACGTCTGTTCCGGCACCCTTGATTCTGGCACCCATGCTGTTTAAAAAGTTCGCAAGATCAACCACATGCGGTTCTTTCGCCGCATTCTCTATAATTGTACGTCCTTCTGCCATAACTGCTGCCATCATTACGTTAATGGTTGCGCCGACAGAAACCTTATCCATAAAAATATGGGTACCTTTGAGCTTGGTCGCAGTTGCTACAAGAGAACCATTCTTCAAAGTAACTTCCGCGCCCAATGCACGAAATCCCTTAATATGCTGATCAATCGCTCTTGTTCCGAGATTACATCCACCCGGAAGAGGAACTTCAGCACGTTTGTATTTACCGAGCAACGCACCTAATAAATAGTATGATGCCCGAATCTTCTTAATATGTTCATCGTCAATCACAAAACTGTGAATTTGTGAACCGTTTATTTTCACTGTATGGCGATCCTGACGAATAACGCTTGCACCAACACTTTCCATTGCTGCAATAAGTACGTTGGTATCTCTAACATCCGGTACATTCTCTATTAACACAGTCTCATCCGTCATAATGGACGCTGCTAAAATTGCCAACGCCGCATTCTTTGCACCACCAATCTCTACCTCACCGGCAAGTGGCACTCCGCCTTTGATTGCGTATAATCTCATACTTCACCTCTGAACCCATCGGTAATGTTTCTTGTGCGAAAACACACTAAACTTATTGTATTATATACCATTTCTGCCAAAATGTAAACCACGCATTTTGGCAGGACGTGTTTGTTGCCTTATCTCATCCTGCCAAAAATTAGTTTGCCTTATTTATTAATGTATTCCAACGGATCCTTCTGAACGCCATTAATCAGCATTTCAAAATGAACATGAGGACCACTGCTGACACCCGTATTACCACTCAAAGCAATGCGGTCTCCCTGTGACACATGTTGTCCGGGCGATACCAGAACCTTACTTAAATGAGCATATCTGGTCTGTCTGCCGTCCGGATGGTTAATATATACTACATAACCATAACCTCTTCCCCATCCTGCTTTGGCAACCACACCACCGGAAGATGCATATACCGGTGTTCCAATCGGTGTAGCCCAGTCAACACCCTTGTGGTAAGTAGACGCTCCTTTCGTGGGTGCCTTACGTCTTCCGAATCGGGAAGAAAGGCGTCCGCCGGAAAGCGGTTTAATATAGGAAGGCGGTATTTTCGTTCCTCTCTCTACAATCTTAGGAATCGCTTCCATAATCACTTCTTCTTTGACCACTTCACGGGAGATTTCATCCTCGTTTTCATATGTCACATCTGCAATAACCTCTCTATAACCGGCAGAGGGTTCCTGCAAAGTTACCATCTGATTGGTGTACCACTCATCATTCGGAATATATATGATTTCCGCCTCATACGTCTCATCATAATGTTCACGACTTGTCCAGATTACTGAAAGTTCCGGTTCCGGAACCGTAATAATCAATTCATCATTTATCTGCAACGTTGAATTCACATCATCAAGCTTATCCGGATTCATCTCAACAATCGTATCCATTGGAATACCGACAGTCAATGAGATTTCGGAAAGAGTATCTCCGCTTTGTACCTTGTAAATCTGCTGTACTTCCTGCTCCTTGGTAAGAAGGTCCACCGCCGACTCTAAGTTCATCAAATCAGCCTGCGGCACATACGCCTCCACAACCTCAACCTTTTCCGAAAATCCGATTTCCTTTAATCCGGTTTCAAAATCCTCAAAATCCATATATTCCGGCATATTTATATTGGCAAGTACTGCATCAAAGATAGTTCCTACGCCGATTTCCACATCAAAATCCGGTTTTTTTCCTTCATCTGCCTGTGAAATCTGTGGAATCAGTACATTCAATTCACGCTTCGGATCCAGTTCCATCTCAACTGAGAATTTTCCGTCAGAATCATATTTTCCGATTGTCTGCGACAGAAGTGCTTCCACTTCATCCGCATTCTTCAAATTCACCGTCTGTGTATTTACTTTAACCGTGTATGTCTTAGCCAGCGTGTCCTTGCTGTGCATCTTCATACATTCTTTCATTTGGTTTTTCAATTCTTTTTTGGACGATATTCCGGAATTCCAAATCACTTCACTTCCTTCATAGGTAAGTTTTGGCACCTCAATCATATAAAGACCTTCTGCCTCTTTTGCAAGTTCACGCCTTGCTTCCGAAAGCAGCTCTTCCGGCACACTCTTGTCCGAGACAACACCAACCTCTTCACCATAAAGAAATACAGTAAAACGATTCTCGCCATCCCTATGAAAAAACTCTATCTGCGGTAAAAAAAACATCGCAACGGCAGTTACAAAGCACATTACCGCAAAAGTATAAAAGTATACTTTTCTGTAAAATCCTGTCAAACGTTTCATATCTATTCCTAACGAAACAGCGGCACAAGGCCGCTGTCCCCTATGATTTCTTTTATATTATTCTAACTAACCGGTATTAACCAATGATTCCAAAAATAAACAGAATCATGAAAATAAGATTCACGGCACCGAAAATAATTGATACTACAACTGCAATATTCGTAGCTTTCAATTTCGCATACAATTCGCGATTGTGCTTTGTCAAACCTTCTGTCTGGCTTCTCAACTCGTCTACGACAACCGCCTGTACATTACGGTACACCTTAACATTTTCCTTATGCACAAAATCATCAGATTGCTTAAACAATTCTTCTATCTGCTTACGGTTCTCTTCTTCTCGTGCAATTCGGGCGTCTTCCTTCTCCTGCTCGCGCTGTTCCTTAAGCTGCTCTCTTTCAAGCTTCATGCTCTCTTCATTCGGATCAGGCTTATGAATTGTTTCAACAGAAGATCTGATATATTCCAAGTGATCCGCAATTTCACGATTCTCTCTTCTGATTGCAAGTAACGCATTATCTACTGAAGTCTTAACAGTGCTCTTAAGTTCTTCATTTGCAGTACGCAAACCTTCCGTTGACTCTTTCAAATCAGCAGAAATATAACGCATCTCATCCGCGGAAATCTTAACATCCTCTGCAATCTGTCGAACAGCAGCTACGGAACCACTCACTTCCTGCGTGGACTGTTTCATCTGATCAACAGGTACCATAAGCGCACCGCTTACCGACTCATTCAAAGCAGTGCCGAATGCAGTATCAAGATTACTGAGTGCCTCATCAAGCGCAACCATAATGGAATCAGACAAATTCGCAGCAACATCACTGTTGTCCGCACCGGCAGGCTGTGAACCCTGCACTTTATTAATACTCTCGTCAACAAGAGCATATATCTTGTCCGTCAACTCGGAATTCTTATAATTCAATTTACGCATATCCTGCAAAATGCTTTCGTAAGCAGCCACCTGCTCCTGCAGTCTCTGCATTTCATTGGCCTCAGCCTGTGCATTTGCTTTAATCATTTCCTGTGCATTGAACTTCTGCGCAAGTTTATCCATGAAATTATCCATCGCTTTTCCTCCAAACATACCCCAAGCCACAAGGCTACTTTTTGCGTATATTATATTTTAGCATTTATTCTGATTATTTACAACCTGATTTTCCAAGGTATTCTTACAATACTTTTCATTTTATTGCATCAACAGCAATTCACGGCATATTAACTTTCAGAAAACACCTGTATTTGGGGAAAGCATGTTTCCCGAAAACATTTTTACTATAATTCGCATTGTTTTTTGTTAATATTGCACATTTTTAGTTTTGTATTCTTATCTATTTTTGTGTGTTTTAACATTATCTTTACTTGTCGTTCATATTTTATTCATATTTTTAGCATATACTTAATTCAATGAAACAACTTATTTAAGCCAACAACATTGCTAACAATTTTTTTTCATAATGCCCTGGTGTCGGAAACGATATCGGGGCACTCCTCATTTCAGGGAATCTTTTCTTTGCACGGATTACCGCTATGCCCCAATCAAAAAGAACTGCCACATAACAGATTCCTCATCCATCCTGCAACAGTTCTTTATTTCTATTCTTCTTGTTCTGATTCAATACTGTTCACTTCTTCGTTAAGCGCCATCATCATTTTATCCAATTCCGAAGACATAAAAGCACACTCAATCAACTCACCGCGCACACGGTCAGGCACATTCCCCTCAAACTTATAATTAATCTTATGCTCAAGACTCGCCCAAAAGTCCATGGCAACCGTACGAATCTGAATTTCAACCTTAGCATACTCGATTCTGTCGGACAAATAAATCGGCACACGTACCAGCATATGATAGCTGCGATAACCGCTCGGTTTCGGATTCTTAATATAATCTTTGATATGTATGATTTCAATATCACTTTGATTGGCAAGCATCTCAGCAATCGCATACAAATCAGATGCAAATGAGCAGATAATACGAACACCCGCAATATCATTCACGTGCTCTACCATGTTCTGAATGGTTGCCTCATAACCGTTTTTTTTCAACTTCTTAACGATACTGTTAGAAGTTTTGATACGACATTTCACATGCTCAATCGGATTATAGCTATGTACATGCTGGAATTCGTCATTCAGAATCGAAACCTTGGTTTCTATAGACTTCAAGGCTGAATTATAAATCAAAATAACCTCTTCCCAGCTGTTAATATCTGAATTTCTGATAGTAGACTGATCCATTTTATTCCATTCTTCCCTTTTATTTTTTCACTTGTCGGCATTTAGCCGTCATTTTAAGTATATCATACTTTTTCCATAAAATGTATGTTTTTCTTAAGTTTTAACAGCTTTTTAACAATTGCAGACTTTCCTTTTTGCACTCTGCTATGCTATACTGATTAAAATTCAGCAAATAGTAACAAAAATACAGGAAAGGGAGCAAACCATGTTTCGTATCTGGTATAAAATCATCAAAGACAACCATCTGATTTGCGACACCGTAATCGAAGATGGCAGCGATAAAACACGCACGCACAAGGTTTTTGACTCGTTAACAGAAGCCTGTTATCAGTTCGATATCCAAAAACCCATCTGGCTCGATGTTACCGTATCGGATTTCAAACGTTTTTCGAAAGCACGTTTCACGCAGGACAGTTTCATAGAAACCATTGATTTTGATTATCTTGAAGCGGAAGTAATTGAAGAATGACTAAGACTGTATGGTTTACCCCTTAGACACTGCTTGTCCCAAAGAACTCGAAAGGGACGCGCCGCACAGGGGGCTTTTTATGACTTTTATGCAATGATTAGTTTATCTTCATTTGGAAAAGGTTTCATTTGCCGCGTGAGGATTGTTTGAGCTTCACCGTAAAAAAGGAGAACATGTTGCATCATGTTCTCCTTTTTTCCTAGGTGGAGCGAGTTTACCGGAAGCGGCAAAA
>JAZSCW010000085.1:0-40650 GCA_045530835.1 Lachnospiraceae bacterium | reverse complement strand
ATTAAATTTACAGAAGGAAACTGCTACGGTTTGATTGGTGCAAACGGTGCCGGCAAATCTACTTTCCTTAAAATTTTATCCGGGGAATTGGAAACAACCACCGGTGATATTGTAATCACACCCGGACAGCGTCTCTCCGTTTTAGAGCAGGACCACTTTAAATATGATGCTTACACGGTTATGGATACCGTTATTATGGGAAATCCCAGACTTTATGAAGTCATGAAAGAAAAGGATGCCATCTATGCAAAAGAAGATTTCACGGATGAAGACGGAATCCGTGCCAGCGAATTAGAAGGCGAATTTGCCGAAATGGACGGTTGGGAGGCTGAATCCAATGCTGCCAGTCTGTTAAACGGTCTCGGTATTGAAACAGATATTCATTACGCTATGATGAGCGACCTTACCGGTAATGAGAAGGTTAAAATTCTCCTTGCCAAAGCACTTTTTGGCAATCCTGATATTTTATTACTCGACGAGCCTACCAACCACTTGGATTTGGATGCAATCGCATGGCTCGAAGAATTTCTTATTAATTTCGATAATACGGTTATCGTAGTATCCCATGACCGTTATTTCTTAAATAAGGTTTGTACACATACCGCCGATATTGATTACGGTAAAATCCAGCTTTATGCAGGAAATTATGATTTCTGGTATGAATCAAGCCAGTTGCTTATCAAACAGATGAAAGAAGCTAACAAGAAAAAAGAAGAAAAAATCAAAGAATTGCAGGAGTTTATCTCCCGCTTCTCCGCAAACGCTTCCAAATCCAAACAGGCTACCTCCAGAAAGAAAGCTTTGGAAAAAATCGAGTTGGATACCATCAAGCCCTCCAGCAGAAAATATCCCTACATTGATTTCCGTCCCGAACGTGAAATCGGAAATGAAGTTCTTTCTGTAGAAGGTATTTCCAAAACCATTAACGGCGAAAAAATCCTTGATAATATCAGCTTTATTCTCGGCCATGATGACAAAGTTGCTTTTGTAGGCGGTAACGAAATTGCCAAAACGACTTTGTTCAAAATTCTGACCGGGGAAATGGAACCGGACGAAGGTACCTATAAATGGGGTGTTACCACTTCACAGGCATATTTTCCGAAGGATAACACCAAGGAGTTTGACAATGATTTGACCATTGCAGACTGGCTGATGGGTCACTCTCCCGTGAAGGACATCACATACGTACGTGGATTCCTCGGCAGAATGCTTTTTGCAGGCGAAGACGGTGTCAAAAAAGTCCGCGTCCTTTCCGGTGGTGAGAAAGTACGTTGTCTCTTGAGCAAAATGATGATTAGTGCTGCTAACTGTCTTATTCTTGACGAGCCTACAAATCACCTTGATATGGAGTCAATTACTGCTTTGAATAACGGACTGATTAAATTCAGCGGTGTTGCTCTTTTCTCCTGTCACGATCATCAGTTCGTACAGACCACTGCTAATCGTATTATGGAGATTCTTCCGAACGGAACTATGATTGATAAAATCACAACTTATGACGAATATCTTGAAAGTGATGAAATGGCAAGAAAACGTACCATTTATTCTGTAAATAAAAGTGACGATAATGAATAATCAGGAATTGCAGCAGTCTTTCACGGACAGCTGCAATTTCTTCATATCATAGGAAACAGTTTTCTATAATAAAGCAAAGCGTGCGCTAATTAATTAAGGAGATAACCCATCTATGAAAGCGGTTGATTTACATGTACATTCCATTCATTCTGACGGAACCAATACAACACAGGAGCTTGTTGATCTCGCCTGTGAAAAAAATCTTTCAGCAATTGCCCTGACAGATCACGATACAACAGAAGGCATTGCTGAGATCCTGTCCTATGCCAAAGACAAACCATTGGAAATCATTCCGGGAATTGAATTTTCTACCGAATATCTTGAGCGTGATATCCACATTCTGGGACTTTATATCAACCCCTATAATCCGGTCTTTCAGAAACACATCAAAACGTTTCAGGAAAGCCGCGATCTTCGCAATCAAAAAATGTGTGTGCGCCTTTCTGAACTTGGCGTCGATATCACTTATGAATCACTTATCCGGGAATTTGAAGGCGCAATCCTCACCCGTGCCCATTATGCCAGATATCTGTTAGAACACGGCTATGTCAAAAGCCTTCGCGAGGCATTTGAACGTTATGTAGGTGACCACTGTCCTGCTTTTGTTCCCCGTGAAAAAATCACTCCAAACCAGGCTGTTTCTCTCATTTTGGAAGCGGGCGGTATTCCTGTGCTTGCGCATCCTATTCTCTACCGTTTTTCAGACCGCGTTTTGGAAAACCTTGTAGCATCGCTGAAAGAATCCGGACTGATTGGTATTGAAACCATTTACAGCACATATGCACCAAGTGAAGAACGCTATATCCGTCGTCTCGCTGACAAATATCAGCTCCTGATTACGGGCGGTTCTGATTACCACGGAAAAAACAAACCGGATATTTCCCTGGGAACCGGCCGCGGCCATCTCTTTGTTCCGCAAGAATGCCTTGAACATCTTAAAAATGCCTACCTAAGTGATTTCGCGCCAAAAAATAATCAAAAAGCCATTCTCTTTTTTGATTTAGACGGAACATTGCTTGACGATACCAAAACTATTTCTCCGCGAACGCTTGATGCCTTACGTGCATGCGTTGCACGTGGTCATATTTTTGCAATTTCTTCCGGTCGCTCCTACATCAGTATCAGAAAACTGATTGAGAAGCTATCACTGGAAGATTTAAATCCCCTAATCAGTGCTTTTAACGGAAGTCACATCAGTGATTATGCAAACGATACAACCCTTCACACTTCCGGATTACAACAAAATCTTGTCAAAGAAATCCGTGACCTTGCTTTGGAAGCAAAACTTCATATCCAATCCTATTCCGATACGGAACTTTTAACAGAAGCCGAAAATGAAGAACTTGCTTTTTATCTGAAATGGACCGGAATGACACATCAAAAAGTACAGGATATTGCAACAGCAAATCCCACACCATATAAGCTGCTTGTAATCAACCTTTCCGCCCATAACCGTCTTGTAGACTTTAAAATTATGATTGAAGAAAAATTCGGCTCTGATGTGGATTGTGTATTTTCAAATGACTACTTCCTGGAAATCCTGCCCAAGGGAGTGTCCAAAGGAAGTGCACTTCAATTTTTATGTCAGCATACCGGTGTTTTACAAAGCAATTCTTATTCTTTTGCAGATGCCGAAAACGATATTTCCATGCTACAGGCTGCCGGCTGCGGCGTTGCGCTGCTAAATGCCCAACCTTCAGCAAAAAAAGTCGCTGACTACATTACATTTACGGATAATAATCACGACGGACTTGTCCCTTTCTTAAAAAAACTTGCCGATGACTAAACTGTCACGGCAAGTTTTTTTACACCTCTTCCTTTTTCGAATTGGGACTGATAGACCTCTGTACACTTTCTATATTGTTCAAATATTTTTTTTGCCCGTTCCGGGTCCCCGTATACCTTCCAATATCCTGTAAATTGACTACCGCCGGCCCTGTTTTGTATAAAACCTTCCACATCCTCCGGAGGATAACCAAGAAATAATCCTATTTCATGCGGGAAAACCACGCTTTCTTTAAACTTCTTAGAAAGTTGTGCAACACATTTATCAGGATTATGAATCGCATATCCAAAACGTATCAGAATTTCCCGGGAGTGTTCATTCATAAAATCATGTTGAAGTTTCTTTGGACGATAAAAATATACCAAACCTCTCCCTTTTTCATATCTTAATATCAGAACTCTTATCCCTTTATCTGACAGTTCACGATTCCATATACGTATAGCTCGAATTAATTCATCGTAAGAATCCGCCCGACAGGAAAACAAACTACCGGTTTTCAATCCCGCTAATGTAGGTGAACATTGTTTAATCACTAATTCTTCTGACATAATTACCTCTTTCATATATATTAGCATGTGCAAAACTATTATTATTATCCGTGTTTTTTTCACTTTCAATTAAGCAGATACATGCACCTCAAGAATATTTTTAAGCGCAGAGAGGGAACTCGAATGAGAACGTGCCACCATGGTTTCTTTTCCTTTTATTTCACTTAAAGCTACTCGAGCCATCTTATGACACATTGTCCCGGTAAAAAGAACCAACAAATCCGGTCTTCCGATTTGATTACGCAAATTACCTTTCATCTGTGTAAAAACCTTCGCATCGCATTCATATTTCTCACACAAATCTATATACTTTCTTACCATACAATCATTTCCCCCAATAATTACAACACTCATATATTCAACCTCCTTTTTCAGGTTAGCAAACACTAACCGCTCTTCAAAAAAATTTCTCCTGTATTGAGACTCGTCGGGGTTAGCATATGCTAACTTTGTATATAATATAATATCTTTTGAGCCTCTTGTCAACCTAACTTTCTTCTTTTGTTTATTTTTTCTATATTCTTTCTTGAAAAAAAATGTATTTTATGCAAAAAAAAAATTGTATCTTTACAAGTTATATGCTAAATTATTTTTGGGCCTATTGATAGGCTCCTATAAAATGCGAAGGGACAAGGATGAAGATGAATAAGATTTATGAAGGCAAAACCAAAGATGTCTACAAACTTGACAACGGAAATGTAATGTTGAAATTTAAGGATGACTGCACCGGAAAAGATGGTGTTTTTGATCCGGGCGAAAATTCCGTAGGCTTAACCATCGAAGGAATCGGTAAGGCTAACTTAGAGACTTCCGTTCACTACTTCGAGCTTTTAAAAGAAGCCGGCATTAAGACACACTATGTTTCCGCAAATGTTGATGACGCAACCATGGAGGTTCTTCCTGCAACTGTTTTCGGACACGGTCTTGAAGTAATCTGCCGTCTTGTTGCAACAGGAAGTTTTATTCGCAGATATGGCGAGTACATTGCTGACGGAACCGTTCTTGAAGGCGGTTATGTAGAATGCACATTCAAAAATGATGCATTAGGCGATCCTCTTGTAACCGGCGAAGGACTTGCAGCTCTTGGTGTTATGACTCCTGCTATGTTTGAAAGCATGAAAGAGCAGACTCTTAAGATTACCAAGATTGTTGCTGATGACTTAAAAACAATTGGTCTTGACCTTTGGGATATTAAATTTGAGTTCGGCTACAACAACGACGAAGTAATCCTGATTGATGAAATTGCTTCCGGTAACATGCGTGTTTATAAAGATGGTAAGATTGTTGAGCCTGTTGAATTAACCAAATTGATTCTCAACAGATAATTCATCAAAATAGATAAGAAATTATATCAAACAATAATATAAAAAGCTCATGCCCGAATGAATCGGCATGAGCTTTTTCATATATTGATATTCTTATCTTTCTACATGCTTTTACTGTTTTTTCATACTGTTAATACGTCTCTCTAACTGTTTGTTAGCAATATACTTGCGAGACATACCGCCATCCTGCAAAGTTCGGCATCCGAACAAATAGTATTTCCCGGACACAGCACATCGTACAATTCTTCCTGACAATGTCATATGTTCTTCCTGTGCCGCATCATAAAAATAAACCTGCAAAGCATCATTGGTATTTATTTTTTCCGAATTTTTAGGATCCACCAAAACAGCAAAACCGGTCTCACTGATATCTTTTACAATAACTTCGATTTCCTCATTGCCTTCGTTAAGTGTAACCTTACCTTTTATTCCAATATAGACACGGAAATTATCGCGCCGGTTAATCTTTATACCACGCAGACCGCTCTTAATGACATGATATGTTTTTTCATCTACTACTTCTTTTTCAACGGTAACACCTTTCCATAAAAATGGCGATTTTTCATCTTCAAATGCTATCATGGAAATAGATATATTGGCAGAGTTAAAACTTAAAATGCTCCCATTATACATAAATGGCTCCACATACAATTTATCACCAGACACGAAAGCAATGTTCGACGGAAATGTCATCTGTGACTGACCGTTGGATACTGTAATACTCATTCTAAAGCTTGTTGTAAGTTCTCTGATTTTCATCCGATTCCCTCTTCGTTATGCTTCCACGATTAAATATCTGCCATCTCCTAATGCAAATACCTCTGCTGCCTCCAAAATACTCTCTGTCCCGAGATCATCCGTATCCAATCCGGCTTCCTCGAAATATTGTTCTACTTCTTTTGCTGATTTCACAACTACTGCCATACAATCCTCCAAAAACTCGGCAGCTTCCTCTTCTGTTTCTGCAACAACCTCAGGGAAAAGTTGCAACTGCTTTTCCAAAAAAGTCTTCAATACAATCTTATCATATGCCATACCATACCCTCCTGTAATAATATTATTTTATCATGCATTTAAGCCTTTCACAATATTTCAATCAGGATTTCTTCCAATCAATTCCAAGACCTTTTAGTTCATGACAAATCCTTGCAATCGGCAAACCTACCACGGATGCATACTCTCCGTTTATCCCTTTGATATATGCTGCACAACGCCCCTGAATGGCATATGCGCCTGCCTTGTCCATAGGCTCAAAGGAAGCAACATAATCCGATATTTCTTTCTCCGTCATCTCATAAAAGGTAACATCCGTCTTCTCATAAAATGTTTTGCGCTGAATTCTTCCGTTTTGAAATATCACCAAAGTTACACCTGTATATACCTGATGCGTGGAACCGGAAAGCATTTGAAGCATTCTTACTGCATCTGCTTCATCTACAGGTTTTCCAAGAATTTCACCACCGGCTGCAACAACCGTATCCGAACCGATTACAACATAGTCCTGATCGACATTACGTGCATCATACATAACCGGTATTTTCCCTGCAACATCTTCTGCTTTCAGTCCGGAAAGCGCCATCACATAAGCTGCAGGTTCTGATTCGTTGGAAACTTCCTCTGCATCACTGACCTGAATAGTAAATTCCATTCCAATCTGCTCTAACAATTCCTTGCGTCTGGGCGACGCTGATGCAAGAATAAATCTCATTTTAATTTTCCTCCGGATTCTGCGGTTTTACTTCCGGGATAAACACCCTGTTATCCGCAACCTGTTTTTTACTCTTTTGGGCAGATAACGCTGCCTCTTCACAGAAATAGTTTTGTGAATGAAATGCCACTTTTCCGCGTTTGTCAATTTTTTCATACGTACCGTCCGGCTGTAAAAGCTGGGCTTTCATTGTATCACGTAACTGACAATCCAGAATATGCGCAACCTTTTGCTGCAATGCTTTATCAAGAATAGGAAAAAGAATCTCCACACGCCTTTCCAGGTTTCTTGGCATCCAGTCTGCACTACTTAAATAATACTCTTCTTCTCCGCCATTTTCAAAATAATAGACCCGACTGTGCTCCAGAAAATTACCTACAATGGAGCGCACAGAAATATTATCGCTTACCCCGGGAATTCCCACCTTCAAACAGCAAATTCCACGCACAATAAGATCAATTTTAACCCCTGCAGCGCTTGCCTGATACAATGCAACAATAATATCCCTGTCACACAATGAATTCATTTTGGCAATAATATGAGCCGGCTCACCTGCCTTAGCATGCTTCTTCTCACGTTCAATCAGATATAAAAATCGCTCCTTCATCCACAATGGAGCCAGTGTTAAACTGTTCCAGTTCAAAGGCTCGGAATATCCTGAAAGCATATTAAAAACAGCTGTCGCATCCTCACCAATGCTTTCATTACAGGTCAATAATCCCAAATCCGTATACAGCTTGGCAGTCGCATCATTATAATTACCGGTTCCAAGGTGGACATAACGCCTTATTCCGTCACTTTCGCGACGAACAACAAGCGTTATTTTGCTATGCGTTTTTAATCCCACAAGACCATAAATAACATGGCATCCCGCTTTTTCTAATTTCCGGGCCCACACAATATTGTTTTCTTCATCAAAGCGAGCCTTAAGCTCTACTAATACAGATACCTGTTTTCCGTTTTCTGCAGCCTGCGCCAACGCTGCAATAATCGGCGAATTACCGCTTACACGATACAACGTCTGTTTAATGGCAAGTACATCTTTATCTCTGGCTGCCTGCCTGATAAAATTAACAACCGGCTCAAAACTCTGGTATGGGTGATGTAAAAGAATATCACCTTCGCGAATTGCTTCAAATACATCCGTCTTATCTTCAAATTCCTGTACCGCTACAGGTACATGTTTCGCAATCTTATGCTCTTCGAAGCCTTCCAAACCATAAACTTTCATTAACACAGTCAAATCAAGCGGTCCTTTTATTTCAAAGATATCTTCCTTCTCGAGGGATAACTCACGCACCAAAAGAGCAAGTAATTCCGAATGAACCCCTTCCTCTACTTCGAGCCGGATTGCTTCTCCCCACTGACGTTTTTTCACCTGACGCTCGATTTCCTTTAACAAGTCCTCTGCCTCATCCTCATCAATAGAAAGATCTGCATTACGCATAATCCGGAACGGATGGGCACAAATCACATCGTAATTCAGGAAAAGCTTTCTGATATTACGCTCGATTACTTCTTCCAGAAAAATAATAGCTCTCCCATCCTTTTGTTCGGGCAGTTCAATAATACGATTCAACACGCTTGGCACCTGAACCGTTGCAAACTCTACTTCTGACATCTCCCCTTTTTTGCGAAGAAGCGCACCAATGTTCAAAGACTTATTTCTAATCAAAGGAAAAGGTCTGGAGGAATCAACTGCCATAGGCGTTAAAACCGGATAAACATTATCTTCA
The DNA here is from genome assembly GCA_045530835.1 of Lachnospiraceae bacterium. Classification (GTDB taxonomy): domain Bacteria; phylum Bacillota; class Clostridia; order Lachnospirales; family Lachnospiraceae; genus UBA3766. The sequence goes on along the minus strand of JAZSCW010000085.1, from coordinate 31,972 downwards.
AAATATCGATCAACAAATGCACCCTGCTCTGCATTAAGTTTCTCATGATTCTCTACCACAAGCAATCCGCTTGTCTTAAGCAATGGCACAAGGGAACGGTTATAGGTAGAATATTGTAAAGAAACAAGGTTGTGCGTTGCCTTCGTTAACTTCTTCAACTGTTCCTTCGGCGTCAATCCGGCAATATCCGGCTTAGAGTAGCCGGCTTCAACCATATCCTTAAGGGAGGCAACACGTACCATGAAAAACTCATCCAAATTTGATGCCGTAATGCTCAAAAACTTTATTCTTTCAAAAAGAGGAATTGTTTTATCCCTTGCCTCACCCAAAATACGTTCATTAAAGGCAAGCCAGGATAATTCTCTGTTTGAAAAGTATTCCGGTGCTGTATAATTCTTTTTTCCCTGCATTTCTCCTGCTCCTACTCTTTGTTTTGTTTAAAAAGTTCTCTTTTGTTTCAAAACGGGACGGAGGCTGTAGACCTCTTCGAAAAAAGTACCGTTCTCTGCGAAAAGCCCTCGCTCCAATTCCAGATTCTCTGCTGTTTCTACCTGCATCCACAGTTCATCCTCATGCAGACTGATTTTTACCCCTGTTACCTTAAGATTCCGATTCGCATCCAGCGCACTGGTGAGACGTAAAATCGCTGTAAGTTTCGCTATAATTAAATATTCATCTTTTGACATACCTCGTTGTTTCACCATCTCATCATAGTACACAAATTCCATGTGGATATATTTTACAACATTTGCCACTATCTCACGCTCCGAATGAGACAACCCAATTATTTCCGTCGACATAATAATCTGATAAGAACATTCTCCCAGAGACGAAAGACTCATAAACTTTCCGCAATCATATAAAATTGCTGCGATTCGAAGTAACAACCGCTCTCTTTTACCCAGTCCGTGTATTTTCCTGGTACTGTCAAACAACGTCAATGCAATCGACTCAAGCGCCTCACTTCTCCGCCTGCTTCCCTGATATCTTCGACTGGTTGATTTTGCACAAGAAACAATATCCTGCTCAAAATCATGAAATTGTCTTAATATTCTGTTTTCCTGCGCATAATCATATGCAATACCGTCGCACAGAGTAACGCCGGGAGCCCATATGACTTTTGCTCCTGTTATTTTCAAAACACCCTTCAAGAGTAACGCACTGATAAAAAAAAGTGGTACATTTTCTTCACTGATTAACAATTCCCGGCTGACTTCCGCCATACTTTTCATCAGCAGCGCCTGTAGCTTTTCCTCAAAGGCATTGGCTGTAAGAAACCCTTTCTTTTTATCCCCTTTTTTCAAACGATGCATTACGGTAGATACATAATCATCCACAAGAATCAGGTTCTCGATCTCGGATTCTTTCAAATATAATTTACGAAAAACAGCAAGCTCTCCCTCGACAATTTCTTCAAGAATCTGTTGCATCCGACTGGGTTTCGAGGCAATCTGATTCATTCGGTCATTCAGACGCAAAACACCCAAGCGCAAATTCTGTGTTGCAACAAGTGTAGCCTTCTCAAAAAGTGAAATCTGAATACTGCCGCCACCAATATCAAGAATTGCAGTTCCTTTTTCAATGATATTTTCAAACTCCTCGCCCTTGGCTGCAATCGATTTATAGTCAAGAAAACGCTGTTCCGAATTACTTAATACATTGATTCTGATTCCGGTACGATGTTCGATCCGGTCAAGCACAATCATTGTATTATCGAGTTCTCGAATCGCACTGGTTCCGTATGCACAATAGTCATCTACTTTATAGCCTTCCATAATCATACTGTATTCTTTCAGTACACGACACAACTCTTCCATATGGTCATATGTCAGTTTTCCACTACGATATGATTCCGTTCCCAAATCGATTCTGTGTCGGATATGGTCAATCTCCCGCAAACCTTTCTGTGGCGAAATCTCATATATTTTCATCGCAAGTTCGTACGACCCCAAATCAATCGCTGCAAACATCTTTCGTTTCATCTGTTTTGTCGTCTCCTTCACCTGTTTTGTATGATTTTAACAATATCGTTATTATATATATTTTATCATATTTTATTTTAAAATTGTATTCTTCTTCTGTTAAGATTGTTATTTTTTTTAAAATGTTTTATACTAAAAAAAACAACGGACTTTCGATAAAATTATATTATATGGGGAGTGTTCCGAATGAAAAACGTAATTAAAACAATTTTAATTATTGCTGTAATCCTGATTCTGTCAGCTATTATTTTGCTCGTCAGTCTTTTCTTAGGACGGGTTCCTTCCAATCCTGCCGATACCATCGGTAATACTGCAGGTAATCTGAATAACGGAGGATATTTCTGCGAAGATAACGATGGAACAGTTTTTTTTGCAAACTTTTACGACCATGGAACGCTGTACTCCATGAACGCAGACGAAAGCAATATCCGCAAATTATCCGATTTCAAGGTATCCAATTTGAACACCGGTGGGCGTTATCTGTATTATTATATGCCGGACTCCATGGCATCTGCCGGACTGGGTTTTGTGCGTAAAGTTGTCGGGGTATATCGTTGCTCAAAAAAGGCTTCCGCTGTTACAACACTGAGTCGCAATCCTGCCGGCACAATGGTTTTATCCGGTAATCAGCTTTTGTTGCAAAATGCACCCGGTGGAAAAAGCTGGAATCTTTCCTCCTTGGATATTAACGGCAAAAATACGGAAATCCTCATGACAAACTGTATCAATCCGGTTTCCTGTCATAACGGAATCATTTACTTTGCAGACACAACCGAAAACCACTTTCTCTGCTCGTATGATACAGCCACCGGAACCAAACAACAACTTCTGAAATATAATGTGTGGGATCCTGTTTATGAAAGCGGTTCTATCTTTTTCATGGATATCGAGAATGATTACAGATTGTGTTCCTATTCCCTTGCTACCGGTCAGGTTGAGCTTATCACCTCAGACCGTATTGATTTTTACAATGTCACACCTAATTACATTTATTATCAAAAATCCTCCGAAACAGAGCCAGCTTTAAAGAGAATCCGCCTTGACGGAACCGAGGAGGAAATTGTTGCAAGCGGCACCTATCACCACATTAATGCAACTTCGCAATATGTTTATTTTCAAGAATATAATGATCCTGTCACAATATACCATACACCGCTAAACGGTCCGGTCTCTGTCACCGAATTTAATGCAGCTTTAGAAGCAGCTTACAAAAAATAACCATAAAAGAAAAGGATGCCACAAAGGCATCCCTTCTTTTTGTGTATTTATGTGTCCCGAAAATAAGATAATGTCATTATTCACTTTACTGCGGTCTTGATACATAATTCTCTTTCAGACGCTTCAGCATATCTTTTGTTGTCATTCCAATCAACGGATGTCTCTTATAGGGAGCAATTTCATTTAACGGAATCAGAACAAAATCTCTGTTCTGTAAATCAACATGCGGAATGGATAAAATATCTGTCTGAATCACATCATCATCATAATAAAGAATATCCAAATCCAATGTTCTGGGACCCCAGCGCTCAGTTTTGACACGTCCTGCCTGACGTTCTTCTGCCTGTAAAAATTCCAGCAGCTCTTTCGGATCGTATAGAGTTCTCAACTCCAACGCCCCATTATAAAAATTCTCCTGCTCCACACCACCGTAAGGCTTACTTTCTACCACCTTGGAAACCTTCTTCACTTCACAGCAGCGATCTGAAGTGAGACTGTCTATTGCCGCATTAATATATGCCAAACGGTCTCCCATATTGGAACCGAATGCAATATATGCCGTATGCCAGCTTCTATGCACTTTGACAGATACAGATTCAAACGGCAAAGGAATCGGAGCCTGCGGCTTTTCAATTTCAAGCGTTACCGCTTCGAGTAACGGATAGCTCATTAATAACTTGCGTGCAAGACAATTCGTTACAGCTTCCAACAAATTCATACGATTCTTGGTCATAAAATCATTAATCATCAAGCATACTTTTCCGTAGTCTACAGAATCTCCCAATTCATCCGTACGGCTTGCTTTGGTTGTATCCGTATATAAAGTCGCATTCACAATAAACTTTTGACCTTTTTCCTGTTCTTCCGTATATACACCATGAAACGCATAAACTTCCAAACCTTTGATAATGATCTTATCCATTCTGCACCCCTACCCTTTATCTCTTATTGCTTGTAACATTTTAATCACACGTAAATTTGCCCTGACATCATGAACCCTTACAAAGGAACATCCTTTGGCAACCGCCAGGGCTGTTATAGCCAAAGTTCCCTCCAGTCGTTCTTCCACAGGCAAATCTAATGCTTTCCCAATAACGGATTTGTTAGATGCTCCCAAAAATATGGGAAATCCTAATCTGTGAAAATCCTCCAGATGATTTAAAATACAAAGATTCTGTTCATAATTTTTGGCAAATCCGATTCCGGGATCTACCAGAATACGTTCACTCGCAATACCGCAACGTAAAGCAGTCTCAACGCTTTTTCGTAAATCAGATGAAACATCTGAAAGGAAATCCTGATAATCTGTATTTTGACGGTTGTGCATCAAAATGCAACAGGCCTGTTTATCTGCAATCAACCGTCCCATTTCTTCATTCAATGCCAAACCCCATATGTCATTAATCACATCTGCACCTGCCAACAGGGCTTCACGTGCAACTGCTGCTTTACTGGTATCTACAGAAACAGGAACATCCAAAGTTTCTTTCAGTCTTCTAATCACCGGGATTACACGCTCACATTCCTCATCAACTGATACCGGTCTGTATCCCGGTCTGGTCGACTCGCCGCCTATGTCAATCAATGCAACGCCTTCACGAACCATTTCTTCGGCTCTCCGTAAAGCAGCCTCCACTGTCATATATCTGCCGCCATCCGAAAAAGAATCAGGTGTCACATTTAAGATACCGCAAACATATGTCTCATTCATAACATCTAAATTCCGGCTGCCAATTTTCATACTCTGCCCCTTACTCCGTTAATGAGTCAGAATTTGATTTCGGTCCCTGTTGCTTTTATGACAGGTATCCGAAGCCTTACAACACATACAAAACCGACTCTTTTTATCCGCTCTGTAAATCAAATCCGCTAACGGAAACTGTGCGGATTCTGCTCTGTTACGGTGTAACAAAACAGCCTGCAAAACAAATTCCCTCTCTTGCTCATCGAAACCACATTGCTTCAGAATAGGATCCGCGAGTTCTGCACTTGCAAGTTCGTGAGGAATTCCCTCATCATACTGGATATGCCTGCCGCAGTCATGTAAAAGTGCAGTTGCATACACAAGTTCCTTTGATAACAAACGATGTTCTTCCAAATTCAAAAGTTGCGCAATTCTCGCAACATCAAGAAAATGTTCCATATTATGCTTGCAGTAAATTCGCTCTTTTTCCCGTTCTTCAATCTCTTTCACACAGTTTCGATATGCCGCATTTGAAAGAATCCTGTCTACGCGTTCCATATTCGTTTTCCTCACTTCACTCTGCTATTTCGTATCAAGCATTCGAAAAAACAAATCTCTCGCATCTTTATCTGTATCAAACACTCCCCGCGTTGCAACGGTAACCGTTTTGCTGCCCGGTTTTTTCACTCCGCGCATCGTCATACACATATGCTCAGCTTCCATTACAACCATAACACCCTTCGGCTTCAAATTCTCCATAATCGCATCGGCAACCTGAGAAGAAAGCTGTTCCTGCAATTGCAGACGTCTGGCATAACATTCCACGGTTCTTGCCAGCTTACTTAAGCCTACCACTTCCCCATTCGGAATATATGCAATATGTGCTTTCCCGTAAAAGGGCATCAAATGATGTTCACACATAGAGTAAAACACAATATCTTTCTCTAAAACGCATTCACTATTATTCACTTTAAAACGCTTTGACAATATGTCTGCCGCATTTTCTTCCTTACCGGCAAAAATTTCCGTATACATTCTGGCAATCCGATCCGGAGTATCTACCAAACCTTCCCGGGAAACATCCTCACCGATGCCCTCAAGAAGCATCTTGACCGCCTGTTGTATTTTATTCTCATCTACCATGCCTGTTGTTACCTCCCGGACTTACCGTACTGTTTCATGTAAGCCGCTTTCATTGCTCCAAGATAAGATAACGAACCGAATGCAATTACCACTCCGTCATTACCCGCCAAAAGCATTGCCATTTCCAAAGCCTCTTCCACCGAATCGGCCGCAGTTACATTCGCATGAAAAGGTCGAATCGCTTCTGCAAGTGCAAAGGCCGGCAACGCACGCTCCCGAATCGGTGGCGTAACGGTTACAATATATTCCGCCAGACTGCAGGACTCTTTTATCATTTTCGTGTAATCTTTATCTTTTAATACTCCCATTATATAAACAATCCGCTTATTTGTAAAATAAAACTCGATTGTTTCTTTCAATTTTTCAACAGCAGCTTCATTATGAGCGCCATCCATAACGATCAAAGGTTTTTTCCCAAGTACTTCAAATCGGCCTGTCCAGACAGCCTGTGCAAATCCCTGCAACACCTTTTCCTCCGAAAGCCGTATTCCTTTCTCCTTTAAAACATCCAAAGCAAGAAGTGCAAGTGCCGCATTCTCAGGCTGAAAGGTTCCCAACAAAGGAATGTTAACATTTTTATGTATGCCGAAGGAAAAACGTTGACCGGTAAGCGTTGCCTTATGAACTTTGATTTCTTCCCGTTTTACTGCATCAAAACGAACATTACAAGCATCACATCTCTGACGAAGCACTTCGGTAACCAAAGGCAACTGTGGTGCACTGACAGTATGTGAGCCTTCCTTAATAATACCGGCCTTTACCCCGGCAATTTCTTCAACAGTAGTCCCGAGAATAGCCATATGATCCATACTGATTGACGTAAAAACGGTCAGTACGGGCGCCTCAATAACATTTGTAGCATCTTCCGCTCCACCCATACCACATTCCAGGACAACAAAATCACATTTCTTTTCCTTAAAGTATGCAAATGCCAGTGCCGTTTCAAGTTCAAAGGTTGTCGGGTGAGAAAAACCGTCTCGCGTCATCTCCTCCGCAATCCGAAACAGTTCTTCCATTTTTCTTCCAACAAACGCTTTGGTTATATATTTATGATTAATCTGTATTTTCTCACAATATTCCTCAATAACAGGAGAAAGGTATCTGCCGACGCGATATCCGTTCGCAATCAAAGCCTCTGTCAGGAAAGTACAAACAGATCCTTTTCCGTTCGTCCCCGCCACATGGAGGAATACCGGTTCCTTTTGCGGATTTCCCATACGGTTAAGCAACTCTCGGAGTGTCTCGAGTCCCATAACGCTTCCCAGCACATTTACCTTTTCTTCCAAATAGTCCATCACTTCATCGAATTTCATGAAAAACCTTTTCCTCTGACTTTCCTACCGCTTACTCATCCAAAAACTCCACATCTTCTCCCTGTGCTCCGATATTCAGCGAATGAATTGTTCTTCTTCTCATTCTGGCTTCTTCAGACATATCAAGGATAAAGTCCTTCACTTCCTGTGAATGTTTGATATTCTTGAGAATCAGTTGCTGATGCGTGGTATCTCCGGTATAACAAATCACATCTCCAAGCCCGAACCAACGCTGCACAAAACCTCTTTCCAGCTTCACGTCCTGGATTTTATACATATAACAGTCATTTTCAACCCTTTTAAACAAGCCACTGTCAATCGTCAGAACATCCTGTTTAATGATATATTTGGTAAACGTAAACGGCAAACCAAAAAATAACCAGCGTTTCTTTTCTGTTAACTGCATTCTGATTCCTCCCTTCGCGCTAGACTATTATTATACTATAAACTCTCTTCTTTTTCCAGTAAAAGCAACAGCATATTTTGAAGAATCTCCTTTTCCTTTATTGACATCTTATTTTACATAAAACTGACACTGATTTTTCTGTATTTTCACTTGCTACTCAAAGACTACTATGGTATTATTATTCAAGTTTAAAAGAAAAGAAAGGAGTCAGTTATGAGACATTTAATGAGTCCTCTCGATTTCACGACAGAAGAATTGGACAAGTTATTCCAGTTAGCCAATGACATCGAGAACAATCCCAAAAAATACGCGCACTGCTGTGACGGCAAGAAACTTGCAACCTGTTTCTATGAGCCAAGCACAAGAACGCGTCTCAGTTTCGAAGCTGCCATGATTAACCTTGGCGGTAGTGTTATCGGTTTCTCCAGTGCGGCATCTTCATCTGCATCCAAAGGCGAAAGTGTTTCCGATACCATTCGTATGATTTCCTGTTATGCAGACATCTGTGCCATGCGCCATCCCAAGGAAGGTGCTCCGATGGTGGCTGCTACCAAATCCTCTATTCCCGTTGTTAATGCAGGCGACGGCGGACATCAGCATCCGACCCAGACACTTACTGACCTGCTTACCATTCGTTCCTTGAAAGGACGTTTGAATAATTTTACCATTGGTCTTTGCGGTGACCTCAAATTTGGTCGAACCGTTCATTCTTTAATCAGTGCATTGATTCGATATGAGAATGTCTCTTTTGTTTTTATTTCTCCTGAAGAATTACGTATTCCCGAATATATTATTGAAGAGTTGAAGGAAATGAATATTCCTTATGAAGAAGTTATTCGCTTAGAAGATGTTATGCCTAAGCTTGATTTACTCTACATGACACGTGTACAGCAGGAACGTTTCTTCAACGAAGAAGATTACATTCGTCTGAAAGATTTCTATATTCTTGACAAAGCCAAAATGGCACTTGCCAAAGATGATATGCTTGTACTTCATCCCCTGCCCCGCGTTAACGAAATCTCGGTAGAGGTAGATGATGACCCTCGTGCAGCATATTTCAAACAGGTTCAATACGGTGTATATGCCCGTATGGCACTGATTTTAACCCTGTTGGAAATTGAAGTTTAGAAGGAGGAAAGAACATGCTTAACATAGGTAAAATCGAAGAAGGTTTTGTATTAGACCATATCAAAGCCGGTAAAAGTCTTTCCATCTATCACCATCTGCAATTAGACAAAAAAGACTGTACCGTTGCCATTATCAAAAATGCCAAAAGCAAACAAATGGGCAAAAAAGATATCCTGAAAGTAGAATGCGACATCAAAGAAATGGATATGGATATCCTGGCAGTCATTGACCATGACATCACCGTTAACGTTATCAAAGGCGGAGAAATCGTTGCCAAACAGGAACTTTCACTTCCCAAAGAAGTAAAGAACATCTACAAATGCAAGAATCCCCGTTGTATCACCTCAATCGAGCAGGAGCTTCCTCACATTTTCTGTCTCGCAGACGAGAAAAAAGCGCTTTATCGTTGCAAATACTGCGAAGAGAAATGCTCGGACGATTTGAAGGACAAATATTTGTTCCATTAATAGATATCTTATTCACAGCTTGGTATTTATTTGGAAAATCAATATCTTATTTACAAAAGGAACGTCTATAATAAATTCTGACGGTTGCAAGTGCTATTCTTCGAGTTCGTTGTAATTCATGAGCTTGCAACCGGCGGAATTATTTTTTTCCGAATTACAATCGCTCTTCGTCCTATCTATATTATACAAATCCGAAATATAGTCTCCGGCATTTTATAAAACGGAATATTATGCTATTACAAAATAAAAACTCCCTAAAAGATGTTTCATAAAAATCATCCTTTAGAGAGTTATTCTTCCTATTTCAATTTCTGACACACCACGCATCCGACTGCATAGCCTGAGTTTTGGGTGTCAGCAAAATATTTATGCCTTATTCTGCGCTGCTACAAGGCTCTCGCCACAGTAACGCTCGCGAAGCTTCGGTTTCTCAATCTTTCCGGTCGGATTTCTGGGAATATCTGCAAAAATAATCGTATGCGGACGTTTATATCTGGGAAGTTTATGACAAAATTCATTCAGTTCTTCCTCTGTCAAAGTGTAACCTTCCTTCACTTCAACAATCGCTGCACAAACCTCACCAAGACGCTTGTCAGGAATTCCGATTACTGCAACATCCTTTACTGCGATATTACTACGGATAAAGTCCTCAATCTGTACGGGATAGATATTCTCACCGCCACTGATAACAACGTCTTTTTTACGATCTACCAGGAAGATAAATCCATCTTCATCTTCCTGTGCCATATCACCGGTAAACAACCAGCCGTCAGCTAACACTTCGTTGGTCGCCTTCTCATCGCGATAGTAGCAGGTCATAACACCGGGTCCTTTGACTGCAAGCTCTCCAACCTCACCGCGTGCTACGGTCTGTCTGTTCTCATCTACAATCCGAACTTCCCAACCATATCCGGCCTTACCGATTGCACCTACCTTATGTATGTTCTCTACACCAAGATGAACACATCCCGGTCCGATAGACTCACTTAAACCATAGTTGGTATCATACAGATGATCCGGGAAAATCTTTTTCCAACGGGCAATCAAACTGGGCGGAACGGGTTGAGCACCGATATGCATCAGTCTCCACTGTGAAAGTTCGTAATCTTCCAACTTAATATCGCCTCTGTCGATAGCATCCAGAATATCCTGCGCCCAAGGCACTAAAAGCCATACAATACTACACTTCTCTTTGGATACGGCATCCAAAATCAAAGAAGGTTTGGTTCCTTTCAGCAAAACTGCTTTGGAACCTTCTAAGAAAGAGCCGAACCAGTGCATCTTTGCACCTGTATGATAAAGGGGCGGAATACAAAGGAACACATCCTCCTTGGTCTGCCCATGATGATTCTGTTCTACCTTACAGGAATGCATCAAACTTCTATGTTTATGTAAAATTGCTTTCGGGAATCCTGTCGTTCCCGATGAAAAATAAATTGCAGCATCATCATCATCCGTTAACTTAATCATAGGAGTCTGACTGGAGCAGTCTGCAGTCAGGGAAGCATAATCTTCTGCAAAAGAAGGACAACTTTCACCTACATAGAAAAGCAGTCTGTTCTTACTGATTTCATCTGCAATTTCCTCCACACGGCCGATAAATTCCGGTCCAAACACCAAAACATCCACCTCAGCAAGTTCCAGACAATATTTGATTTCATCCGGCGCATAGCGGAAATTCAAAGGTACTGCCAGCGCACCTGTCTTCAAAATACCAAAATAAATCGGTAACCACTCCAAGCAGTTCATCAAAAGAATTGCGACCTTGTCTCCTTTCTTCACACCACGTGAAAGAAGCATGTTTGCAAAACGGTTTGCCTTCTCCTCAAATACATTCCAGGTAATCTCTCTGCGATAATGTGTGGTCGGATTGGGCTGAATCAACTCATACTCCTTCCATGTTACTCTCTTGGTTTCCTTCATCTCCGGATTAATTTCAACCAGACAAATATCCTCACCATATAATTTACAATTGCGTTCCAAAATCTCCGTAATCGGCATTTCTCATTTCCTCCTTACACGGGCAAAAAATGCCCACGTATTATTATGCCACTTTAAAGTGAAAAAGTAAATATGCGATTCGTATAAAATATGCCTTTCAAACAAAGCATATTTCATAAACGCCGGCATCCCAATCGGATACCGGCGTCTGCTCCTGTTTCTTTTATCACTTTAAAAGTTCAAATGAAACATTCCGTATTTTATTGAAAGAAAATCGATTTTTGGGAAATCGTGAATTTCAACTGCATTGTACCGCCGTATTCACCGCATCCCTTGATTGTAACCATAGCGGTTCCCTTCTTAATGTTATTCTTATAGGTACCTTCTATAATTACGAAGTCCTTTCCGTAAACAAGTTCTTTTTGGGTTTTTCCGTCCTTCATTGTAACTCTACTGCTGCCGTCTTCATTCTTGAAATCATCTGCTGTTAAAACAATTTCTTTACCGGTATAATCCTTTCTGATTTTTGCTACTTTTGCACCTTTGAATGTTTTAGCGGCAATCAAGTAAGTTACTTTGGTTTCTCCTGCATATGCGCCCTTACCGTTTACGGAAATGACAATTTTTGTTCCTACAGTAGAAACTGCACTCTTCTTTGTAAGTTCCTCGCTTGTCTTGTCAGGATAATATGCGGTATATCCTGAAATAATATAATCCGTACCTTCTTTAAGAGCCTTTCCGTTTGCGTCTGTAAAGACCGGCTTGGATAAATATGCCCCTGCCTTTGCGGATGCACATTTATCCGCAGCAATTGCATGTACAGAATTAATCTTACCTGCTGCAATGGAAAAAGTCTTATTTAACTTGCCTTTATAATTTCCTTTTCCGATAATTGAAACATTTGGCTGTTTCTTAGTTGCTTCTGTAGTAACCGCATTGTTGGATGCATACGCAAGCGTATAATCTTTTCCTTCTTTCAGCCACTTGTACGTCTTAATGGAATAAACCTCAATATCCGGTTTGCTTCCGCCTTTTTCATAAACACTTACTAAGCTCAGATTTGCAAACTCTGCAGATGTATAAACCTTTCCGTTCACTCTGTACTTGAAGTTAGCTGTATCTGCTGCCATATCGCAAGGAATAATTTTGAAACTCTTTTTCACCGTGCCGCTGTAGGAATTAATACCTTTGATCAGTACTGTTGCGGTACCCACATTCACATTCTTTTGATATGTCACTTCATAGTTCTCATCACTCGTCTTGCTGACATTTCACTACCTACCATAATAATACAGTCATCTGCATATCTCACAAAGTTCAGTCCTCGTTTCTCCATTTCCTTATCGAGTTCATTTAGCATGATGTTCGCTAGAAGTGGCGATAAGTTTCCACCTTGGGGTGTTCCTATAACCGAGTCTTCATATTCGTCGTCTATCATGATGCCACTCACTAAGAACTTTCGAATTATGGAGATGACATCTCCGTCCTTAATGGTTCTTCCAATGAGTGTCATGAGTTTGTCATGATTTACTGTGTCAAAGAACTTTTCCAAGTCAATGTCTACAATCCAATCATATCCGTCATTCATCATATCGAGTGCCTTTAGGATTGCCTGCTGTGCACATCGGTTTGGACGAAATCCGTAGCTGTGTTTATGGAACTGTTCTTCATAGATAGGTGTAAGTACCTGTGCGATTGCCTGTTGCACAAGTCTGTCTGTTACTGTTGGTACTCCTAGGTTTCTGACTCCACCGTCAGGTTTTGGTATTTCTACCCTTCGTACTGGTTGAGGTTTGTATTTCCTTGTCCTCAGCTGTTCCTTGATGGTTTCGCCGTTCTCTACAAGGTGTTCTTTCAGTTCTGTGTACTTCATTCCGTCCACTCCCTCTGCACCTTTGTTTCTTACGACTTGCAGATACGCTTGATTGAGATTTTCGTTTGAGAGTATCTGCTCCATTAGACTACTTGTTTCCATGCGTTGTTTCCTTTCCGTCTCGCTAAATTTGACCACCTTTAACCTTATGGCAGATGTACGTCTTCTCTGCAATACGAGACTTTACTCCAACTGATTGATTGTTCAGCCCTTCGCTCCATTCCCATTACAGGAACTTCCTCACTACTATGGCTTCTGCTGACTTCTCACAGTTCGTTGTTACTAGGCTAATGAAACCTCTGTGAGACCTCCCCGATTAAGGTACGGACTCTTTCCCCTCATATATCCGCCACATTTACTTTGTTCCTACAAACGTGGTAACTATTAGACTTCGTTGCTTTTGGCCAACTTATCTCTCGGAACCCAGCCTTATATGTGATTTCTATCCGTCGGACCAAGGGTTTGCCTACAACTTCCTTCAGATTCCGTCTCGCGACGAACACCCTTGTTGTTCAGCTATGCACTTCCCGTTATCTGGGTGTGCTTGGGACTTTCACCCATTAGAGCCCGCCCATGGCGGGCAAACCAAAAAAAGAAACGTCAATGACGTTTCTTTTTAATATACGGTGATTGTTTCAATCACTAATTGCGACTTATAATCAATATTAGCCTTTTCTATTTTCTTTTGTAATTCAAGTTCACTCTTACACTTCACCGCATCTGTTACATCTACGGTCATGTAAAAACCACGGAACAACTTCTCCGCCAAGTATTCATCTGTTCTGGTATTGTGTGCAATATAGTACTGACTGGCCATAGTGAACACCTCCTTTATACCATCCGGCACGCCATCAATCTATCATATACTCCTCTTACTATTATTATATCTGAACTACAATAAAAGTCAATCTTTTCGAATTGTTTTCTTTTTCCTGTTTTTCAGTTTTTGGACTGAATATCCAAAAGTTCCCAATGGTTTTCCAAGCAAAAAATATGTGCCGTGCGAGTACGTCACAAGACCGCTCTCATTCAGTGCAAAACGACCGTTTTCCCTGAAGAATTTATCATCAACGGTTACATTCACAACCTCTGCTACAAACATGGTGTGTGACCCCAACGCAAGTTCGTTAACCACCTTACATTCTATACAAACCGGACTCTCCGCAATTCCGGGTGCAGCTATCTTTTCTGACGGAAGAGGCGTCAGATTCATCTCCTTAAATTTATCAATTTCACGGCCCGACTTAACCCCACAATAATCCGTTGCATAAAGTAATGCTTCCGTAGTCAGATTAATAACAAACTCTTTCGTTTCACGAATAATATCATAAGAATAGCGTTCCGGTCGCACGGAAATGGATACCATTGCAGGATCGCTGCAAACAGTCCCTACCCATGCAAGTGTAATAATATTCGGCTTTTCTCCTTTTCTCTGACAACTCACCATAACCGCCGGTAAGGGATATAACATATTACCGGGCTTCCAACTTTGTCGACCCATACTCTTCCTCCGTAACATTTTAAAACAGTTTAGCAGAAAGTTCTTTGAATTGCAATTACAAATAAATGGTTTTTACCGAAAACAGATGTAAAAAAACCGTCCGATGCAATTAGCACACCGGACGGATAAAACCAACTTTTTTGTTTACGCTTCTTTTTTTTCTTCCTTATTGGTAATCGCTTTTATCACAAACAATGTTGCAATCAATAACACTACTGCAATCGGGAAACAAATAAACCAGTTCTTGATAAGACCTGCAAGCAGGAACGAAACAAAGGAAACGCCTGCAACGGTCAATGCATACGGTAACTGGGTCGATACATGATTAATATGATTACACTGCGCACCGGCAGATGCCATAATCGTTGTATCGGAAATGGGAGAACAGTGATCACCACATACTGCACCGGCAAGACATGCAGAAATAGAAAGTACCATCATAACATCTCCACTCGGGAATACTGCACAAACAATCGGAAGTAAGATTCCGAATGTTCCCCAGGAAGTTCCGGTCGCAAATGCAAGACCCGTTGCAATCAGAAATACAATCGCCGGTAACATCCAGCTTAAACCTGCTGCATTACTTCTGACAAATTCTGCAACAAATACCTTCGCTCCCAAATCCATTGTGATTCCGCCAAGAGTCCATGCAAAGGTAAGAATCAGAATTGCCGGCACCATTGCCTTAAATCCATCGGTAAAGGTTCCTGTTAATTCTGTAAAAGAAAGCTTCTTTCTTAACAAATAGAACAAAAAGGTAAATGCAACCGCAATAAAAGATCCAAGTACAAGTCCTACAGAAGCATCACACTCCGAAAATGCAGTAATAAAATCAACGCCGTCAAAAAAACCGCCGGTATAAACCATTCCTATAACACAGGAAATAATCAATACCACTACCGGTAAAACCAAATCAATTACCTTTCCTTTTGCTTCCTTTACGGAAGATACATCTTCTGTATCGACTCTGTCTCCGGTCGTATACAAATCGCCTCTGAGCGCATTATATTCATGCTTTTTCATAGGACCATAGTCAAATTTCATCAACGTAATTGTTATTATCATAATAATCGTAAGAAGCGCATAAAAATTAAATGGAATAGACTTCAAAAATAAAGATAATCCTTCCCCTTCCGGCGCAACGCTGGCTACCGCAGCCGCCCACGAAGATATCGGTGCAATGATACAAATCGGTGCCGCAGTTGCATCAATCAGATATGCAAGTTTTGCACGTGAAATCTTTTGCTTGTCTGTAACAGGTCGCATAACGCTTCCAACCGTAAGACAATTAAAATAATCATCCACAAAAATCAGTGCGCCCAAGAGAAAGGTAGACAAGGCAGCACCTTTTCTTGAATTAATGCGCTTAGAGGCCCATTCTCCATATGCTGCAGAACCTCCGGCTTTATTCATCATACTAACCATAATTCCAAGCATTACCAAAAAGATAATAATACCTACATTCCAACCATCAGCAAGTTTTGCAATGATGGTATCAAAAGTTTTGGTAAGCGTAGCCACGGGATGAAACATGGTGTAAAGCAAGGATCCTGATACAATACCAACGAATAACGATAAATATACTTCTTTGGTAATCAATGCCAATACAATTGCAATAATCGGTGGCAACAAAGCAAGTGCCGTACCATAAACCTTCACATCACTGCGAATTACAGCAATCGAATGTTCCAAATTCTTTGCAAAAGCATCTCCGTCTTCCATCAATTTAGAATCATAATTATCAACATAATCCAATGCTGCCTCCAATTCTTCCTCTGAAGAAAGCGCAACCGGCTCTTCGGAAAGCAACACTGATTCTTCGGCTGCCATAACCTGTAATCTGAATGAGCCTACTCCAAATACACATACCATCAGGCAAAGTATCAGCAGTGCTATTCCTGCTCTTTTTGTTTTCATCATAACCTCCTTTGTACATTTCTGTACTAACCCTTCTTATTATGTAACAGGGAACAGAATGATCCCTTTTTCATTATACCGAATGAATCCCTTTTTTACTATCCCTTATCTGCCAGAATTGCCAATAAATAGTTCCATGTCCGTTCCACGGATGCAATATCAAGCCGTTCTCTTGTCGTATGAATATCCAAAATATCCGGTCCAAACGATATGCAATCCAGATTCGGCTTTTTTTCCAAAAGAATGCCACATTCAAGCCCTGCATGTATCACAGTAACCTCCGGTTCTTTTCCATACTGTTCTCGGAAAATGCGCACCATTTTATCTCTTAACGGAGAATCTGCCCGATACTCCCATGCCGGATAATCCGAAGAACGCTTCACGGATGCGCCGAATGCTAACGCCAGATTTCCTACTCTTCTGGCAAGATAATCCTTCGCGGATTTTTTACTGCTACGTAATGCAAATACTACTTGTATTCCCTGTTCCTCTGTCTGTATTACTCCAAGGTTCAAAGAAGTTTCAACAATACCTTCCAATTCGGCACTCATACTGATAACACCATCAAACACACTTGAAACAAAAGCTGTTACTTTTCCTGTCATTTCTTCAGTAAAAGCTAACATTTTATTTTCAAAAATACCTGTTTCATTCGGATTCTGCTTGGCGAGAGACCAGCTCATATCATCTTCTCTGCCTTTAAACTCTTTCACAAGTTCCTGTTCCAATTGGGCAAAACAGGATGTTAACAATACTTCCTGCGTTTTAGGAACACAGATCAAAGCCTGCGCAAAGCGCGGAATAGCATTATCTTTTTCACCGCCATCAAAGCTAAGCAGCTTGAGAGAAACTTTTTCGCGAAGAGAATCCAACATTCTTCCCAACACGCAAATTGCATTCCCTCTCCACCGATGAATATCTGCACCGGAATGACCTCCCTGAAAGCCTTTCAGAGATAAAAGATATAAAGCCCCGTCCGCTTCAGAACGCTCACCCAAAAACGAAACCTGCATACGTGTTCCGCCCGCACACCCGGTTAAAAGAATCCCTTCCTCTTCCGAGTCAATATTGATAAGTCGTTTTGCTTTAAAGTCAGATAAGTCTACACCGATTGCTCCATCCATTCCAACTTCTTCATTTACGGTAAATAAGACCTCAAGTTCCGGATGAGGAATATCATCAGCTTCAAGAATAGCCATGGCATACGCAATTGCAATCCCATCGTCTCCGCCAAGACTGGTTCCTTTCGCAAAAAGATAACCATCTTTAACCTCTAATTCAAGACCATCATTGAGTAAGTCAATATTACACCATTCTTCTTTGACCGCAACCATATCCATATGCCCCTGCAATAAAACAGCCGGTTCATCTTCATATCCTACGGTTGCCGGTTTGCGAATTAAAACATTCTTATACGCATCCTGTTTGCACCATAATCCTTTAGATTTGGCAAACTGAAATAAATAATCGCTTATCTGATCAATATTATAACTACCGTGCGGAATTTCACATATTTTAGTAAAATGCGAAAAAACCGACCTGGGTTCTAACTGCTGCATCTTTTATGCCTCCAAATCATTTTCTGCCTTATTTTCACTCTTTGTCTCAGCACCGTCTGCGTTTTGCACACTTTTATTTTTACCGAAGATAAACATACAAAAGATTGCGACAAATACTGCAAATGCTATCAATGCACCTATATTCCCCAGATTCAGACGTTCAGACAAATTAACAATATCAGCAACACTTTTACCGCCCACAGGAATTACGGCAAGACCGGCCAAAAGAATTCCAATCAAACCTTCTCCGGCAATCATACCGGAAGAATAAAGAATTCCTTTTTCTACCGCAGCTTCGCGTTTTTCTTTATCTTTGATACGCATTTCCGTTACAAAACGAATCAAACCACCGCAGAAGATAGCTGCACTCAGATGAATCGGGAGATACATTCCGACTGCAAAAGAAAGCACCGGAATTCTCATAAACTCACCAACCACGGCAAGCATTGCACCAATCAAAATAAGATTCCAAGGAAGATTTTCTCCCATAACACCCTCTACTACCATCTTCATAAGGGATGCCTGCACTGCCGGAAGTTCTTCGGAACCATATCCCCAGGCTTTGCTCAAAAGCAACAAAATTGCGCCAATGGCAAGTGCCGATACAATAGCACCGATAATTTCACCAATCTGCTGCTTCTTAGGAGATGCTCCCAACAAAAATCCTGTTTTCAAATCCTGCGAAGCATCGCCGGCCATCGCTGCAACAATACAGATTACCGAACCGATTGCAATTGCTGCAATCATCGCCTCCATACTGTCATTTCCTGTTAGTTTGAAAAGTACTGCAACAGTAATTAATGTTGCAATGGTCATACCTGAAATCGGGTTATTACTGCTACCAACGGTTCCAACCATACGTGAAGAAACAGTAGCAAAGAAAAATCCAAATACAATGATTATCAATGCACCAAAGAAATTAACAGGGAAAAACGGTAATAACCACATTAATAACGCAATAACAAGAATTCCAAGACCAATAACCCAAATAGGAATATCTTCACTGTTTTTCTTAAAACCTTTGATTGCATGTGCAAATGTTTTGACCATCAACGGAAAGGTTTTAATCAGACTGATAATACCTGCCGCCGCAACTGCACCTGCACCGATATAACGAATATAGCTACCCCAAAGATCCCATGTTCCCATTTCTGCAACAGCAACCTTTCCGGGATAAAATACATCACTTCCACCGAAGAAGGAAATCAACGGCATTAATACAAGCCATGACATGATACCACCTGCTATCATCATGGCACAGGTTTTAATATTACAAATATAACCAACCCCGAGTAATGCAGGAAGTACATCAATACCAATTCCGGCACCTTTGTATTTTTTAATGGAATAATCAACTTCTGAAGGGAATATTTTCAATCCATCTGCGATAAATTTATATACAGATGCAATTCCCAAACCTGCAAAAACGATTCCGGCCTGACTTCCGCCCTTTTCGCCCGCTTTCAACACCTGCGCGCAGGCAGTACCTTCCGGATAAATCAGACGTTCATGTTCCTGCACAATAAGAGTATGGCGAAGCGGTACCATAAAGAGGACACCTAATATTCCGCCAAAAAGTGCAATACAGGTAATCTCAAGAATACTGGGTGCTGTAGCCTTACCCTCCAATGCCCACATAAACAAAACAGGCATTGTAAAAATTGCACCTGCTGCAAGCGATTCGCCTGCCGAACCAATTGTCTGAACCATGTTGTTTTCCAAAATAGAATTTTTGCGCAAAATCATTCTCAATACGCCCATGGAAATAACCGCTGCCGGAATTGACGCCGAAACCGTCATTCCGACACGTAACCCCAGATATGCATTTGCTGCACCAAACAATACAGCAAGAATGACGCCCAAAATAATGGATGTAACTGTTAATTCTTTCTTTTTCATCTTGAAATCCTTTCTCTTATGCCTGTATCAGTCATGATACAAATTATTTTATACAATTCGATAGAAAATTATTACTTTCTACCGTCTCTTCCGTTTTCTCCTCTGTGTATGATTCTGCGCAGGAGCATTGGCAGATTCCCGATTTTGCTCCGTCGCAGCATTTTCAATGCGTTGTGACACGTCAGAATTACTTTGCCTTACTGATTGCGCACGCTCAACAGTTTCATTTTGATTCCCCTGTGCGCCCCTGAGCCTATGCAAAAATCCAAATGGACCCTGCGCAATTTTCCGTCTCTGTTGTTCCTGAACAGATTGTGGAAGATAATTAGTACTCCATGCATTTCCAACCCAATCCTTCAATGCATTTCGCTCTTTTACACTTTCCCGCAAAAGAATATATGCCGTTGAAAAAAGAGGAATAAAAAACAGCATCCCCGCTATTCCCATCAGACTTCCACCTATTGAAATAGCTGCCAGAATCCAGAGTGAAGGTAGCCCGACTGAATTTCCCACAACATAGGGATAAATAAGATTTCCTTCTATCTGCTGAACAATTAAAAATAAAATGATAAACCATAATGCTGTTATGGGATCCTGTAATAAAAACAAAAACGCACCGACACCACAACCGACAAATGCCCCAACAACCGGTATTAGTGAAGTAAATCCAACCAGAACACCAACAAGAAGCGCGTAATCAAACCCTAGAATCAACATCGGAATCATAATCATAAGGCCAAGGATAACTGCCTCAATACACTGTCCGGAAATAAAATTACTGAAATTGGTACTCAAAAGAGTTACAACCTTCATCGTGTTTGCATAGGCTTTTTCACTCACAAACGCACTTAGAATTCTCTTAGCCTGTGAAGCAAGTTTTTCTTTTTGCGCCAACAGATATATGGAGAAAATAAGCGAAATGACAGTATTAATAACGCCTCCGCCAATTTTTCCGGCTACGCTGAAAGTATTTTTGATAAACGAACCACCAAATCCGTCCATAAAGAAATCCGTAACCGTCGTCATAAGTTTTTGCCAGTCAATTTCCATTTCCATGATTTTTTGAACTTCAACCATTAGTGTATCCGTAATTTCCGGATATCTCTGCATCAAATCCAAAATCCATGCCAGCGTTGAATAATAAAAATCTTTTATCTGTTCAGGTAATACTGCAACGGTATCAACAACCTGCGGAACAACGATTAAAAACAAAACCGCAAGTACAAAAACAAATAAAACAAGCGTCAGGATGATACTGACCGGCCGCTTTATTTTCTGCCAGAGTCTTCGATTGGTTTTGCCAAACAGCGTCGTCTCAATCTTTCGCATCGGAATGTTAAGTACGAATGCAATCAGACCGCCTGCCAGAAACGGCAAAACTATCTGATATAATTCCTTTGTAGCAAAACAAATCCAATTGAAATGGATTACACACAAACTTAATATGGCAATTGTCAAAAGAATTTTGAACCAAAATTTGAACTTCGCTTTTTCCTGATTCATTTCCATTGTCCTTTCCCTTTACTACATTTTCGCATATCATGAATAGAATAACATCTTTTTATAAAAAAGAAAAGAAAAACACGTAAAACTATTGTCTTACGTGTTTTTAACCCAACTATAATTAAGCAATTTTGCTCTTTGCAATTTCTGCAAGTGCTGTAAATCCTGCAGCATCGTTAATTGCCATTTCAGCAAGCATCTTTCTGTTGATATCGATTTCTGCAAGCTTTAAGCCATACATAAACTTGCTGTAAGATAAACCATTCATTCTGCATGCAGCGTTGATACGTGCAATCCAGAGACGTCTGAACTGACGCTTATTCTGCTTTCTGCCGGCGTAAGCAGAGGTTAAAGCTCTCATTACGGACTGCTTCGCAATACGGTACTGTTTGGATCTTGCTCCTCTGTAACCTTTTGCAAGTTTCAATACTCTGTTATGTTTTTTCTTAGCGTTTAAGCCGCCTTTAATTCTTGCCATGTTCTATCCTTCCTCTCTGCTTCTTAAATATACGGTAAAATCTTCTTCATATTCTTAACATTGGTAGCATCTGTAATAGCTGCCTGACGAAGATTACGTTTTCTCTTTGTAGACTTCTTTGTTAAGATATGGCTCTTATAAGCTTTACTTCTCTTTAATTTACCTGTTCCTGTTACTTTAAAGCGCTTTGCAGCAGACTTGCTTGTCTTCATTTTAGGCATTGTCAATTTCCTCCTGATCATTGATTCTATTTTAACTGTGCATCCTAGCGTTTCTCAGTTAAAAACATTGTCATACTCTTACCTTCCACTTTCGGTTCCTTCTCAACTACGGCTACATCTGCAAGCCCGGTTGCAAAGTCATCCAGGATATGCTTACTGTTTGCCATGTGAGCCATCTCACGACCACGGAAACGTAATGTTACTTTAACCTTATCTCCTTTGGTAAGGAATTTGCGTGCAGAATTCATCTTTGTATTCAAATCATTGGTATCGATATTCGGAGAAAGACGAATTTCTTTCACTTCAGTTGTTTTCTGCTTTTTCTTGGCTTCCTTGTCCCTACGAGTCTGCTCGTAACGGAATTTGCCGTAATCTGCAATCTTACATACAGGCGGTTTTGCTGTCGGAGCAATCTTAATCAAATCAAGTCCTGCATCTTCTGCCATTTTCTGCGCATCTTTTGCAGACATAATTCCCAGCTGCTCGCCGTCCTCGCCGATTACACGTACTTCTTTGTCTCTGATTTGTTCGTTAATAAAATAATCGCTAATGTTCGTGCACCTCCATGTAAAATCGTTACTATAACAAAAAAAGTGAATGAACAAGCCATCCACTCACAAAGAACACACACAAAAAAATTCGTGCTGTCGATATGAACGCCTGCCAGCCCTTTCGCCGCAGGGTGAGAGTGAAACTCTGCTTGCTTCTAAGATTAAAACCTTGTATAGAATATCATAACCAAATTCTATTGTCAACTACTTTTTATGTATGTTCCCACATTTTTCAATGCAGGAACTTCACAGTGTCACAAAAAGGAGAATTTTGCGGCATTTTTAAAGAAATTATTTTGCCTCTTTAAAAGTACCACAAGAAGTGCCGGCGCTGTTTAATGCACCATTTCCAAGAATATCAACTTTCTTAGCCTTGCACTTATAATCTGAATTGTACTCACAGTTGATTGCTTCACAATCAATACTGATTACCTGGCTCGGATGACTTGTTGCACTATTACTGTTTTCACTCTTCTTCTGCGCGAAACTTGCACAACAGGTTGCTCCGCTTTCAGTCGCATGGGTTCCGCTAACAAGAATATCGCCTTTACAACAATATTTTTCCTTATTATAGGTACAATTAGTTACTTTACAACATAATTCTGCCATAGCCTTAACCTCCTAAAACTTATTACACTTAGAAGTATTACCGACTATGGCAGTACTTATACAATTTTTTTAATTTTTGATTCGTTGCCGGAAACTATTTTTGTTCCTGTTCTACAACCTTACGAATCTCCTTCGTACGGATTTCCTTCGTAATCTCATCAATAAATACACGCAGTTCCTTCTGACCTTCATCACCTGCATAACGGCTGCGAACAGATACTTTTCCCTCTTCCTGCTCATTCTGACCTACCACAAGCATATACGGAACCTTAGCAAGTCTTGTTTCACGAATCTTGTATCCAATCTTTTCGGAACGATTATCCATTGTAGCAAGAATACCGTTCTTCTTTAATTCCTTCAAAACATCATTCGCATAATCTGCGTATTTTTCAGAAATAGGAAGTACACGTACCTGCTCAGGGCACAACCATGTCGGGAACTTACCTGCATACTTTTCAGTCAGCCATGCGAGGGTTCTCTCATAGCAACCCATGGATGTTCTATGAATAATATAAGGACGAACTTTATCACCATTCTGATCGATATAATACATATCAAACTGCTCAGAAAGAAGTGCATCCCACTGTACGGTAATCATGGTATCTTCTTTGCCGTATACGTTCTTGGTATTGATATCAACCTTAGGTCCGTAGAAAGCAGCCTCTCCGACATCCTCTGTAAAAGGAATCTCAAGTTCATTCAAAATATCACGGATATGCTGTTCTGTTTCCTCCCAAACTTCCGGAGAACCGATATACTTCGCACTGTTCTCAGGATCCCACTTGGACAAATGATACGTTACATCTTCTTCTACGCCAAGTGTTGTAAGACAATGTTTTGCAAGTGCAAGACAATTCTTAAATTCCTCTACCATCTGATCCGGTCTTACAATCAGGTGACCTTCAGAAATGGTAAACTGACGCACACGTGTCAGACCATGCATCTCCCCGGAATCTTCATTTCTGAAAAGAGTGGATGTCTCACCATAGCGAATCGGTAAATCACGATAAGATTTCTGACTTGCCTTAAATACATAATACTGGAACGGGCATGTCATCGGGCGAAGCGCAAACACTTCCTTATCCTTCTCTTCATCGCCCATTACAAACATACCTTCTTTATAGTGATCCCAGTGACCTGAAATCTTGTACAAATCACTTTTGGCCATAAGCGGAGTTTTGGTACGAACATAACCCCACTCATTATCCTCAAGATCTTCAATCCAGCGCTGCATGGTCTGGATCATTTTAGCACCCTTAGGCATAAGAAGCGGAAGTCCCTGTCCGATAACATCAACCGTGGTAAAAAGTTCCATCTCACGACCAATTTTGTTGTGATCTCTGTTCTTAATGTCTTCCAAGTAAGCAAGATACTCTTCCAATTCTTCTTTCTTTGCAAAAGAAGTTCCGTAAATACGCTGTAGCATTGCATTATCAGAATTTCCTCTCCAGTATGCGCCTGAAGATGAAATCAACTTAAATGCTTTGATCGGTTTTGTGCTCATCAGGTGCGGCCCTGCACAAAGATCGGTAAATTCACCCTGGCTGTAGAATGAAATTTCCGCATCTTCAGGAAGATCACGAATTAATTCAACCTTATAAGGTTCATTTCTGTCTTCCATGAATTTAACAGCTTCCTCACGTCCTAAAGTAAAACGCTCTAACGGCTTTCCTTCTTTGATGATTTTTTTCATTTCTGCTTCAATTTTGTCCAAATCATCACGTGAAAATGCTGCGTGTTCGAAATCATAATAGAATCCGTTATCGATGGAAGGTCCGATTGTAAGCTTCGCTTCCGGAAATAATCTCTTAACCGCTTCTGCCATTACATGTGTAGTTGTGTGACGATATACCGCAAGACCTTTCGGATCAGCAGCTGTTAAAATATTCAATTCGCAATCAGCATCAATAACAGTTCTTAAATCCTTCACCTCGCCATTCACTTCAGCAGCACACGCAACACGCGCAAGACCTTCACTGATATCTTTGGCAATATCGATAATGGCCATTGACTCCGCATATTCTTTAGTACTTCCGTCTTTCAATGTAATAATCATAATTTATATCCTCTCATTTCTATTATCAGTCTTATTTATAAAAGATGTTTCTCCACAAGTTCTGCAGCACATCTTACATATCCGGCACATGGTCTGGTTCCGTAATACGCTGTGGTACGCTCCGACGGTACTGCACTTTTTTCTCGTGCGGCTATTCCGAGCAGTTCGCGGCAAATCATACTGCCGTTACGTTCTGCAAAACTGTCACACATAGTGCGGACTGTCTCATAAGTTCGCCCCTGCGCCTGTTTATCAACAGGGTCCGTATTTCCTTCTTTAAGACCTTCTAAAAGAGCCATGGCAGAAACCGCTCCACACATTTCACGCATTCTGCCGACACCTGCCCCCATAGGACTAGCGATCTTAAGCGCATCCGTTTCATTCATTCCGAACAAATCTGCATAAGTAGCAAAAACGGCCTGTGCGCAATTATATCCGCTTTCAAATCTGCGAACCGCCTCTTCAACTCTGCTTTCCAAATAATCACCACTTTTCTTTGGTTCTTTCACTCTGTTCCTTCATCGAAACACAACAAACATTTTAGTCCTTTTCAATTAATTCGTCAAGGTCAGAGCTCCTTAAATTAGTCATCCACATCAAAGCTTTCCAGCATTGATTTTTTGGCAATCGGTTTCGTATCACCATGCTTCACCATAAGCATGGTAAAAAATGCCAAAACAGAAAAAATACAGGAATACGGAAACAGCGTAGAATAACTGATTTTTTGTAACAATATACCGGAAAGCACCGGTGTCAGAATCTGTGCTGCCATTGAAAACACATAATAATATCCCGTATATTTACCGACATCACCATCATTTGCAATTTCGACAACCATCGGAAAAGAATTAACATTAATCGCCGCCCAGGAAATTCCCACCAGTACAAAACCTGCATTAATCATAAAATGATACGTTCCAAAAAAGCCAACATATGCAAATCCGGTAAAAAGTCCTATTACACCAAGCAAAATACTTTTTTTACGTCCGATTGCACTCGCAAGAAAACCAAGCGGAATATAGCTAATCACCGCAGCCACCGTCGCAACCATCAGACAATCGGCATATCCGCCGCTTTCAAGTCGCCAGACTTCCGTTGCATAGCGTGAAAAAGCACTTGTAACGGCATTATATGCCATATACCAGAATGCCACGGAAAGAAGCAAAAAAACAAGACTTCGCTTTTTCGGACCGGATAACCTTGCTGCCTTCCCATCCTTGAATGTTTCTTTTTCTTCTTCGCTTTCTTCCATCAGTTCAGGAAACTTCTTTTCTGTTTCCCTTGCTTCCCTACCCCATCTGTTTTCATCTACCGTCAGTGTTAATACCACAATACTTATCAAAATAAAGAAAATAACAGACCAGAACAAAAGCGTATAATCCGGTGTCAGACCTTCTCCTACCAATACTCTTGTCATAAGCAGGGCGTAAATGGCACCGACCGTCCCCATCAGATTAATAATCGCATTCCCCTTACTGCGCAACGGACGCGGTGTAACATCCGGCATCAGGGCAACCGTAGGTGACCTGAAAAAAGCCATAAACAAAAGCACCATGCCTGTCGCAACCAAAAAAAGGGGCAAACTTCTTTGGTTATCTCCCATTGGCATAAAAGCAATTGCAACAACCGACAAAAGACTTCCAATCACGATATACGGTTTACGTTTTCCCCACTTTGTATTTGTTTTATCCGACAATGTCCCAAACAATGGTAATAAAAACAATGCAAGTACATTATCCGCAGCCATTACAACACCGGTTGTAATTTCATTCATATGAAAACTGTTCTTTAAAATCAACGGAACTATATTATCGTACGTTTGCCAAAAAGAAAAAATAGCCATAAACGCAAGTCCCGCAAATATCGTTCTGCGATAATTTAATTTCATTTTAAATTCCTCCTTATCAAAAAACGCAGTTACAAACAAAAGATTTGCGTTTTCCCTAAAAAAATAGTACCATAAAAGAGTACAAAAGAAAACCATTTTCATTGTACATAACATACACACTTACATCGGAGGGCACATGAAAATATATCTTATATTCATTTTAAGTACGTTAGCAGCATATTTCATCGGTAGCATCAGTTCATCTCTTATTATCTCCAAAATTAAAAACAAAGATTTGCGTGCCGCAGGTTCTAAGAATTTAGGTGCCTCAAACACCACCCTGCTTATGGGATGGAAATACGGGGTAATTGTCGGACTCTGTGATATTTTAAAAGGCACACTCGTTGTCATCCTCGCCAAATTATTGTTCGCGGATTATGCATTTCTCCCCTATATTGTTGGTACAGCCGCTGTCCTTGGGCATATCTTCCCCTTCTATCTCAAGTTTAAAGGCGGAAAAGGATTTGCAACCTATCTCGGTATCATTCTCGGTTTGGATTGGCGTTTTTTCATTATCATAGGTGTTGGCATTGTACTGATTACGCTTATCACGGATTATATTGCCCTGGGTACGTTCACAACAATGATTACCTTCCCTCTCTGGCTGTTTTTCCTGTCAGATTTGAAATGGGCATTTCTGATTCCTTCCGTTGCTTCTGTTATTATCATCATTAAGCATTTTGAGAATATCAAACGCATCATTCGCAAGGAAGAACTGGGATTACGGGCATCTTTCAAAAAGAAAAAGCAGACAAACAACGAATAATCTTTTTGTACGATGTTAATACACAACAATTTTAGCAGATAAAAGAAGCGGCAGAGAAATGTTTTATGCATTCCTCTGCCGAATTTTTAAGTTTCTATTCCAATTCACCCTTAATGGTTTTGCCCAAATGACAAAAAGCAATAGCTCCCGGACCTGTATGTGCACCAATTACGGGACCGATATCACTAATAATCACTTCTACATTCGGATAATCCTGTCTCGTCATTTCTGCAAGATACTCAGCATCTGCAAGACAGTCACTATGTGAAATAAATACATAGGGTAACTTATCAAGATTACCGGTCTTGCTCATGCGCGAATATAACTCATTCAAAGAACTTTTACGCCCGCGAACCTTTCCGATATTAGAGAGTTTACCGGCCTCATCAACCACAATAATCGGTTTAAACTTCAACACTGTACCTGCTACGGCAGTCGCCGCACTGATTCGTCCTCCGCGTTTCAAAAAGAACAAATCATCTACGGTCACCTGGTGATGAATATACTGCTTCACTTCCTCAATGGAAGCAAGCACTTCTTCCATTTCTTTCCCTTGTTCTCTTAGTTTAGCCGCATGATACACCAAAAGCCCTTGTCCCACGGACGCGCAAAGAGTATCCATATAAAGAATCCTTCTGTCCGGATATTCACTCTTTAACATCTCACAAACCATCGCACCATTCGAATACGTAACAGATAAACCTGATGTAAAACCAAGGTATAAAATATCCTTTCCCGCATCCAAAACCTGACGCATATGTTCTTCAAAAAATCCCGGAGTAACCGCGGAAGTTTTGGCATTTGCACCATTTCTGAGCCGCTCATAAAATGCTTTGCTTTCAATTTCACAATTCAGCACCGGCGGTTCCTCATTAATCATAACCTCCAACTGCATTACTTTCAAAGCATATTTTGATATCACTTCTTGCGGAAGATCACAAGAAGAATCTGTAAAAATTTCATAATTTACCATTACTGTTTCTGCTCCTGATTATTTTACTATTATTTCCATACAGTAAAATTTTATTCCGCATACACTTGTAATTGCAAATTATCTTTTTCTGTAATTTCTTAAATATTTCTAAACTAATCTTTACATTTACATAAACCACGTCAGAATCAAACCTGTTTTACTCTTATCCCAGCAGGACACCACAACAGGTTCCGATATATTGCACTTCATCCATTCGCTTCAATACGATATCAACATCCATTTGATGCAGACACTTTAAACGATATTGTTTTTCTTCTTCAATATACTTGCGAATATATGCCCGGCCATCTCTAAAAAAAACTGCATACTCGCCGTTATTCGGAAAACGGTTTTCAATCAGGATAATATCATTCTTGCAAAACTTCGGTGCAAGTGCATTCGTTGTCATCTGAATTGCGATAAAAGCCTCCGGATGAGAGGTTTCTATCTCCACGGTTTCACAAGTTTCATAAACAATACCTTTATGAATATCACCATGTGGTAAAAAACAAGGGATCAGATGTCTTTCAACAGCCTCACGTTCATACTTTACCGAACCGGCTTCATACTTGGCCACAAGTTCAATCAGACTCTTACCATGATTTCCACAGCTTCTGTAATGACGCAAAATTGTCTTTTCTGCTACCGTATGCGGACATTTACCCATCAGGCAGTTAATACTGTGACCTGTTGCCTCAGCAATAGCCATAACGGTTGAAATCTTCGGATCTGCAGTCTTTCCGTAATAAATATTTCTTATGGTTTCCAAAGGAAGACCGCTCTTGTCCGCCAGCTGCTCCTTTGTCCATCCCAGATCATTCATTACTTCTTTTAGTCTGTCACTTAATACTTTCCCCGGCATAAATCTCCTTTATGTCAATTTTGACACTCCATTTCATTTTTTTGACTTTTTTTATGTTAAACAAGATATTTCTTTTTGTCAATATTTCGCATAAAGTATTTTTCGTCAACAACAAAAAACAGGAGGATATAAAAAATGACAGCACAAACTTTAGCTTATCAGACTTTTGAAGCAGTACCTACCATGGAATTCAGACTTATGGCGAATCCCATACATGAATTACTTTTGTCTATCGGGGTTCCTCCCAACATCTACGGCTATGCATATACTGCCTATGCAATTGAATTATTACTGATGGACGAAGAATATCAGCATTACATTACCAAAGGACTCTACGTGGATATCGCATCCAAATTTAATACCACCCCTTCCAGAGTGGAACGTGCCATTCGTCACGCAATCAACGTTGCATGGTTACACGGAAATCTTAACCTCATCAATCATATTTTTAAGAACTGTGTGCGACCGGATAAAAGCGTACCTACCAATTCTGTCTTTCTGTCACGTCTTTTTTACTATATTAAAGACGCATCAAGTAAATAGTGTGAACCGGGTTGTTCAACACTTACAGGTTGTTCACCCCGGTTTTTTTATATCCTGAAACTCATTTTTTCGTTCTGATTAAAACGAAAAAAACACGCTGCCTTTCGACAACGTGATTTCTTAATAAGTTTATTTACCGCAACATTTCTTATACTTCTTACCACTTCCGCAGGGGCACGGATCGTTAGGATATACTCGCTCCTCTTTTACAACGGTTGTAGAGCTCTTCTGTTCTTTGTAAAGTTTCTTTCTGGTTTCCTCGTCAAAAATTGCATTCCACTCAGGAAGACCATATAACCATTCTGCTTCAGCCGCAACCATGTTCTTGTAAAGTTTCTCTTTGTCAAAAACAAGATTTACTTCTGTATCTTCTTCCATCGTTTCAATCGGATTAGGCTCCTTCAAGCTGTCATTAATGCCATCTAAGAAACCGGTCATAAACATCAAGTCTAATTTATACTTGTCCGCAAGCTCTTTCACAGTTCCTCTTACTTCTTCATCAGGGTTGGCAAGCAACTGCTTGTAAACTTCCGTTTCTTTCATAAAATAGGTATTCCACAGATTCTGCAAAGCATTCTTATTTGCATTCTGGTTATATGCCTGTGCTTTCCATAACTCTAATAATAACATTTTCTTACCATCCTTTATTGTATGTTTATTTATGGACATCCCATAACTGTCTCTAGTATATAACATTTTTTTCAATATGAAAAGAGGTAATTTTGATTGCCTCGTTTTTTTTTATATGTTATACTGACTAAAACAATGAACAAATACCGGAAAGGAGCATACTCCATGGCTCAAAAACTCAAAAGAATCCTTGCACTTATCGCTGTAATAGCTATTTTTCTTCTTGTTATCGCAACTTTTATCGTTGCACTTCTTGATTTCCCTAATAAAATGGTTGTTTTCACAGGCATGATTGCCGGCATTATATTTCTTCCTATTTTCGCCTGGCTTTTACTTTGGATGATCGGAATTTTAAGCAAAAAGAAGAATATCGCCTCATTCCGCAGTGAAGAAATGGAAAAGACCATGGCGCAGGCTGAAGAAATCAAATACGTTCTTTCTCAATCAGAAAAAGAAAACTTAGCCGCAGAGGATACCTCCGATACAACCACGAACCAATAATTTCCGCTATCGAACAAGACTATATGTTAAAACAATATCATTTAGTTAAAAGTTTTAGGTATCATCAATTCTTACCGGGGGAGACGCTATGCAGGGTGTTCCCACAAACAAATTATCGAATACGAGAACGACTAATGTCTGTATGTTTTACCCCATAGACACTGTCCCAAAGAACTCGAAAGGAACGCGCCGCACAGGGGGCTTTTTATGACTTTTATACAATGATTAGTTTATCTTCATTTGGAAAAGGTTTCATTTGCCGCGTGAGGATTGTTTGAGCTTCACCGTAAAAAAGGAGAACATGTTGCATCATGTTCTCCTTTTTTCCTAGGTGGAGCGAGTTTACCGGAAGCGGCAAAA
>JAZSCW010000035.1:0-101185 GCA_045530835.1 Lachnospiraceae bacterium | reverse complement strand
GTAACATGCGCATACTTCTCGGTCTCTGCAATACGTGCCTGTGTCATGTTATTTGCAGCAAGCCACTCACCAAAAGTATTGGTTACACTGATCTTGTGGAACGCAACATCCTTATTCGGAATGGTAGGGTCATAATCAGAGAAACATACAAAGCAAAGATCAAGACGCTTTTCTCTCGCAAATCCCTTAAAATCATCATCGCAAAACGCTCTGGTAATTTCTCTTGCACGGTCAGGACGGAAATTAAAGAACACAACGCTGTCCTTATCCTGAATCGTTGCAACAGGTGCACCATCCTTCATTACAACAGTCGGCTTAACGAATTCATCTGTCTCTTCTCTGTCATAAGACTCGCTGATTGCAGCAACAGCACTTGCTGCTTCCAAGCCTTTGCCCTGTGTTAACGCAAGATAAGCCTGCTCAACTCTGTCATAATTATTGTCACGATCCATTGCATAATAACGTCCGCTGATTGCAGCGATTTCACCAACACCGATACGGGCCATTTCTGCCTCTAACTGTTCGATATAGTCTTTTCCGCTTGCAGGCGGAGTATCACGGCCATCAAGAAAACAATGAACATAAACTTTCTTCAAATCATTCTTCTTCGCAAGTTCAAGCAATCCGTACAAATGTGTATTATGACTATGTACTCCACCATCGGATAACAGTCCGAACATATGAAGTGCAGAATCATTCTTCTTGCAATTTTCAACTGCCTTCAACAATGCAGGATTCTCAAAAAATGTTCCGTCCTGAATTTCTTTGGTAATTCTTGTAAGTTCCTGATATACAATACGTCCTGCTCCCATATTCAAATGACCAACCTCAGAGTTACCCATCTGACCTTCCGGAAGGCCAACTGCCATACCGCTTGCATTACCTTTCACAAAAGGATACTCTTTCATCAAAGAATCCATAACCGGTGTTTTTGCAGACGCAACACAGTTACCTTCGGTTGTTTCATTCAAGCCATAACCATCAAGAATCATTAATACTGTTGTTTTCTTACTCATTCATCTTCTCCTGTTCTTACAAATATTTATCTCGAAAAAGAATTTATTAAAAATCCTCTATCACTCACACTTTTAAGATTATACACAATTTTATGCATTGATACAAGCATAGATTTTTTTTATTTGACTGATAAAACCCTTGCTCTGCTTTTTATTAAGCCGGAAATATTTATTCCATACTATTTTTTCAAATTTTTTTCAAAATCTCCCCATTTTACTTTACAGGGTTTTAAAAATGTGTTAATGTAGTATTGGTTACTACGTGATATACAAATAAAAATCACATTGAAAAATTCTGCATATTCTATTAAAGATAAAAAAGCGAAAGAAAGGAATCCGAAAATGACCGCAAAAAACTTTAATAATCAATCACTCGGCGAGGAAATATCCAATGCAATCTCCCATGGTGTAGGGGCACTTTTTTCAATCGCCGGAACCGTTCTTATGATTGTATATGCCTGTATAAACAACAAATCAGCTTTGACAATTACAGGTGTTTCCATTTACGGAGGTGCATTAATTTGTCTGTATTTAACCTCGTGCATTTATCATGCACTTGGATTCAACAAGGGAAAAAAAGTATTTCAGATTCTTGACCACTGCATGATATTTGTTCTGATTGCAGGCACATATACTCCTATTTGCTTAAGCATCATAGGCGGCGTGACGGGCTGGACCATTTTAGGTTTAAATCTGTTATGTGCAGCTGTAGGAATTCCTTTAAATGCAATAAACATGAAAAAATGGAGCAAACTTTCTCTTATTCTCTATGTTATTATGGGATGGTCTATCGTATTTGGCGGAATCAAAGTATTTCAAATCATCCCACTCTACGGTTGGATATTATTACTTCTCGGCGGCATCTTCTACACAGTCGGAATCATTTTTTTCAAAGCAAAAAATCCGCGTTATATGCATTTTATCTGGCACCTGTTTGTACTTGCAGGCAGTATTCCGCAATTTGCCTTCGTTTTCTATCATCTTTGTCTGACAGCTTAATCAAAAAAAGCTGTTTCGTTACCAGCACCAGAAAGCAGGTGAACGAAACAGCCTTTTTTTTATTTTGATTTCAGTAATATTAATTTCTATTATTTGTAATTAACGATCTTTCCAAAATCCGGCTTTAATGCAGCACCACCAACAAGACCGCCATCGATATCTGCCTGAGCAAATAATTCAGGAGCACTTGCTGCAGATACAGAACCACCGTACTGAATACGGATAGCTGCTGCAGTTGCATCATCATAGATTTCGGCGATGCAAGCACGAATTGCAGCACAAACTTCCTGTGCCTGCTCTGTAGTTGCAACCTTACCGGTTCCGATAGCCCAGATAGGCTCGTAAGCGATAACTGCAGTCTTAGCCTGATCAGCTGTTACGTTAAGGAATGCAATCTTAATCTGCTGTCTGATCCAATCAATAGTAATACCCTGTTCTCTCTGGGTAAGAGATTCACCACAGCAGATAATCGGTGTGATACCATGTTCAAAAGCTTTCAAAACTTTCTTATTAACAGTTTCATCTGTTTCAGCGAAATACTCTCTTCTCTCGGAATGTCCGATAATAACATATTTAACGCCAACATCTGTTAACATTGCAGGAGAAATCTCACCTGTGTATGCACCTTTTTCTTCAAAGTACATATTCTCAGCACCAATTTCAATATTGCTGCCTTTAGCTGCCTCCAATGCAGGGATAATATCAATTGCAGGTACGCAGAATACTACGTCTGCATCCTCAGTTGCAACCAAGGGTTTTAAAGTGTTAATTAATTCTACTGCTTCGCTGGGAGTCATGTTCATCTTCCAGTTTCCGGCAATAATTTTTCTTCTAGCCATGTTTCTCTATTCTCCTATTTTCTAAAAATATATCATAATTCGACATAAAAATTATGCCATTGCATTTCTGACTTTTTTGGCTTTACGAATCAAAATAATACCAACAACAATCATCACAATTCCTATCACAATGGAAATCACGGAAACAATTCCCATAACAATAGAACTGCCAAATGCAAATCCTGTCCAGTCATACAATGCAGGAACAGCAAATGAAGCAGGATTCTCAGAATCGTATTCAACCTCAATTTCGTCAAAGACTTCATAGGAAGATGTCGTTGCATTTACGGTACCTTCATAAGTATATCCGTCGACATAGTATTGTACGCTTGTATGATTGTCATCAATGTCCGAAACCATACCCGTTGTTGTTAATACCGTTCCGCCATCAGATGCTTTCAAACTACTTCCTGATGAAAGTGCGCCTGTCACACCGCCAAAAATAAAACAAAAGAGTAACGTACACAAGGAACACACAATCCCGAGTAAACCTAAAACGATCAAAATGATACCAATTACTTTTTTTGCCATAAATCTTTCCTCTTATTTGTCGTTAGCTGCAGCTACACCAGGAAGTTCTTTTCCCTCTAAGAATTCAAGTGATGCACCACCACCTGTTGAAATATGGCTCATCTTATCACCAAAGCCTAACTGATTAACAGCTGCTGCGGAATCACCACCACCGATGATAGTTGTAGCATCTGTCTCAGCAAGAGACTTAGCAACTGCGATTGTACCTTTAGCAAGAATAGGATTCTCAAATACACCCATAGGTCCGTTCCAAACAACAGTCTTAGCAGACTTAACAGCATTTGCATAAAGTTCAGCGGTCTTTGTTCCGATATCAAGACCCATCATATCTGCAGGAATCTTATCTGAATCAACAACAGTGATTGCAACTTCTGCATCAATAGGATTCGGGAAGTCTTTAGCAACTGTTGTATCAACAGGAAGAAGAAGCTGCTTGCCAAGCTTTTCTGCCTTATCCATCATTTCTTTACAGTAATCAATCTTTTCATCATCAACAAGTGATGTTCCGATTTCATAACCTTTTGCCTTCAAGAATGTATATGCCATACCACCACCGATAATGACAGGATCGCACTTCTCAAGAAGATTTGAAATAACATTTAACTTATCAGCAACCTTAGCACCACCAAGAATTGCAACGAAAGGTCTAACGGGATTCTCAACAGCATTTCCAAGGAAATCGATTTCCTTCTGCATTAAGTAACCAACAGCTGCTGTTTCAACCAACTCTGCAACACCAACATTTGAGCAGTGTGCTCTGTGAGCGGTACCAAAAGCATCATTTACGAATACATCACAAAGAGAAGCAAGTTCTTTTGAGAATGCTTCACCATTCTTTGTTTCTTCTGCACGATAACGAGTATTCTCAAGAAGAACAACATCACCATCGTTCATAGCTTCTACAGCTGTCTTTGCGTTAGGACCAACAACTTCAGGATCTGCTGCAAACTTAACTTCCTGTCCAAGTAACTCGGACAGCTTAACTGCTACAGGTGCAAGAGATAATTCCGGCTTCGGCTCTCCCTTGGGTTTTCCAAGATGTGAGCAGAGGATAACCTTACCACCGTCAGCAATTAACTTCTTAATTGTAGGGAGTGCTGCAGTCAATCTGTTTGTATCTGTGATAACGCCTTCTTTCAAAGGTACATTGAAGTCACATCTGCAAAGAACTCTTAAACCTTTTACATTAATATCATCTACTGATTTCTTGTTTAATGACATTTTTTTAACCTCCTGTTTAGAAAAAATTTTATGAATAAATCATGTATATAAATAAGGTCCGGCCCAACCAGGCCGGACCCACTTATTCGGTTTCCATTCTATTCAGTTTAAATAGAAAATTTACCATTTAAAACAGCTTAACAATTATGCTAATTCTGCGAAGTACTTAATTGTTCTAACCATCTGGCTTGTGTAGCTGTTCTCGTTGTCATACCATGAAACAACCTGAACCTGTGTATTACCATCATCCATAGGAGCAACCATAGTCTGAGTTGCATCGAAGAGTGAACCGTATGTAATACCGATGATATCGCTTGATACAAGCTCGTCCTCTGTGTAACCGAAAGATTCAGTTGCAGCAGCCTTCATAGCAGCATTGATCTGATCCTTTGTTACGTTACCTTCTACTACTGCTACAAGAAGAGTTGTAGAACCTGTAGGGGTCGGTACACGCTGTGCAGAACCGATTAACTTACCGTTCAATTCAGGGATAACAAGACCGATAGCCTTAGCAGCACCTGTTGAGTTAGGAACGATGTTGCAAGCAGCTGCACGAGATCTTCTTAAGTCACCCTTTCTCTGAGGTCCGTCAAGAGTCATCTGATCACCTGTGTAAGCATGTACAGTTGTCATGATACCGCTCTTAATAGGAGCAAGGTCATTCAAAGCCTTAGCCATAGGTGCTAAGCAGTTTGTTGTACAAGAAGCTGCAGAAATAACTGTATCTTCAGCCTTTAATGTCTCATGGTTAACATTGTAAACGATTGTAGGAAGATCGTTTCCTGCAGGAGCAGAGATAACAACCTTTCTAGCACCTGCTGTAATATGAGCAGAAGCTTTCTCTTTAGATGTATAGAAACCTGTACACTCAAGTACAACGTCTACGTTAAGCTCGCCCCAAGGAAGCTCTGCAGCGTTAGCCATTGCATAAATCTTAATTTCTTTGCCATCAACGATGATAGAATCATCTGTAGCAGAAACCTTATCTGCTAAAGCGTATCTACCCTGAGCTGAGTCATACTTCAACAAGTGTGCAAGCATCTTAGGGCTTGTTAAATCGTTGATTGCTACTACTTCGTATCCTTCTGCACCGAACATCTGTCTGAATGCAAGACGACCGATACGACCAAAACCATTAATTGCTACTTTTACTGCCATTTTGTAATTCCTCCTAAAATGAATTTAACTTTTTATGAAATCATTATAAATGATTGTCAAAATTTTGTCAGCACCCTTATTTTACATAACCTTACGCAAAAATTCAAGATGCATTTTCAATTTTAGATAAAAAGTATATAAAATATTACATTTAAGACACTTGTTTGTCTAAAAATCTTTTCTTGACGCTTCATTTTACGTGGGATATACTTTTATAAACGAACGTAAATGTTCTTTCTTTTCCCGATTTATCACTTTCAGGAACGGAGGTTTCACATGATTCGAGCAGATTTTCATACACATTCTGACTTTTCGGGAGACTCACACGCATCAATGCAAAGCATGATCGAAGCGGCTGTTACTTTAGGATTACACAATTTATGTTTTACGGAACATAACGATCCTGATTTCATCTACGTTAAACCGGAAGAAATCGGAATGTTTGACCTTAATACCGAGAAATATCTGCAAAAATGCATCGCTTTCGGTAAACAATACGCTTCCAAATTAAATGTACTTCACGGGGTAGAACTCGGTGTACAGGAACACCTCTCAGAAATGCTAACCTCGTATATTCAGGATAACACATTTGATTTTGTCATTGCATCATCACATTTGTGTGACGGAATGGACCCATATGATGCGGCTTTTTTTAACGGGCGGTCTATAAAAGATGCTTTTTACTCCTATTTCGCATCCATCGACAGAAACATTTCTGTCTTTTCTGATTTTGATGTCTATGGTCACCTTGATTATGTTGTTCGTTATGCGCCGGACAAAAACCGTTCTTTTTCAATCAAAGACTATCATGACATTTTTGAATCTATTTTCAAAAAACTGATTCAAAGCGGTAAAGGAATTGAAGTAAATTCCGGCGGATACAGAGCCGGTCTCGGCGTTCCCAATCCCGCTCCCGAAATCTTACGATTATACAAAGAATGCGGTGGCGAAATCATAACAATCGGAAGTGACGCTCACAAACCGGAAGACATTGCAAAAAATTTTGCAGACATAGAAACGATCCTTACAGCAATCGGTTTTCGTTATTATACTGTTTTCAAAAACAGAAAACCTGATTTCATCAAATTCTGATATATGGAAGCAAAACATTACAATTTTACACAGTAATGCAAAACACAGAGGGTGTCCCAAAGTCATATCATGACTTTGAAACACCCTCATCACATTTCATCATTTTTTCTTATATCCGAAAACAATCCAAGCCGCAAAGCTCAAAATCGCAACCGCTACACACATCCACGGAATCAGGTAATGCAAGCCTTTCGGATAGAAAAAGTCCCAATATCCTTTTAAATATATTCCAACAATAATAACCGGCAAAATATATGTCATATATCCACGCATCAGTTTCGGAAAACGCATTCCCGAACCGGTATTGGCTTCTTTTATAAAATAATCGAATCCCCAACCATTCTTTTTGACACAAAACAAAAGATAAATCAAAGAACCAATCGGCAAAAGATTCTGAGATACCAAAAAGTCTTCCAAATCCATAATATTTGTTCCTGCGCCAAGTGGCTCAATTCCGGAGAGCACATTGAATCCAAGAACACACGGAACGGATAAGACAGACAAAAGAATCATATTGATACCAACCGCTCTTTTACGTGAGATTCCCCACAAATCCATTGCAAAAGAAATAATATTTTCAAAAACTGCAATGACCGTAGAAAGTGCCGCAAAAGAAAGAAACACAAAAAATAACGTTCCCCAGATATATCCGCCCTTCATCTGCGTAAAAATATTCGGCAATGTGATAAAAATTAACGACGGCCCGGCTCCCGGTTCTATACCGAAAGAAAAACATGCAGGAATGATAATCAATCCTGCCATCAACGCCACAAACGTATCCACGCAAATAATATTCGCTGTTTCACCTGCAAGAGTCCGCTCCTTGCTCAAATAGCTGCCAAATATGGCCATAGAACCAATTCCTACACTTAAAGTAAAAAACGCCTGTGACATGGCACCAAAAATAACATTCCACACACCAACCTCAGACATCTTGCCAAAATCCGGTATCAAATAAAACCGAATCCCTTTTGTGGCTCCATCAAGCGTAACAGAATGAATGACCAACGCCATAATTAAAACAAGAAGACAAATCATCATAATCTTTGTTATCTTCTCTACACCTTTTTGCAACCCGAATGAACAAATCAGCAACGAAACTCCAATTGCAATAAAAGTCCAAAAAAGCATTGTCGGTGCACTTTGTGTCATGTTACGGTGAATTAACGTTACATTTTCCACATCAAGGACTTTCTTTGTGAAATCTCCGCGAACAGAAAGAAAACAATAATACAACATCCATCCGGCAACCATGGTATAAAACATCATCAAAAGATAATTTCCCGCCATGGCCAAATAACCAAACAAGTGATAGCGACTGCCCTTTTGTTGCAAAACCTTGAATGAGGTTGCGCAGCTTTTCTGACTCCCACGTCCCACCGCAAATTCACATACCATAATCGGGAATCCGAGAATGACAAGAAAAAGTAAATAAATCAAAATAAATGCTGCACCGCCGTTCTGACCACACATATAAGGAAACTTCCATACATTTCCCAATCCTACGGCACAACCGGCCGAAACAAGGATAAATCCGAGTCTAGAACCAAATTTTTCTCTGTTCTTCACAAACCATGATCTCCTAACAATTTCATTACATGTAAAACATTACAGAAATTATTTTTTCAAATAATTTTCTTCAAAACAATCTGTCGAAATAGGCTTACTGTAATAATATCCCTGTACGGTATCGCAGCCAAGTGCTTTCAACATCAAAACCTGCTCATAATCTTCTGCACCCTCAGCAATACAATGTACGCCTAATTCTTTCGACATCGAAATAATATGTCTCAGAATCACCTGTATCTTTTGGGAATCTTTATTCACAGCAATCAAATCAACAAAACTTTTATCAATTTTAAGCGTATCAAGCGGCATCTCCTTTAATAAAGCAAACGAGGAATATCCCGTACCAAAATCATCCATGGAAATCTGAAAACCATGCCTTTTCAAATCATCAAGTACAGTAATCATATATTGTTGATTATCATATGCTGCGGTTTCTGTAAGTTCAAACTCAATCAAAGAATGGTCTACCCCGTAATAATCCACTATTTCGGACAACTTATCTGCAAGATTACTGCGCTCCATATGCTTTCTGGACAAATTAACAGAAATCGGATAAAGCCTATAGCCCGCATCCTTCCATTCTTTCAGTTTCTGACAAACCTTGCTTAATACAACTTTGTCCACTTTAACAATAGAGTCGTCTGCTTCCAGATGAGGAATAAAGCGATATGGTGTCATAAACTCTTTGTGTTTGTAATTCCAACGAACAAGTGCTTCCGCACCAACAACCTGTTCTCTGTAAATATCCATTTTGGGCTGAAGATATACCAAAAATTCATCTTGTTCAATTGCTGTATTTAAATAAGCTTTCAGTTGTTTTCCCCACAATAAATTCTCATAAATTTTATTATTATAAAAATTTATTTCCGTCACATTAATACCCTGTCCTAATGACTTGGCAAGTTTGGCACAATCAGAAACCATTTCTCCCGTATTAATGGCAGTTCGCATTCCGACAACACCACAACGATAATAGACAGTATATCCGGGATCCTCCGTCAAAACTGAAATTTCCGCAAAAAAATTCTCAAGTTTTGAACGAATTTCTTCATCGGGCATATCTTTAATCATAAGCGCAAAATTGTCATTATCACATCTTGCACCAAAATAAATCCAATCCCGATGTTTATCTATATTATCCGTAATACATCGCAAATGCGCATCAGCAACCTGATGCGAATATAATTCATTAATTAATTTGAAATCTTTAATATCAAAATGAACAAAACAATATTCATCAATTTCGTTCAAATAATATGATTTCATACGTTCCGTCAACCATGCCCAATTATAGTATCCTGTAACAGGCTCCCGGAACGCAAGATCAAACAACTCCTCTTTTGTATAAGCCTCAAGGATATCCTCACGAAAACGATTATCATTTTCGTTCCATTGTATTTGAGATAAAATCCGCATTTTATCTTCGCCGAGGAAAGCTGTCACAAGACCATTCTCAACATAACGATACTCTCTGCTCTTATCATTGTCCTGGGAGCGGGCAAATTGAATAATTTCATCTAAAATTTCTTCTTTTAATACTTTTTCAAAGGCAATTGACTGGATAATGACATCACACGGAGGCAGCGTAATCGTTTTATAACTTGCATTATCATCAAAAACAAAACAATCTTTTCTGCATTCAATTCCTATCACCGCTTTTAACCCATACTGTTTCTGCAAGTCAGCAGGCAGATAAAAAATACCTACATCATCATAGGTTCCGTAAGCATATCGAAATTCCTTTAATGCCTGTGGACATTCACCATCTGCAATACATTTTTTAACATCTTGTGTCAAATCCGGCAAATAGCAAAGAACTCTTTCAGGTCTGTGTACCATAAGATAAGAGGTTACTCTGATCATAGAAACGCCTGCCTTTCTTTTGTATCAATACCCAGTGCAACAATATATTATCTATATCATAACTCTTTTTCGTATTTTTTTCCATAGTTAATACGATTTTTTTACCAAATTATTAACTTTATATTGGCTCCACAAATACTTTTTAACAATATATTAGCAATTTTCATGATTAAATAATATTATTTTGCGATTCAAAACAGCATTGCGATATTCCGATACCGCCGTTATCTTTTCTTCGGTCAGAATTCCCGCACAATTCATACCGGAAACAGAGTGTGTATCAGAGCCCGCTGTGCCCGGCAAATCAAATGATTGGGCAAACCACAAAGCGCGTTCATCAAAAACCGGCTCCTTTGCATGTGCACCGTTATACACTTCCACAGCTTCTGTCAAATCAGGATAAAGTTTAATTTCCGGAATATAAAAACGTTGTCTGAAAGGATGTGCCTGTACAACAAATCCGCCATCATAACGCATTTGAAGAAGCGCACTTTTGGGTTCTGAAATATCGATATCTTCATGTTCCAGAAGCCAACGCTTATCAAGATTGTAAACGAGGAACTCTGCACCGTTTACACAATATTCAAATCCAAAAAACACATCAAGTCCGATTTTATCCCCTTCTTCCTTTGCATCGTCATAGCCACTGCAAAACAAAGAGATTCTATCTTTCCAGGAAAGTGACTTGTCAACTGCCGTATTTCCGTTAAAGAAATGATCTGTCACAAAAATACCGGTATACCCTTTTTCTTTATAGGCACGTGCAAGCTCACTTCCCTTGCTGCGAGCACAGGCACTTGCTTGTGAAGTATGCAGATGAGTATCATATTTAAACATATTATTCATCTCCTTTTCCGAAATTATTACGTTTTCATTATAACATCAACTCTTCGAAATATACAGAAGGTTTCATTTCGGCAACAGAATTTTTCACACTGCATAGCATAAGATGAGATTTGGCCCGCGTCATCCCAACATAAAAAACCCTTCGTTCCTCCTCAAGCTCTGATATGGTTTTGGCCCGGTGAAAAGGAAAATTCCCCTCTGTCACATCCGGAATAATTACACAATTATATTCCAATCCTTTTGAAGCATGCATAGTCAAAAGAGAAATTGCCGACTCGGTATTATCCTGTGCCTTGGCCGCCTCCTCTTTCAAAAACAATAAATGTTCCATCCAATCCTTTGCAGTATGAAATTTTTTAATACTAATTTGTATATCATCCAGAATCTTAGTAATTTTCATATGTTTTTCAGGTTCTTTCTCTAACAGATATCTTTCGTAGCCGATTCCTTTGCGGATATAATGAACCGCTGCATACGGCGGAAGACCCGCGATAAACTGCAGTTGTTTTTTTAAAAGATTGATTTGTTCAAGACAATATATTTTTGATGAGGCCTTCTTTTCCAACGCTTCAAAGGACAGAACTTTGCATTGCAACAAATCTTTCGATAGATAACGCACCGGCTTATTCATCACCCGTAAAAAATTATGATATGTCAACATTCCCCCGGCCAATTGAAGATATGCATAGATATCTTTTGTTATTTCTTCATCTGCCAGTGTTTGAAAATTGGTATGCATACGTACAGGAATCTTTTCTTCATACATTGCATCCAGAAATTCCTGGGAAATACTATTTGTTCGAAACAAAACCACTATTTCCTCCGGCTTATTGTCTTTCAAATAATGTTTGATTTGTTTCGCTATTTCACGATACTGCACATTTTTATCTTCAAAACAGCTAAGCTTTAATAAGCCGTCCTTCTTTTCGGAATTTGCAATAACTTTTTTA
This sequence comes from Lachnospiraceae bacterium, assembly GCA_045530835.1. Taxonomy (GTDB): domain Bacteria; phylum Bacillota; class Clostridia; order Lachnospirales; family Lachnospiraceae; genus UBA3766. The sequence continues at coordinate 89,101 of JAZSCW010000035.1, read as the reverse complement.
TTAAAACGTTCTTTATTTTTTTGAATGATTCGATTTGCCGCAGACACTATTTGAGCATCACTCCTGTAATTTCTTGTCATCAAGAGATGTTTTGCATCAGGAAATGCATCCAAAAAAGAAAACATTAATTTAGGACTTGCTCCGCGAAAACCATAAATAGCCTGATCTTCGTCACCGACACAAAATATGTTTTTAGTTTTACTTGCAAGAAGCATTAATATATCATATTGCAAAGGATTGATATCCTGAAATTCATCAATCATAAAATATGTAAATTTTTTTTGCCAACGCTGCAAGACATCAGCACAACCGTATAACAGCCTGCGACACTCCAGCATCATGTCATCAAAATCAATTTTACCAAGAATTTTAAGTTGTTCGGTATAATCCAGATATACCCTCTCAAAAAAATCTTTTTGGAAATAAACCGGCACATATGCACTACAATCAACAAAATGATTCCGCATATATGAGATTTGACGCAGAAGCTCTTCAATCATTTCATTTTGAGGATAAGAAATACCGGCTCGTCTTACTGCTTCAGCCATAATTTTCTTTTTTTCGGATTCCTTCAAGACACTTAATGTTTCAAAGGCATTTTCTTCCTGAATCAAATGATAAAAAAAGGCATGAAATGTCGAAAAAGTAACGCCGTTTCCTTCTTCTTTGGACAACGAAAGAAAACGATTACGCATCTGCCCCGCCGCTGCTTTTGTAAATGTAATAACCAGGATTTGTTCGGGAGAAATTCCCAAAGAATGAATCAAATGATAAATACGATAAGTGATTACTGTTGTTTTACCGGAACCGGGTCCTGCTGTTACAAGCATAGGACCCGCTCCGTGTTGAATTGCCTCGAGTTGAACCTCGTCAGCCTGAAGCATATTTAAATTTATGATAACTTTTCGATAGCCTTGCGGATACGCTCCAAAGACTCTTCCTTTCCGAGAATTTCCAGAATCTCCGTAGCACCCGCGGGTGTCATCTGCTTTCCGGATAGTGCTGTTCGAATCGGCCATAAAACATAGCCGTTCTTATATTCTTTCTCCTGACAGAAAGCAACCAAAGACTGGTATAAATTATCATTTGAGTAATCATCTATCGATTCGAGAACAGGAAGAATTTCCTGCAAAACCTGCAATGAAGATGTAACATCTGTTTTCATCTTTTTATGAACATACATCTGTGAATCATATTCCGGTACTGACGCAAAGAAATCAATCAAATCAGGAATATCAGGAAATACCTCTATTCTTGTTTTAACCATTTCAGCAATCTTACGATAATCAAGATTCTCAGGCAATGCTTCTTTCAAAAACGGAAGTGCTTTCTCATAAAAAGCATCAAAATCCATTGCTTTAATATATTCACCGTTCATCCATTTAAGCTTCGTATAATCAAATACCGCCGGTGACTTTGACATATGCCGAAAATCAAATACTTCAGCAAGTTCTTCTAATGTAAAAATTTCTCTGTTGTCCGGGCAGGACCATCCAAGCAATGCAACAAAATTAACAATTGCTTCACTCAAAAATCCCTGCTCAATCAAATCTTCATAAGAAGAATGACCACAACGTTTAGAAAGCTTATTATGATTCTCGTCGGTTATCAAAGGACAATGCACATAAACAGGAACTTCCCATCCGAACGCCTCATAAAGTCTGTTGTATTTCGGCGAAGATGAAAGATATTCATTACCACGAACAACATGCGTAATTCCCATCAGATGATCATCTACAACATTCGCAAAATTGTAAGTAGGAAAACCGTCTGACTTAATAAGAATCATATCATCAAGTTCATCATTGTTCACTGAGATATCTCCGTAAATTTCATCATGAAACGTCGTTGTGCCCTCTGTAGGATTATTCTGACGAATTACATACGGTATGCCTGCCGCAAGTTTTGCTTCAATCTCTTCTTTTGACAAATGAAGACAATGCTTATCATAGACATTAATTGTCTTTCCTTCCACTTCACGTTCCAAGGTTGCAAGACGTTCTTTATCACAGAAACAATAATACGCCTCACCTTTCTCAATCAGTTTCTTAGCATACTCAAGATAAATCCCGCTTGCCTGACGCTCACTTTGTACATACGGACCTACACCACCATCCTTGTCGGGACCTTCATCATGATGCAGTCCTGTTTTATCAAGTGTACGGTAAATAATGTCTACCGCTCCCTCAACCAAACGTTCCTGATCCGTATCTTCAATTCTTAAAATGAACTCACCGTCTTCATGCTTTGTAATCAAATATGCATACAAAGCTGTTCTTAAATTTCCAACATGCATCCTTCCTGTCGGTGAAGGTGCAAATCGTGTACGTACTTTTCCCATAACACTACCTCTTCTTTTTATTGCTTTTTTAATATTGACATACATCAAAGATAAAATCAAGTCATTTCTGCTCTATCGTTTTCTGCGCATAACACAAATCACAATTCCGGTCACAACAAATGCCATCGGTACCAGTAACATAAGCAGAATACCAAACAAAAGAATCATCGCAGTAGGAACAACAACCGTCTGATAAGCAAAGGATTTGGTCGGAATGGTTACATTCAATTCCATATCCATCATTTCACCAAGCACTGCCAAAAAGAACTCTGAGTTTGCAGAAGCACAAACAGCATCAACTTCGGGAAGCAGGAACATCGCCGAACCGATTGCAAGCACTTCACCCTGTTTTTCATTCTTTGGTGTTGCCAAAAAAGCAAGACTAAACGGTCCGTCAGGAAGTTCTTCTGCCGAAACACCAATATCCTCTCCGTTCATAGAAAGAATTTCCGAATACGTCAACGAAGTCTCAGATGACTGATACAAAGATTCAACAGTATAAGGTGAATCTTCTGATTCAAGAATCGTAAATCCTCTTGTTTCCGGAAAGAAATTCATTCTGTTAGAATCAAGTGAGGATGTATATTTATGATATTGTCTGTCACCCCAAAGATAACGGAACTGACTCTGATAAATTTTTGTGTAATCAATGTCACACACATAATCGTTTAACACACTCACGCCAAAAGATTCCATAAAAGCATTATAATTCGGTGTATCAAAGGCCGGATGTGACGCAAAAAGAATCAAATCTCCACCATTTTGAGAAAATGCTGTTAACATTGAAATCTCATCCTGTGTCAAATCATACTGCGGACCGGAAATAATGATACATGCCCCCTCATCGGGAATTGCACCGGTTTCAAGTAAGTTTAATGTCTCATATTTATATCCGCCCTTATTCATGCGAGAAATAACACTCTGTTCAAGCACTCCTAATTCACCATGCCCAACCAATTCATAAACAACCGATATTTCATTGTTTTGCATGGAAGAAATTGCTGCTGTCACCTGACCTTCAATATCAACTCCGGTTGTCGTAAATTGTCCGTTTACATATTGATACTCGTAACAATCACTGTAATTAACGATGCGATATGCATCTTTATAAGTTACAATCATACTGGAGTGTTCAAGCTTCTCGTCCGAATAATTTTGATAAAACAACGGATCTGTAATATCAGACTTATACTCAATTTTAATTTTCGGAGAATGTCTCTCATATTCTGCAGCATACAAAACAACAGCCTGATCTACACTTGCTTCATCACCAATCACATAAATACAAACTTCATCTTCCAACGTTTGAAGGACTTCTTTGGTATTATCAGAAACAGAGTATAACTGACGCTTTGTCAAATCATATTGCACACTGCTTAAAGCTGTATATTTGCAAACAAAATTAGCACCTACAAGCACTACAATACCAATCAACATAATGGAAATATTCGCAACAAAACATTTTTTTCCACTTTTTTGAAACAAAAGAGAATTTCTTCCAACGGAAAAATAAGTAAGAATAAACAATATTCCTATTACTGATACAATATAAACAATATCAGAAATCAAAATCATTCCGTTAAAAAGATTTGTAAAGCGTTCAATATAATCAAACACAGTAAAAAATTTAGAAAACCAGGAATCCGGAAATACGGTATTCAAAACAGACGGCACAAGTAAAATAGCCAAATAAACAACATATGTCATAATAGCAGCAACAAACTGATGCTCAGTCAAGGAAGAAATAAGCAAGCCGATTGCTATACAAATCAAGCAATAAAGATAAAACGCAACTATGGCCAGTAAATTCTCAGCAACAGGCACTTCACCGTATAACATCATAATAAAAAACGAAATCAGGAATATCATTACGGAAATCAGAACAATGGTTGCAATCGCAAAAAATTTACCAAAGACAATTTCACCTACGCTTAACGGTGAAGTCAGCAAAAGCTGTTCCGTTTTCTGCTTGCGTTCTTCTGCATAAGTTCTCATAGTCAAAAGAGGAAGTACAAACAAAGGAATCATTAAAAATCCGCTAAGTGTCCATGAAATATAGGGATTTCCGTAAAAAAAGTTGTTTGCAACCAGATAAATACTCGCAAAAAAAGTCATTACAGCAAGAAAAGCCCATCCATAAAATGAACGCATAAGACTTTTCATTTCTTTCATATAGACAGCGGCCATTTATTCGTCCTCCTTGTTTGCAGTTTCTGTTTCAATTTCATTCGACGCTCCGTCCTGATTTTCAGACACATCCTGTGTAACGGTCGCAACTTCATCTTCTGCAGAACATTCCTGAATAATTTCAAGATAAATATCTTCCAAAGAAGCAAGTGAAGAACGCATCTCCAAAATCAGTATTTTGGAATCAAACAACGCAAAAGAAAGTTCTTCTCTGATATCTTTTTCATTTTCAGCAGCAATGATTTCATATTTGCATCTTCCCTCTTCTTCTTTCATAAAAGAAAAGCTTTCTACACAGGAAAGACCTTCTAATAAAGTTTCAATCTTTTCCCGTTCACCTTTTAACAAAAGTTCAAGTTTCTGGCTGCGGTTACTCATCTTAAGAATATTCTCTGTTGTATCATTTGCAACTACTTTTCCTTTGGCAATCATGAGAACCTCATCGCATACAGCACTGATTTCCGATAAAATATGAGAACTAAGAATAACAGTATGTTTCTCCTTCAAAGAAGAGATCAATGTTCTGATTTCAATAATCTGTTCCGGATCAAGTCCGACTGTAGGCTCATCAAGAATAATAATCTCCGGTTCACCGAGCAACGCCTGTGCAATACCTACCCTCTGCTTGTAACCTTTGGAAAGATTCTTGATTAATCTTTTTTCCTGATGCTCTATGTTGGTCAGTTTCATAACTCTATGTACTTCCGCTTTTCTTACGGCAGCAGGTATTTTTTTGATAGAAGCTGCAAAAAACAAATACTCAGATACATTCATATCAGTATAAAGCGGCGGAATTTCAGGAAGATATCCTATACATTTCTTAGCCTTTTGCGGATTTGACGCCATATCAAAACCATTGATTACAACAGTACCCTCTGTCGGCGTAATATATCCTGTAAGAATATTCATTGTTGTTGATTTACCGGCGCCGTTGGGTCCGAGCAATCCATAAATATGACCCTTTTTCACTTTAAAACTGACATGATCCAGCGCGATATGATTTCCGTATCTTTTTGTAAGGTTTGTAACCTCAATCATAACTGCCTGCTCCTTTCCTTTAAAAGACACCATACCTTAAAAAGGTACAGTGTCTTCATCCCTTCAAATATAGATATGTTTAAAAAATAAATAATGATATCTTACATTTCTTTTACAATATGTTTATCAATAAGCTTGCTTACAAAAGGAACCTTAACCTCATTTCCCTTCAAAGACTTAATGATAAAGATAATGGTTGCAACAAAATATACAATTCCGAGAATTGAAGAAATCAAATCAGCAATATCTAACTTGCGTAATACATCTGTTACACTATAGATCTCACTCCAAAAATCGAAAAGATCATTAACAGTTGAAAGCAAATCGGAATAGCATGATGAAACAAAGTTAAGAATAACTTGAATCACGGAAATTGCTGCCGCCAGAACCGTTGATGCAATAACGTTTTTCTTTAACGTAAGTTCTGTATCGCAAATCAAAACAATTGCTAACAGAATAACGCATGAAATCCAGCTGTAATAGCCGGCAAAGAATGCCAATGCACTTAATAAACCTACAGATACACATAATTTTTTGTTCATATTAATGAACCTCCCTTTCTTTTTTTAACTATACAGTAAATATTTATAAAATAAAACTGCCTTCACAAAAGTTTCACAGTGCACTAGTTTTTACCCGTGCTACCATGCCCACCACGATTAACCTCACCAAGCGAAGCTGTTTCAACAAATTGAAGCTTGGGTTGATTTTCCATAATACGAAACTGACAAATCCTGTCATTTTTACATATTTTTGTATCGCGAACTGCCAATACAGGCATAAACCACTGATCGTCATCACCACAATAAGAACAATCAATCACGCCCTGATGATTTGTCTGAATGATGCCGAAATTCTTGAACGTAGAGCTTCTTGGAACCACATGTGCTTCATAACCTTGCGGAAGTTTCATCCCAACGCCAAGCGGAATCAATGCAAATTCCCCTTTTTTTAACGAAACCTCTTTTGCAGCACGCAAGTCAATCCAATCGGACTTCCCGTCAATATAACAAAGCTTTTCTATCTCGTCATCAAAATATTTAATTTGTATTTCCATCATGAATCCATTCCTCCTCTCGCTTTGTGTTCTGTTGAACTTGTAATAACGTTTCCTAAAGGTGAATAGTCTGTGCAATGCAATACGACTTCTCCTTTTTGCAATGACTTCTGCACATCAATCACTCTCTGATTTTTACTACCTTTCCACATCAAAAGTGTATCTTTAAGTTCAGCAACGAATGGACCATCCACGCATACATCCAGATAAGAAATCACTTCTTCCTCTTTTACTTCTTCCCAAAGAAAACCGGTATATAACCAGATTGTCTTATGCGGATATCGCTCTTTTATTTCTTTTACCAGGGATGTAATTTCTTTTCGGTTAGAATAATATAAGGGATCCCCGCCGGAAAAAGTAATTCCGGAAATATAATCCTTAGATAACTGTTCAAACAATTCTGCCTTCGTATCATCCGTAAAAAGAACACCAACATTTGCATCCCATGTTACCGCATTATGACAATCTTTGCAACAATGAGAGCATCCTGAAACCCATAAAACAACTCTCAGGCCGTCTCCATTTAGCATATCATCTTTCGTTATATTATGATAACGCAATTTCATTCCTCATTTCAATTAATTTTACATGGATTTTCGTTCTGCAATCTCAGCCATTTTAGCCGCATTTAATCTGGTATCTCCATGTACTCGGGAATATGATAAATAGCCATTCATGCGATCAATCTTTGTAAGGTTGGCACTACCACATTTCGGGCAGACATCCATCTCCAACTCCTGATGTCCGCAATCATCACAATACGCAAGCGACATATTAAGCCCTTCATAAAATCCCAGATTCATCGCACGTCTAATCAGCGTTTTGATTGCTTCAATATTATAATCAATCGGATAACGGACATATTGAATTTTCCCTCCGTTACACAAATCCCAAAAGCGTGCCTCCAAATCCTGTTTCCTAATCGGAGTAATATCCTCTGTCACATGACAATGAAAACTATTGGATACATATTCACGATCCGAAACGCCTTCTATAATACCGTATTTTTTGCGGAACTGCTTCACCTGCAGACCGCAAAGGCTTTCTGCGGGCGTTCCGTAAATTGCATATAAATTTCCATCTTCTTCTTTATACGAGCTAACGCGTTCGTTAATATATTCCATAACCTCAATGGCAAACTTTCCGTCTTCTGCCAAAGATTTACCATTATGAAGCATCTGCAATTCATTCAGTGCAGTAATGCCAAATGAAGCTGTTGCAGATTTCAACAACGGTTTAATTTTGTCCGTAAGAGCAAGATGACCTCCCAAAAATCCTCCTTCACAATAGGCAAGAGGATTTGTTGAAGCTCTCATTTCACCCAAATAAGCATAGGTTCTGATATGAAGTGCCCTAATCAGCTGCAGATAATATTCCAAAACTTCATAAAAATCTCTGCTTTCCTGCTTGGAACGCGCATAAATCATAGGAAGATGAAGCGAAACTGCTCCAATATTAAATCTTCCCACAAAAACGGGAACATCGTCATCATCTGCCGGAATCATTCCGCCACGCTCATACCAAGGCGAAAGAAACGCACGACACCCCATGGGAGAAATCACTTTGTTATAACGTTTATAAATCCCGGCTACATATCCTTTTCCGCTCAAGCTAAGCCAGTCGGGATACATACTTTTAGACGAACACTCTACGCCGGCCTCAAAAACATCTTCCAGTTCTTTTCCCGGACCATGCAATTCCTCATCATAAAGAAAAACAATCTTAGGAAAAAGCACAGGCTTTCGACACTCCGGACGTCCCTGTCCTCTCTGACGAACCTTAAGCATACTGATGGTAGCCATTTTTTCAAAACAGGAAGTACCCAAACCGGCCGTAACAGTAATAAACGGATAATCTCCCCTGCTACTGGCCACAGTATTAAACTTATATTCCCATCCCTGAAACCCCTGCTGAAATTCTCGTTCCACATCTGCCATTGCAGTTTGTGAAGCAACTTCATTTTTGACACCTAATGAAGTATATTTTTCAACAAATTTCTGATAAGATTTCTCAGCATAAGGTTTTAATATTTTGTCTACTTCCGGAACCGTAAAACCACCATACTGCTGACTTGCAGCACTTAAGACGATATCTCCGATAACATCAAATGCAGTATCAAGACTTTTGGGTTCATTATAGAAAATGTTACCCATCTCAAATCCGCCACGCAAAACAGATTCAACATCAAAAAGACAACAATTCATTGTATCACGACGTGCCGACATATCATGCACATAAATATATCCGTCTCTGCATGCCTGTATTTCTTCCGTTGTCATAAAAAACTTTTGGTACAATTCTTTATTTAACTGATTAAAAATAAGGCTTCTTTTGGTCGATACCAAAGCAGAATCGGTATTGGAGTTTTCTTTATCACCGATATACATAATCGACTGACTCTTTTTATAAACATCATCCAGCATACGGACAAAATCCTGCTTATAATTTCGATAATCCCGATAACTCTTCGCAACAATCGGTTTTGTATCTTCCAATGCATGCTCAACAATATTGTGCATCATTTTAATCGGGACTTCATTTTCATCCAATTCATCAATCTTTGAAACGACACTTTCACAAATTCTACATTTTTCCAAATCGGAAAACTTCGTAAGTGCACGATATGCAGATTTTTCAACTGCATCAATTACTTTTTGTACATTGAATGATTCCTTGCTACCATCTTTTTTGATAACAAAAACTTCTTTTTTCGGTTTGTAACGCTCTCCATATAAAATATTTTCCATACCAAACCTCTTTATTCCTTTTACTGCCCGTACTGTTGCATCACCTGATTCAAATAATCAATATATTTCCGTGAAACCCTTGTCGGAGAAAGAATCTTCACCTCAGGGCCAAGTCCTGTTAACCAACCAAAAAACTGACCGCTTACCTGCAGACGCATACAAATATGAAACCTTTCATTCCCTTCAGCATGAAGACTGATATCTTTTCCAAATCGGTCTACAACAATACCTATCATACGATTCGGAAAAGAAATGGTAACAAGTTCTTCTTCTCCTGAAAACATGCCGAATGTTTTATTACAATATGTCGCAAGATCAAATCTTTTTTCATATTCCTTAGTATCTCGAAGCTTTTCGGAAAGAAAAATATTCTTCATACGGTCAACCCGGTAATGCTTCATCATATGCGCAGACGCATCAAAAGCAATCAGATAATACTTCTCTTCGTTCCATGTAAGCGCAATCGGACTGACCTCATATAGTGCCCCACCCCTGCGATAATTCTCTTCTTTTTTGATTGTATATTCCAGATACTGAAACATAATCTGATGATTTGTTGCAATCGCCTGATGAATCTCGTCTACATTGTATAAAATACTTTCATTTTCTGATTTTACACGATTGACAACATATACTTCTCTTTTTAGACGTATCGCATCATGTTTTCCTGCAAGAGCAGCAATCTTTTGAATAAGCTCTCTTGATTTCTTTTCTGTAATAAAGCGTGAAGCGCATACAGCATCTACAAGAACCTTCAATTCAGCTAATTCAAAATTACGCGAAGCAAGGTAGTATCCGCCGTTTTTCCCACCGATATGTTCGACATCATAACCGCACTCGCGCAATGTTTCCATGTCATTATAAATACTTTTACGCTCTGCAGAAATGTTCTCCTTTTGCAAGCCTTCAAGAATCTCTTTCATGGATAAAGGATGATTCTCATCACTTAATTCAGTCAGTAATTTCAGAATAATCAATAATTTCTTTTTTTGATTTTCAGATTTCGGCATATTTATCCTCACTTATCTTCAATCGGTTCACTTTCTTCCATCACAACTTCATTTTTTTTCTTAAGTGAAGAAACAGTTGTAGCAATCACTATACCAATTGCGACAGCAACCGCAATCACAATCACAAAAACAAAAAATACCAGCAAATAAGATAACAACACATTTACGAAACTAACTGCCATCTTTTTTTCCTCCGTTTAAAAAATATCTCGCAATAAAAATCATATCATTTCTTCGATAGTATCGTCAAGAAGCTCATCTCCGTCAGCCGCTGCGCAAGCAAGTCTGTCACAACGCTCATTCTCAGGATGACCGGCATGACCTTTCACCCAGACAAATTCAATTTGATGCGGCTCCATGGCTTTTAATAAGCGTTTCCACAAGTCAACATTTTTAACAGGTTTCTTTCCTGCCGTTTTCCAATTATTCCTAAGCCACGAATCCATCCAACCGGCATTAAAAGCATCCGTAACATATTTCGAATCGGAAACCACCCTGATTTGACAGGGTTTATTCAAAGCCTCCAAAGCAACAATAATCCCCATCAATTCCATCCTGTTATTGGTAGTCTGCCTATACCCGGCCGAAAACTCCCGCACATGAAGTTGTCCCTTCGAATCCGTAAAATGCAGAATACTACCGTATCCACCCGGCCCATTCGGGTTTCCTCGTGCAGAGCCATCAGAAAACAAATCAACTTTCATTAAGTTCTCCATGCAAATCCACCTTTTCCGCAAGCAGCTTCAAAGCTCTTTTTTCTGCCTGCTGTGTTAATAATTCAGGATATCCCATCAGCTTAAGCAATTTAATTGCATTTCTTGTCCGCGCCGGTCCTTTTAACAGGCGATATGCAAATGTGACATCCTCATTTGTAACCTCTTCTTCAAAATGAAAATTATCGTATAAATCTGCAAGAATACCGGTCAGTTCCACATCATGTGTTGCGGCAAAAGAAAGTACATTCTTATCTGATAAGGTTCGCAATATTTCTGCGGCTGCAGATATACGCTCTACAGTATTGGTACCTCGCAAAACTTCATCTACAAAACAAAGAATCATCCTTCCGTCCTGCTTTGCTTTTGCATCCAGCATTCTTTTAATGGCTTTGATCTCAACAATATAGTAACTCTCACTATTTTCAAGGTTATCACGTAAAGTCATAGACGAAAAAATCCTAAACTCTGCAGACTTGTAACTGCTCGCACAAACCGTCTGGATGGTCTGCGCCAAAATAGCAGCAATCTCAACAGTTTTCAAAAATGTGGATTTTCCGGATGCGTTTGAACCTGTCAAAAGCATTCCTCCGGTAATTTCAAATGAATTCGAAACAGGTTCTTTAATAAGAGGATGAAAACAATCCTCCATCTTCATTTGCCTCTTTTCTTCAAACACAGGAACTGCATAATACGGAAGAGAGCGTCGGAAAGAAGCAATACTAATCTCTGCTTCCATGCGTCCAAGAAGGGTAATCATTTCATCAATCTCATTTTTGTAACGCCTAACCGTTTTTAACATACTGTAAAATGAAATCAAGTCAAAATAAGTCAATCCGTTAATATATTGTTTGATGCTGTCAAAAACATCATCACTCACACCATTGGACAAAAACAGCATTTGAAAAGAAGAAATGCCTCTTACCTGCTTTCGTAAAAGCTTGAGACGTTTGATTTCGTCCGGCCAAACCTCATTCACAAAGGAATTCCCGGTAAGCTTATCCACAAAATGAAAGGTTCGAATTAAATATGCAAAACTGATCAAATACGGTTCAATCTCTTTGCGGGCATTGAAATATAAAGCAATTCTGAAAATACAGAAAAAAAGAAGCAAAACAACACCCAAAGGAGGAGTTATTAAAATCAGCCCAACACAAGCCGGATATCCCAGCAGCATCAGCCAATACCCCAATATTGACTTTTCTTTGATATTGTCAAGCCATTCCAAATACTGGAAAATAGAATATTTTCCGGTTCGACCAAGTTTCGCAAAAAGAAGCTGTATATGAATACGCTTTTCCTCATTCGAATCAATTTGTGACAGTCTGTTCTCCAATGCGAGACGTTCTGCCTCATCAACAGCAAAACGCAAGGTTCTGAGTCTATAATACAGATATTCCTCTCCCGATGAAGAATAACAGTAATTAATACGCTTAAACAAACGATTTCCGTCAATATCATTCCATGTAATGTCATCAACATCAGCCAAAGAATCGATATGTTTCCGGTAATAACCGGTTAATGCATTTAAGCGTTCTTCACTGTATTCCCTCTCAGGCACTGCGCCGTATTCTTTCTTTAATCGCGAAATAAACCATTTCTTTTTGCGGCTTTCTTCATATTTACCATATAAAATGAAAAGTGCATAGACTACAACTGCACCTATGATAAACCAAAAAACTTCCATAACGTCAAACCATCCTGTCTAGCCCTGTCCGAAAACTTATCCGGCAAAAATACGTTCACAGGCAAGATTGGCCTCATGTATAATCTGTTCAGCCGGTTCTGACAGATAAAAAACATTGTTTTCATATAAAATCTCACCTGCAATCATCGTCATCTTGACGTTGCATTTACTGCCTGCATAGACAATATTATTCACAATATTGTGTATAGGCTGCATATTGGGCTGTTTTAAATCAATTAAAATTAAGTCGGCATTTTTGCCTACACTAATGCAATCACTTTCAGGAACACCCATTGCATGTGCTCCGTTGCAGCATGCCATAGTAAGCACCTCTTCTGCTTTCACGACCGTCGGATCAGCGCTTGCTGCTTTCGATAATGTAGCAACAAGAAACATCTCGCGAAAGAAATCAAGTGCATTATTGCTTGCCGGTCCGTCCGTTCCGATTGCCACTTTGATTCCTTTTTCCAGCCACTTATGAACCGGTGCAATTCCACTGGCAAGTTTTAAATTAGAGGACGGATTCGTAATCGCATAAATGCCTCTTCTTTTACAAATATCAAGCTCTTCATCGGTTGCATGCACCAAATGATACCCACCACCGCCATACTCAAACATACGAAGCGAGTCAAGGAATTTCACAGGCGGCATACCATAACGTTCCACGCAGCCCTCTGACTCCGAAACAGTCTCACACATATGTGCAAACACAGGCATTTGCAGTTCCAAAGCAAGATTTGCAACCTCTTTCAAAATTTCAATATTAGTTGTATATTCTGCATGAAAACCGGGTAAAAACCGTACGAGTGAAGATTTTTGGTTATACCTTTCAGTCCATTCTCTCATCTGCGAAACAGACTGTGAAAAATCATTTACACTACCGGTCAGTGTCACACGCATGCCAAGGTCTATACATGCCTCAGCAATAGAATCAGGCGTTAAATACATTTCAAAAATACCGGTGATACCACTTTGTAAATACTCCAAGATTGCCAATTTCGTAAAAACAGCAATATCACCTTCCGATAATTTCGCCTCTGCCGGAAAAACCTGTTTGGTAAGCCAGTCATGCAATGCCATATCATCCGCTTTGGAACGCAAAAAAGTCATCGCAGAATGCGTATGTGCATTCTTAAACCCGGGCATCAAAAGATTATTTTCACAATCATAAATGCGATACTCCACATCCGTCAGTTCGGATGCCCTTTTTTCTGCCGTCGCAGCATTTCCGACAAAAACGATTTTGCCATCCTCAACCCAAAGCTGCATATTCTCTTCCACAACAGGAGTTCCCGTCATTCGCAGTAATCTGGCATTTTCAAATCGAAGTTGCATGTCAAAACCTCCTTAAAGCATAAAACCGTGCGGCAATAAATCCGAAAGAAGATACTCTTCATATTCCGTATCGGATTTTGCAACGATTACGAAAAAAGAATCCTTGTCTGCAAATTCAGCCATAACCTGACGACAAATGCCGCAGGGATAGCAAAAATCTTTTGGGGCATTTCCCTTTGGACCGCCTGCAATCGCAATCGCCTCAAAATTACGTTCCCCCTCAGCAATTGCACGATAAATTGCAGTTCTTTCCGCACAATTCGTTGCCGGATATGATGCATTTTCAATATTGCATCCCTGATATATTTTCCCCTCTGAAGTAAGAAGTGCCGCTCCGACCATAAATCCGGAGTATGGTGCGTATGCCTTTTCCCTTGCTTGCAGGGCTTCTTTGATTAATGCAGTTTTATCCAAAGACATTCACTCCTTTTCGTTCTTATTCATTATCAGCCAAAACCATTTTACCCATTTTAATAACTGACTGTGTTACCAAGGTTTTGAACAATGGTGCTGCATTGTTTGCCGCTTCCTGTACTTCATCATGTGTAAGCGGATTTTCGGTCATTCCGGCAGCAAGATTACAAACACAGGAAATACCGCAGATTTTCATTCCGCAATGATTTGCAGCAATCGCCTCTACCACTGTACTCATTCCTACAGCATCTCCGCCAAGAACACGAAGCATCTTAATATCAGCCGGAGACTCAAAAGAAGGACCTGTTAACTGAATATATACACCTTCCTGTAATTTAATATTCTGCTCCTTGGCCGCATCTTTAATACATTCCTGTAAAACCGGATCATAAACATGTGTCATATCAGGAAAACGCACGCCAAGTTCGTCAATGTTAGGACCAATCAACGGATTAGGCGCAAACGTCGCTATATGATCCTTAATAAGCATAAAATCACCTGCAGAAAAATCCGGATTGATACCGCCTGAAGCATTGGTCAAAAACAAAACTTTAGCACCGAGCATCTTCATCAATCTGATAGGAAGCACCACATCCGAAATCGGATAACCTTCATAATAATGTACACGACCTTTCATGCAAACAACAGGTACATCCGAAACATAACCAAAAATAAATTTGCCTGCATGACCCGGTACGGTAGATACAGGAAATCCATCAATCTCCGAATAGGAAATTTCACTTACCACCTCAATATCCTTCGCATATTCTCCAAGTCCGGACCCAAGAACAATTGCAACCAGGGGCACAAAATCAGTTTTGGCTCTGACCGCTGCAACACAATTCTGTAATTTTTCATAAATCGGATTCATAATTCCATCCCGCCTTTCATTTCATAAAATCATATCAAAATAAGGAAGTGTATAACACCTCCTTATTCTATCATAATTATCGATTTTTTTAAAGACAAAATGCTTTGCAAATCAAATGATAATACAAACCATGCCACCGGTAGATTCGTTAACAATTTTCTGCATTGTTTCCTGTAATTTAATTTGGCTTTCCTCACCGATATTGGCAATTTTGCCATCTATTCCCTCACGTACAAGCTGCTCAATTGTTTTTCCGAAAATATTGGTTTCCCAAATACCTTCTTCTTTCTTTTCTTCTTGTGCAATAAATGAAATCAGATCCTCCGCCTGCGCCTGCGTACCGACAATCGGAGAAATTTCACTTTCAATATCTGCCTTGATCAAATGAATACTGGGACTGTGCGCCGTAATTTTTATACCGTATTTGTTTCCGTTTTTAATCACTTCCGGCTGCAAAAGCGTAATTTCATCAATATCCGGTGTCACAACTCCATATCCCTTTTGTCGGACACTCATCAGCGCGTTTTCAACTTTCTCATATTCTTTCTTACGCTCACCCATATTTTTTAAGATATGTATAAAATCATGTTCACCTGTGATTTTCTCCCCCAAAAGTCCGCTTAACATCTCATAATAATAAACATCATCAACATCCAGCCGAACATGAATGCTTCCATCGGAAAGATTAATATTCTCGACTTTACATCTTTTAATGTAATCAGATGCAAACACCGGCTCTTTACCGACAAAATCTTTTACACAAAGCAATTCATCAACATAATTTTTGACGCATTGATATAAGTCTTTTTTCAACTCGTTTTCCATTTCAAGAAACTCCAACCATCTGGGTGTATGAAAGGAAATTTTCGAAATCGGAAAAGCATACAGCAATTCCTGTAGCAAACGGTAAATATCCTCTGTTTTAAGTTGTGCACAATTCATCGGAATTGCTCTCACATGATATGTATCCTCAATCTCTTCTGCCATAAGTCTTGCTCCGTCACCATAAGGTTTCGTCGAATTCACAATTACAACAAAAGGTTTTTTTAATCTTCCCAACTGTACAATTGCCTCATGCGCCGCTTTCAAATAAGCGCTCTTATCCAAATCCGTAAAGCTGCCATCGCTCACAACAACAATCCCGACGGTTGAATGCTCAGTAATAACTTTTCCTGTTCCGATTTCAGCTGCTTTGGAAAAGGGAACAGCTTCCTCAAACCAAGGGGTTTTTACCATACGCTCTTTATCATTTTCCATATGACCGCTCGCACCTTCAACCATATAACCGACGCAATCTATCAGACGGACCTTTAATTCCACATCTTCAGAAAGTGTAATGGTCACCGCTTCGTTTGGAATAAATTTGGGTTCTGTAGTGGTAATTGTTTTTCCGTCACCACTTTGAGGCAGTTCATCTCTTGTTCTGTTCCTCTCATTTACATCCAACATATTCGGCAATACCAGAAGATCCATAAAACGTTTAATAAAAGTAGATTTTCCGGTTCTAACTGGCCCTACGATACCGATATAGATTTCTCCGTTACATCTCTGCCGGATGTCACGATAAAGATCGTTTGTATTAAAATGATTTGATTCCATAATAAAAGACCTCCTGCTATTACTGTTTCATTGTATGCAGAAGATCTGATTGATATGCCTAAGGCTGTTCATATAAAATTGTATACAGTTCTTTCAAAGAGCAAACCGAATAAGTCGGAACCACAGCTTCGTAATTTGCCACTTCACCACGCAATCTGACATGGCAGGTATCGATTCCAAAGGCAGCCCCTCCACAAATATCCGAAGACATGGAATCTCCTATGATAAGGATGTCTTTTTTGTCAGGACAACCCAAAGCTTCGTAAACAGCCTGAAAATAAGCATATGAAGGTTTCTGTGCACCAATTGTTTCAGATACAAATACATCTTGAAACAAAGACCGCAGACCACTCAGCTCCAAACGTTGAAACTGCGTTGATGCAAGGCCGTTTGTTACAATAAACATCCTGAAATGACGACTCAGTCGTCCTGCAACCTCTAATGCATCAGGCATCAGGAAATGAGCACGTCCAAGCGCCTCCTGATATATTTTTTCCAAAGAACCATCCTCCGGATGCTCTATTCCGTACATTTCGCAAAAGATAATAAAACGTGTCTTAAGCAATTCTTCTTTGGTGATTTCCCCACGTTCAAAACGTTTCCACATATCTTCATTATGCACGCGAAACGTCTCATATACTTCCTCATCCTTAGGAAATCCAAACGTTTCAAGAACTTCTCTCAAAGCAAAACGTTGTGCTGCGGTAAAATCAAGCAACGTCTGGTCAGCATCAAATAATAAAAATCTGTATTTCATAAAACACCTATCTTTTTGCAGGTTCTTCTTCATCAAAAGCAATCTGAAGATAAAACCCCTGCGGCTTTTCAATGATTGCTTTTATCACGCCCTCTTTGCTCTTAATTCTCTCATAATATGCAAAATTACCGGACATAGCAACCGCAGGTTCTGCCGTATAATAATAACTTGCAGGCAAGCTTCCCTCTGTAATCTTCACAATATCATTCTCTTTCACAAGACCCGGACGTTCCATTTTAAACTCTTCTATTCTCATTGTTCTCCCCCGGATTTAAGGCTGTGCTTAATTCGTCCACTCATGCAGCAAAACTTCACTCTTTTTGTCTCGTAACATCAATTCGCGTACACGTGTTGTTGCAGATTCACCATCAAAAAGAACTGCATTAACACTTTCAACAATCGGCATGGAAACCTGATACTTATCTGCAAGTTTTTTGGCAGCTTTAGCAGAATAAACGCCTTCTACCACCATTTTAACTTCATCCATGGCCTCATCCATTGTTTTACCCTGCCCAATCAAAATTCCGGCTCTGCGATTACGTGAATGCATGCTTGCGCATGTTACAATCAAATCGCCAATACCCGAAAGACCATAAAAAGTTTCTGCTTCACCGCCCATGGCAATTCCAAGACGTGTTATTTCGGCCATACCACGCGTAATCAATGCTGCTTTTGTATTGTCTCCATAGCCAAGTCCATCTGCAATTCCTGCTGCAAGCGCAACTACATTCTTTAATGCAGCACCAATTTCAATTCCAACAACATCCGGACTGGTATATACACGAAACACATCATTCATAAAAAGATTCTGGACAAATTCTGCCGTATCTTTTTCTATAGCACCTGCTACAATTGTTGTAGGAATTCCGCGCCCTACTTCTTCCGCGTGAGACGGACCTGATAAAACCGCAACTTTGGCATCCTTAATCTCATCCGAAATAATCTCTGACATTGTCATAAGCGTAGCTTCTTCTATTCCTTTCGCCACATTAACAATAACCTGTCCGCTCTGATAAAATTCCTTCATCATAGAAGAAGTCTTTCTGACAAAAGATGACGGAACAGCCAGTACCAGCAATTCACGTCCTGTCATTGCATCCTGCAATGACTCTGTAAAAATCATTTCATCAGGCAGTTTCACCCCCGGCAGCTTTGTAATATGCTCACGTTTTTCATTTAACATCGTAATCTCATCTTTCAAGGCCGACCAAACCGTCACATGATGTCCGTTCGACGCAAGCACCCTTGCAAGGGCTATCCCCCAGCTTCCTGCTCCCAGTACGCTAACTTTAGCCATAATCAAATACCAACTTTCTATTTTTTATTCTTATTCTTTTTTCGTTTCTTTTCTATCTTTTCTTCCTGTGCTTCATATGCAAGCTCAATATCATCGTCCTCATCATCCGTTTGCGCAGGAATAACCTTTGGCGGAAGAATCTCCTGCAAACGTTCTGCTGTAATTTCTTCAACCGTAGGAAGAATTGTCCTTATCTTAGGCTCTTCTTTTTCTTCCTCTATTCCCTGCTCATTTGCTTCATTCTCTTTTGCCTCTTCAGAAATTACTGATGTCACAGGTTCTTCGAACTGTTCTTCTTCCTCGTTTTTAATAACCTTTTCATCCGTTGATACAGGACTTTGTGTTTCACCAATGATTTCATTTTTGTTTTTTCGAAGATAAGTTCTTCTTTCCTCACCTTTTAACAAACGTTTGATATTGTCGCGATGGCAATTAATGGCAATGATTGTAAGAACAAAAATCAAAATATAAACTTCCACAAGCATTCCCTGAGACATTCCGAAAATGCCTGCCTGTCCAAAGATTATCACTTGCAAAAAGAATCCTAAATACATAAAAATACTTGCAAGTGAAACATATTTGGTCAAGAAATAAATGCCGAAGAAAATAACCACCTCTGCCGGAATGATTCCCCAATAAAAAGACAGAATCATTGCACCGGAACAAGCAATCCCTTTTCCACCCTTAAACTTGAGATAAAACGGAAAATCATGTCCTAATATAACGCCTGCCGCAGTATAAAGACGCACAATATAATCAAGCTCGGGGAAAAACTGATGACAAATTGCCCACGCAAGTAAAACAGGGATAAAAGTCTTTAACATATCTCCGACAAGAACAATTGCACCTGCACGTTTTCCTAAGGTTCTCAGCGTATTGGTCGTACCAACATTACCGCTTCCGTGCTCCCGAATATCAACACCTTTTGCCTTACCATATAAATATCCTGTCTCAATTAAGCCAAAGAGATAACCGACAATAAGACAAATTATTCTGATTGCGATTTCCATCACTGGTCTTCCTTTCTCTCACGAATAATAAAATGCAACGGTGTCCCGCGAAAACCGAACGCATCACGAATCCGGTTTTCTATATAACGGGTATAAGAAAAATGCATTAATTCCTTGTCATTTACAAAAATAACAAAAGTGGGCGGTTTCACCGCTACCTGTGTAATATAGAACAACTTTAAACGTTTTCCTTTGTCCGTAGGCGGCTGCTGCATCGCAACAGCTTCTGTCATAATTTCATTCAACACACCTGTCGCAACGCGAAGTGCGTGATTTTCCATTACAACATCAATCATTTCATACAATTTAATCAATCGCTGACCCGTTTTGGCAGAAATAAACATAATTTCAGCATATGACATAAATGCAAGCATATCGCGGATATTCTCCGTAAACTTCTTGGTTGTTTTATCATCTTTCTCGATAGCATCCCATTTATTCACAGCAATAATGATTGCTTTACCGCGCTCATGTGCAATTCCTGCAATCTTAGCATCCTGATCTGTAACACCTTCTGTAGCATCAATAACAAGCACAACAACATCTGCGCGCTCTACAGCACTTACGGTACGTACAATCATATAATGTTCTAAATCTTCTTTGATTTTGTTTTTACGGCGAACACCTGCCGTATCAATTAATATATATTCTTTACCATTATAAGTAACATTGGTATCAACAGCATCTCTGGTCGTTCCTGCAATATCAGAAACAATAAGACGATTCTCACCAATCAGTTTATTGATAATTGAAGATTTGCCGACATTAGGTTTACCTACGATTGCAATTTTGGGGCGTTCATCCTCTTCATCCGTAAAAGCATCTTCAGGAAAATATTCCATAACTTTATCGAGCATATCGCCCAATCCTAATCTGTTTGCCGCGGAAACAGGGATCGGGTCACCGGTTCCAAGATTATAAAATTCATAAACATCCGGCATATACTTATCAAAGCTGTCAACCTTATTGACAACCAGTAAAACAGGCTTTTTGCTTCTTCTAAGCATGTCAGCCACCTTCGCATCAGCATCAACAAGGCCCTGTTTAACATCCACAAGAAAAATAATGACGTCAGCAGTCAGAATAGCAATTTCAGCCTGTTCCCTCATCTGTGAAAGAATAATATCCTTACTATCCGGTTCAATACCACCGGTATCAATCATGGTAAAACTTTTATCAAGCCATTGGATGTCTGCATAAATACGATCTCTCGTAATACCCGGTGTATCTTTAACAATCGATATACGTTCACCCGCAAGACAGTTAAATAGCGTTGACTTGCCGACATTCGGCCTTCCGACAACGGCAACAATCGGTTTTCTTTTCTTTTTTGACATTTTATTAACCTCTAATATTTTAGCTGTATCATTTTATCAGGCAAATCTCATTCCATTGGTCGAAGCCCTAAAATATGGTATAAAAATTCTTGCCCGCTTGATTTTACAATATCTATCGGAACTTGTAAAGCCTTTTCAACTTCCGGAACATGGATATCATCCAGAAAAACATCTTCATTGCAACGCAACATACATTCCGGCAAAAGAAGTCGCTTGCCAAGCTGTTTGCCCTTCAATTGTTCTATCAAATCCTGCCCCGTAACCAGACCTGCTACGGTTATTTGTTCCCCAAAAAAGTTATTTTCAATCTTATATCCATGTACTTTTAATCCGGGAACTACCTCACATAATTCTTTTACAAGAGCAGATAATGTATTATATGCCGCCTCTCCTGTTGCAAAACTAACTTCATCAACATCACAAAGCTGCTCACGTAACGTTTCATTAAGTGCAACCTCTTCTTTCAATTCTTCCAAAGTCGCCCTGAACTCATCCGTCATAAGACGAAGCATTCCGACCCCGTTATCAAGTTGTAAATACCCATCATAGGAATCAGCTGACGGAATTTCTTCCTCCGCTAATAAGTACCATTCATCAGAAGCATGCACAAAATGAATCCCATAAGCATGTAAGCAATGCGCCTGCCATGCATGAATCTGTGCGAGTACTTTTTTTGCATCCTCTTTTTGAAACGGCTCGAGCGGGAATAATCCCTCTCTGTATTTCGTCAGACCGGACGGAACAACCGAAACACTTTCAAGCAACGGAATATATTTAAGGAGCTTTTCTATTGAAGCATCCAATTCCTTACCATCATTGACATTTTTACATAAAACAATCTGACCGTTCATGGTAATCCCGGCTTCCTGAAACCGGTCAACTTTTGCAAGAGCGTCCCCAGCAAAACGGTTATTGAGCATTTTACAACGCAACTCAGGATTCATTGTCTGAAAAGAAATGTTAATAGGTTCAAGACGATATTGAATAATCCGCTCCACATCCTCATCAGACATATTGGTTAAAGTCACATAATTCCCCTGCAAAAAGGAAAGTCTTGCATCATCATCCTTAAAATATAAAGTATTCCTCATTCCTTCAGGAAGTTGATCAATAAAACAAAAGATACATTTATTCGAGCATGAACGATACTGATCCATAAATGAATTTTCGAATTCAAGTCCCAGATCCTCTTCTGCATCCTTCTCTACTTCAATCTCGACAACTTCCCCTTGTTTCGATTTTGCTTCTAATACAAGAAATTCATCCATACAAAGAAATCGATAATCAAAGATATCTTTCATTTCCTGACCATTTATACGAAGCAGGGAATCTCCCGGTTCAAAACCGCATTCCTCCGCAATACTTCCCGGCACAATCGCGCGAATCACATGTTCTTTTTTCATGATATCATCCTCTCTTCTTTACAATCATACACCAGATGTACAAGATTCTCAAGCCGAAAAAGTGTCTTCCCTGCGCAAAAAGCGCACCGCAAAATGCGATGCGCCCTGTTACTAAATAATAATCTGATTATCCTTAGTCTTCATACGGCTTCATGCAGATAATTGTTCCGTCCGGATTGTATTTCAACTCTCTGAACTTAACACAACGCCTGTGGTTTACACCGTTTGACAAAGAACTGTCATGGTAGAACAAATACCATTTATCTTTGTATTCTACGATTGAATGATGGGTTGTCCAACCAATAACAGGCTCAAGAATTCTGCCCTTATAAGTGAAAGGACCGTAAGGTGAATCACCAACTGCATATACAAGATAATGTGTTGTTCCTGTGGAATAGGAGAAGTAATACTTTCCATTGTATTTATGCATCCAAGGACCTTCAAAATATCTTCTGTCTTCATCAGATGCAAGCAATTCATTTCCATCCTCATCAAGAATGAGGATTTCTTTTGCTTCTTCTGCCATGGAAATCATATCTTTTCCAAGTTTTGCAACACGAGGACGAACTTCATGTGCACCTTCTTCTGTCGGTTCTGCACCATCAGGATTAAATGTTCCTGTAACCCATTTTTCAAGCTGACCGCCCCAAAGACCGCCAAAATAAATATATGCTTCATCATCGTCATCAACCAAAACGGCAGGATCAATACTAAATGAGCCCTGAATATAATTCTCTTCCGGTTTGAAAGGTCCTACAGGACTTGTACTGGTTGCAACACCAAGACGGAAATTACCTTCTTTGTCTCTTGCAGGGAAATACAGATAATAAACTCCATCTTTGCATACACAATCAGGTGCCCACATCTGTTTGCTTACCCAAGGAACATCTTTCATGTGAAGCGCTTCACCATTATCAACGCAGGGAGCATCAATGTCATCCATTGATAATACGTGATAATCTTCCATCTGGTATTCATCGCCTTCATCATTATCCTCACCATCATGAGCTAAATCATGAGAAGGATATACATAAATTTTTCCGTCAAACACATGTGCAGAAGGGTCTGCAGTAAAAATATGTGTTACCAAAGGTTCGTTTTCTCTACTTTTATTTGCCATATTGCTGCCTCCTAATTTTTGTTACTAACTTATTTTACCATTAACTCTTATAAAAATCCACCAAATTTTCCTACTTTTTTCAAATTATTGTATAAATTTTCTATAAATTAACTGAAAAAAAGGAAAATAATCAAGCTTGACGCTTGCCTTGCCACGCGATATAGTAAGAATGATGCACGAAATGCACTTGCATTTTATCTGGAAAGGATACAAAAGAATATGGCAAATTTAGATGCACTTGAAAATGCAATGCCGGTTGCACCTCTTAAATTGGTTGTGCTTCCCGGTGCCCGGAACCTTGGAAACATTGTTAATGAACATCTGGTAAACTACCGCAGACAAATCAAAAATGTTCATCGTTCCGATCATGCTTTTAACGGTTACATAGAAAATAATTACCTGGTAAACTGTTCTACCCCACGCTTTGGAAGCGGCGAAGGAAAAGGTCAGCTTGCAGAATCTGTTCGTGGAAAAGATTTATTTTTTCTTGTCGATGTATGTAACAATAGCCTTACTTACAAAATGTTTGGTTATGAGAATTATATGTCACCTGACGATCATTATCAGGATTTAAAAAGATTGATTTCCGCCGTACGCGGCAAAGCACACCGAATTACCGTTATTATGCCGTTCATGTATGAAGGGCGTCAGCATAAACGAAGCGGACGCGAATCTCTTGACTGTGCTTATGCCTTAAGTGAGCTTGCAGAAATGGGTGTTGATAATATTATCACCTTTGATTGTCATGATCCGCGTGTTGCCAACGCTACACCACTTTGCGGTTTTGACAATTTTACACCTAATTATCAGTTTGCGCGCACTCTTTTAAGTAATGAAAACGACTTAATTGTAGACAAAGACCATACGGTTGTTATCAGTCCTGATGAAGGAGCTTTAGACCGTGCCATCTATTTTGCAACTGTACTTGGTGTAGATACCGGTATGTTTTATAAAAGAAGAGACTACACCAAAATTGTCAATGGCAAAAATCCCATCGTTGCACATGAGTTTCTCGGTGACAACATCGATGGCAAGGATGTTATTATTATGGATGACATGATTTCCTCCGGCGACAGTATGATTGATACAGCCCGTCAGTTAAAAGCAATGAATGCCAAACGTGTATTTATCTGTTGTACCTTCGGTTTGTTTACAAACGGCCTTGAAGCCTTCGACAAAGCATACGAAAAATGCTATTTTGATAAGATTATCACCACCAATCTTACTTACACCCCGCCCGAAGTACTGAAACGCCCTTACTATTTACAGGCTGACATGAGCAAATTCATCGCTTCCATAATCGACTTCATGAACCATGACAGTTCTTTGATGAATGCGTTAACACCAACAGAAAAAATCCAAAAGATTCTTTCTCTATACAATGAGCGAAACGAAAACATAGATTTCTAGTACAAATTAAGCGGTTTTACGGATTTTCTTATAATCCGGTAAAACCGCTTTTTTATAAAAGTAACGAGAGCAATACCTGATTATTCATAGTCCATACCGGTGCAAAAGCTCCTAATAAACCGGAAATAAATAATTGAACAAAAATTGTAATACAAGCAAAAAAAGCATAACGCCAGCCAATTGCATTCGATACTTTTTTCTGTTGTTTTATTCCACTTTCCTTATTTCTTTTTATTGCAAAATATCCAGCTGTTCACTCTTATGAATAGAACGCTAATAATAAAAAACCCGGAAAGTCAAATTAACTTCAACTATCCGGGTTAAATACGTTTTTATATAGAATCAAAGCCCTATCGCTTCACTACACAAGAATCTTGCAGAAATTCTTTTTGCCTCTGCGAACAATGAATTCACCGGCACCGATTTCTTCTTTGGAATATATCTTCTTAATATCTGTAATTTTTTCATCATTGACAGAAACACCACCCTGCTCAATCGCACGTCTGCCTTCGCTACGTGTAGGAACAAGCTTTGCAGCAGCTAAAATACCAATTAAATCAATACTTCCATCTCTGTAATCAGCATCTGTAAGTGTATATGTCGGCATATTAGCATTATTTCCGCCACCGCCAAACAAAGCCTTGGAAGCATCCTGCGCTTTATTCGCTTCCTCTTCACCATGAATCATCTTGGTAAGTTCAAATGCAAGAATTTCCTTAGCAGTATTAAGCTGACTACCTTCCCAGTCATTCATCTTATCAATCTCTTCTAAAGGCAAGAAGGTCAACATGCGGATACATTTTAATACATCTGCATCACCAATGTTTCTCCAATACTGATAGAATTCATAAGGAGAAGTTTTATTCGGATCAAGCCAAACCGCCCCCTTCTCAGTCTTACCCATCTTTTTGCCTTCAGAATTCAGAAGAAGGTTAATGGTCATCGCATACGCATCTTTACCCAGCTTACGGCGAATCAACTCTGTACCACCAAGCATATTACTCCACTGATCATCGCCACCAAACTGCATATTGCAACCATATTTCTGAAAGAGCATATAAAAATCATAGCTCTGCATAATCATATAATTAAACTCAAGGAAAGTTAATCCCTTTTCCATTCGCTGCTTATAACATTCAGCTGTAAGCATTCTGTTTACAGAAAAATGCGCTCCTACTTCTCTTAAAACAGAAACATAATTAAGATCAAGCAGCCAGTCAGCATTATTCACCATCAATGCTTTTCCTTCAGAAAAATCAATAAATTTGCTCATCTGTTCTTTGTAACATTCGCAGTTATGCTGAATATCTTCCGGCGTAAGCATTTTTCTCATATCAGTCTTACCACTCGGATCACCAATCATTCCGGTTCCGCCACCAAGCAATGCAATAGGCTTATTTCCTGCCATCTGCAGTCTCTTCATCAGGCAAAGAGCCATAAAATGTCCAACATGTAAACTATCAGCTGTAGGATCAAATCCTATATAAAAAGTTGCTTTTCCTGCATTAATTAAGTTTTTAATTTCTTCTTCATCCGTTAACTGTGCCAGTAACCCTCTGGCCTGAAGTTCTTCATAAATTGTCATTTTTATTCTCCATGTTTCTAATTATTTATCCATAATGCCGGCAGTTTGATTTAAAAAGCAATGTTACCGCTAAAATCTCCATGCATCAGCAATTCTAGCACGCATCAATACAAACTTCAAGTCTGCTATAAATATATATTTCTTCTAATTATTTACGTGGGTGCGCATTATCATAAACTTCGCGCAGATGATTATGTGTCAGATTCGCATACATCTGTGTCGTGGAAATATCGGAATGACCCAACATTTCCTGCACACTCTTCAAGTCAGCTCCATGTTCAACAAGGTGAGCTGCAAAAGAATGACGTAGCGTATGCGGAGTTATATCGGCAACAATCCCGGCTTTCTTAGCATAATATTTGATAATCTTCCAAAAACCCTGACGACTCATCTCTTCACCGGAACAATTTGCAAATAAAATGTCAGAATGAGCAGATTCCACCATTGCCTCACGAGTGCCGTTTAAGTATTGCATTAACGCCTGTTTTGCCTTAGCGCCAAAAGGAATCAACCGCTCTTTATTAGCATCTCTGCATACAATAAATCCCATAGTAAGATTCACGTCAGAAACTTTCAGTGTAATCAATTCTGTAACGCGTATCCCCGTCGCATATAATAGTTCCATCATAGCCCGATCACGAATCTGTTTCGGGGAATCTCCCGAAGGCTGTTCCAAAAGCCTGGTAACTTCTCTTTCAGAAAGAATCTCAGGCATTTTCTTTTCAATTTTTGGTGCCTTCAGCGGAGAAGCAACATCGCTTATCCCACTCTCCTGCATAACCAGATATTGCCAAAATGCTTTCATAGAAGCAATTGTTCTTGAAATCGTGGCCGCCGAAAAATTGCGATTCTGCATATCTTCCACAAAATCACTCAAGATAGTCGTCGTCACATTTTCATAACCCGTAACCCCTTTTGACGATAAATAGTTATATAGCTTAACCAAATCCCTCTTGTATGATAGTTCTGTATTTGTCGATGTTTTCTTAACATTATGCATATATTCAATAAATGCATTAATTTTCTGTTCCATCAACCTGTATCCTTCTCTATCTTATTGCAAAGTACATTATAAAACATTTATGTAAATCATTGACTGTGCAAGTACCATTATAGACAAGTTTTATATGAAAATCAAATGGAATTTGTTATTTTTTTCACTTTTTCCCTTATTTTATGGGTTTTCTCTAAATATTGATTTTTTATTTTTTCTTAAAACAATATCTAGTGATACATTACCCTATAAATTTTGTACATAATTTAAGAATAAATGGATTAACATAACATTCCGATAATATTCCCATTATTGCAACTACTATGAGAAAAGCGATTCTATTCATTTTAAGTCCCATAATACAAACGTAGCCGCCCCGCACAAATTGACCACGCAAGTCACTTTTTTGCAATCTCAACCATACAGACAAAAACAGCTCATAGCCAAAATAACAAAATAACGCATAAAAAATAAAATGCGGAAATCCGCTCATCAGACAAAAGAAAATCCCCGAGAAGCCTTTACAACATGCGTAGCATGCGAATACAATTCCTATCACACCTCCAAAGAATAAAATTCCCAAAGAAAACAAATGTGGTCCCACCGGCAAAAAAGAACAAACAACCAAAAACATAAAATTCTTAAAACGTTCCGTCGCAACATAACACAAAAGTAAAGGATAATATAATGAAACATCACTCAACAAGGAAATGCTAAATGTCACAATTTCTTTCACTGCTTCTATTTTCCCTGCAAAGACTCCTAATATAATGCCACAAACAAAACCAGCCGGAAACAAAAGAACCACACCTTGCTTCCGGCATAAAAAATCATTTAATTTATTCATTTTCCTGACAGCTCCCATTTATGCACCAACCGTTTTTAACAGTTTATGCACGCGGAGCTAAAAACTTGTTCTTATAACACATAATTGCAGAAATAGTTTTTGCATCAGTAATCTCGCCGGCATATATCATCCGCTCTAATTCAGCGAGTTCATAAGGTTCAACATGAATAAATTCATCCTCATCAAGATCCTGCGAACCTCTATCCCCATTTATAAAAGCAACATAAATTGAAATCAACTCATTACAAAAAGCAACTGTAGTGTTAATACGAATCAAAAGTTCCAGTTTATCAGCCTCATAGCCTGTTTCTTCCTTCAATTCACGCATAGCTGCATCATAATGAGGTTCTTGCGTACTATCTACACCTCCGGCAGGAATTTCAACGGTATAACGCTCAAGTGCATTACGGTACTGTTTTACCATTAAAATACGCCCATCCGGAAGCACAGGAATCACTGCTGCAGCACCTTTATGACCAATAAAATCCCATGTAACAATATTTCCGTTGGAAACTTCTATCGTATCCTGATAATAATCGATAATACGTCCATGAGAAATCAATTTACGTTCCAATCGCTTAAAATCTTCCATAAAAGTCACCTATATCTATTATTGCAACAAAGCAAGAAATTCTTCGATACGATCAAGTCCCTTATCAATCTGTTCCATACTGATAGCATAAGAAAGTCTGATATGATCTGCAAATCCAAAATCAGCACAAGGAATTACAGCAACAGCATAATCATTCAGAATTACTTCTGCAAATTTAGCAGCATCTGAAATCACTTCACCTTTATAGGTTTTGCCAATTGCATCCGCAAGATCAATAAATACATAAAATGCGCCTTTCGGTTCAATACAGGAAATAAGAGGCATTTTGCAGATTCTCTCAAACATATGCTTACGTCTATTATCAAACTCTTTGCACATATATTTAACCTGCTCCTGAGAACCCGTCAAAGCTTCCCAAGCTGCTTTCTGTGCTATAGAGTTAGGATTTGAAGTAGCATGAGACTGCATTGCACTCATTAACTTAGCAATTTCAACAGAAGAAGCTGTATAACCGATTCTCCATCCTGTCATCGCATAACTTTTGGACATTCCGCTACAAGTAATTGTTCTTTTATAAATTTCATCATTTAATGATGCAATACTTACATGTTCTTCACCGGCATATGTCAAATGTTCATACATTTCATCAGCAATCACATAAAAATCACATTCTACAGCGACTTTTGCAATTTCTTCCAATTCCTGTTTGGAATAAATCATACCGGTGGGATTACTGGGAGAATTCAGAACCAATGCCTTTGTTTTGTCTGTCACAGCCTCACGAATCTGTTGTGCAGTCACTTTATAGCCCTGTTGTTTTGAACCACAAATATAAACAGGAACACCATCCGAAAGCTTAACCATCTCAGGATAGCTCAACCAATAAGGCGCAGGAATAATCACTTCATCACCCGGATTTAAAATTGCATCAAATACATTACTAAGTCCATGCTTTCCTCCATTGCTGATTACAATCTGAGAAGGTTCGTAATGTAAATGATTAAATTCTTCAAACTTTTTACAAATTGCTGCTTTCAACTCATTGGTTCCCGATGCGGGAGTATATTTTGTAAAACCATCATGAATGGCTTTAATCGCTGCTTCACAAATGTTCTCGGGTGTATTGAAATCAGGTTCCCCTGCTCCAAAACCAACAACATCCATTCCTTTTTCTCTCATCTCTTTTGCTTTAGCTGTAATAGCTAATGTTGATGAAGGTTTCACACTTTTTGCTTTTTGAGATAATGACAATGGCATATCTATTGCTCCTTTGCTTCTTTATTACCGTTATATTTTTACTCCGTACATTTTACTACATGTTAATTCAATTAACAAGAAAAAAAAGCATTTTCATGCAAGTAACTAATACTTTTTTATTTCTTTCCATTTTTTTATTCATATTTGCCATAAACAAACAAATTGCATCATAATCCAAACAAAGTTTTCCACAAAAAAAGACTTTAAGGTATAACCTCAAAGTCTTTTTCACGCGTTAATTATTTCGCATAATCAATTACTCTTGACTCACGGATAACATTAACTTTAATCTGGCCCGGATATGACAATTCAGCTTCAATCTGTTTTGAAATATCACGTGCAAGCAATACCATGTCATCGTCAGTAATCTGTTCAGGAACCACCATTACACGAATTTCTCTACCTGCCTGAATAGCAAAAGATTTATCAACACCTTTAAAATTGTTGGTTATTTCTTCTAATTGTTTTAAACGAGATGTATATGTTTCAAGGGTTTCACGTCTTGCACCCGGTCTTGCAGCCGAAATAGCATCTGCAGCCTGTACAATACATGCAATAAGTGAAGTAGCTTCCACATCACCATGATGCGACTCTACTGCATTAATAACAATTGCAGACTCTTTATACTTGCGACACAAATCTGAGCCAAGTTGGATATGAGACCCTTCCATTTCCTGGTCAACAGACTTACCGATATCATGTAATAAACCGGCACGTTTCGCAACACGTACATCCAATCCCATTTCTGCAGCAAGCAAGCCGCTCAACTGCGCAACTTCAATTGAATGCTTTAAGGCATTCTGACCATAACTGGTTCTAAAATGCATCTTACCAAGAAGTCTTACAAGTTCAGGATGAATACCATGCACGCCAACATCAAGACATGCAGACTCACCTTCTTCTTTAATTAATAATTCAACTTCTTTCTTAGCCTTTTCAACTGTTTCTTCAATTCTTGCCGGATGAATACGTCCATCAACAATTAATTTTTCTAATGCAATACGTGCAACTTCTCTTCTAATCGGGTCAAATCCGGAAAGTACAACTGCTTCCGGGGTATCATCAATAATTAATTCTACACCGGTCATTGTTTCTAAAGTACGAATATTTCGTCCCTCTCGACCGATAATTCTACCCTTCATTTCATCGCTCGGAAGCTGAACAACAGAAATTGTTGTTTCGGACACGTGATCAGCAGCACATTTTTGAATTGCATTAACCACAAGTTCCTTTGCCTTCTTGTCCGCTTCCTCTTTTGCTCTGCTCTCCATCTCTTTGATAAGCACAGCTGTTTCATGTTTTACATCATCTTCAACAATTTTTAACAAATACTCTTTTGCCTGTTCAGAGGTTAATCCGGAAATTCGTTCCAGTTCCTGTACTCTTTGCTCATTCAGTTTAGAAATAACTTCTCTCTGCTTTGCAATTTCTTCTTCCTTTGCAGCAAGCGCATTCTCTTTTTTCTCAATAGCATCAAGTTTCTTATCAACGCTTTCTTCTTTCTGCTGAACTCTGCGTTCAAAACGTTGCGCTTCAGCACGACGTTCCTTGATTTCTTTGTCGAGTTCATTCTTTGTACGAATAGACTCTTCTTTGATTTCAAGCAAACCTTCACGCTTCTTCGCTTCAGCAGTTTTCAAAGCCTCATCGATAATTTCACGTGCTTTTTCATCAGCGTTGCCAATTTTCTTCTCGACTTTCTTTTTGTAAACCGAGATTGCAACAACAACACCAATAGCTGCGGAAAGAACTAATGTAACAAAAACAGCAATCAGCAGAACCCACAAACTGACTGTTCCATTCATGTACAGGAGCACCTCCTTATTCAATTTTCATTGTACAATTATTAAATAGAGCAAACTGCTCTAACTAACGATATTACAACATATCTAGTTTAAACTTTTTCTGATGTTATGTCAAGCGATTATTACATATATATTGTAAGAATTGCACAAGAAATTCAAACACTTATGGCAGCATATCGAACTTTTAACAATTTTTCCGCTCAACGTTCATTTTCCATACACGATTTCACATTATCGTATGAGAACCCTTTATTCATTAAATATGAAAATATTTTATTTCGTTCCTGTAAAGTTGCTTCCCGACTATTATACTTCTTTTTTTGAAGATAACGCTTAATAACAACTGCTTCACACTCCAAATCTCCGTCTGCTTCTACGTCATTCAACGAAGACAAAATACACTCTTGTGAAACACCTTTTTGACGCAATATTTTCTTCATCTCATTTATGCTTTTATTTTTGGAATACGTACGTAAAAAAGCCTTGGTGTAACGAGAATCATC
The DNA here is from genome assembly GCA_045530835.1 of Lachnospiraceae bacterium. Classification (GTDB taxonomy): domain Bacteria; phylum Bacillota; class Clostridia; order Lachnospirales; family Lachnospiraceae; genus UBA3766. The sequence goes on along the minus strand of JAZSCW010000035.1, from coordinate 56,224 downwards.
CACATAATGATTTGTCTCAAAATAGTTTATTGCCTGATCTGCTACCACCTTCGGATAACCATCCTGTAATAATTTTGTATACAACGAAAAAACCGTATATTCCCTCGCCTGGAGCAAATACATCCCGCGCATTTTTGCTCTTGGCAACAAAACCTCCGAAAAAAACATTTCCATTTTATTCTTTGCAATCATTGCTCCGCAAAAAAAATCATTTTTAGGCAAATCGCCTTTGTATACAACAAAGGCGACTCCGTTATCAGTGTGTATCTGACACTTGTTTTTATTCAATGGAACAATCTCTAAAATCTCAATCATTCTGCAACATCTGCTTCTTTCTTAGTACTTTTGGAAACTTTACCATCCATTTCAGAAGCGGTTCCGGCCAGATTATAATGCGCACGAACCTTCTGTTCAACTTCTGCACAAATATCCGGATTCTCCTGCAAATAAGTCTTGGCATTCTCACGCCCCTGGCCTATCTTATTTCCTTCATATGCATACCACGCTCCGCTCTTACTGATAATTCCAACTTCCGCAGCCAAATCAAGAACATCTCCTTCAAAAGAGATACCTTCTCCAAACATAATATCAAACTCAGCCTCTTTAAACGGCGGAGCAATCTTATTTTTTACAATCTTAGCACGTGTACGGTTACCGGTAATTTCTCCCCCCTGCTTCAATTGCTCTGTACGTCTAATCTCCATACGCACTGAAGAATAGAACTTCAAAGCATTTCCACCGGTTGTCACCTGTGGATTGCCGTAAAATACACCAACCTTTTCGCGCAACTGATTAATGAAAATCACTGTACAATTTGAACGTCCTATCGCACCGGTTAATTTACGCAATGCCTGAGACATCAGTCTGGCCTGCAATCCCACGTGAGAATCCCCCATCTCACCATCTAATTCAGCTTTGGGAACCAGTGCAGCAACAGAGTCAACAACAACAATATCAATTGCTCCGGAGCGAACCATTGTCTCTGTAATTTCAAGAGCCTGCTCTCCGTTATCAGGCTGCGAAATATACATATTATCTACATCAACGCCAATTGCTTTTGCATAGGCAGGATCAAGCGCATGTTCTGCATCAATAAATCCTGCAATACCACCACGCTTCTGCACTTCAGCAATCATATGTAACGTAACCGTTGTCTTACCACTGGACTCCGGTCCGTAAATTTCAATAATTCTCCCCTTAGGAATACCACCAAGACCAAGTGCAATATCAAGACTGAGGGAACCTGTCGGAATAGTTTCAACATTCATCTGTGTTGCGGGGTCCCCAAGCTTCATAACAGCCCCTTTTCCATATTGTCTTTCAATCTGCGATAATGCAGCTTCTAACGCTTTCTTTTTTTCATCTCTATCCATTATAGTCCACCTAACCTTATTGAAATAATAAGGTGCAAATCTAAGATAAAAAGAATGATTTGCTTTTTTCCTTTCGTTTCAATTTTCTTTTTACCTTTTGCACAAACATTTGTTCTCTTTTTTTAGAATAAAACAAATGTTCGGCTTTGTCAATCATTTTTTGTTTTTTCTATCCTCAATCATTGACAATATCATTTTAGCACCAGAATTGTCCAATAAATATCCCTCAAACAGATACCCCCTCTCTTTTTTCAATTTTTCAATATTTAACCGGGGAATGTGTGGCAGAACTGCCGGAAATACACTCGATGTGATAAATATTATGTGTTTGTATTTTAACAGACAAAAAGAAAGAATGCAAGCTTTTTTCAAGCCATGCATTCTTTCCCCTTAATATCATTCTATAAAATATCCGTTTCTCCCTCGGATGGTTCAATTATTAAGCCACCTTCTGAAGTTTCTTCGGATGTTTCTTCTGATGTGTCTTCGTCACTTCCGTAATCATATTCGAAACCATAATCATCTTCATATCCATAATCCTCTGAGCCAAACGCCTCATTAAGACGTTGTTCGAAATCATATTCTTTTCCGTCCGGCGAAGGCCACGTATTAGGTGCCGAGGAGATATAATCATATTTCTCATTCACAAGATAATCTGTCATTTCGCGAAGAGTAATGGTAACGCATCCCCAACTGCGATAAGCATCGTCAAGAAAATAGTTAAAGCCCAACTCCAGTCCGCAAGGTGAAAAGAACACAATATTTGTCTCATCATCCATCAAAAAATCAACAAGTTCGGCATCCGAAAGAATATCAAGAGCTTCAACATCTCCTCCATTCTGTTTAATGCTTCTGTCCTTAAATTCCTGCGCAAAGGATTCATCCAAATCAATCAAATCAGAAGTTGAAAGCAGACGACCTTCTTCTATATCGATATTCTGAGCAGAAAGATACAGATACTCATTATATTCCGTAAAAATATTTACGATATAGATAATACTCATCTTCTGCTTATCATTATAAGTCACATAAGGCTCAACATAAATAGTCAGCGATTCTGTCGGATTATATGGAGAAATCCCTTCCAGATATGAAATTAACGGATTAATTGCTGCCTCATACAGCTCTTTGTTAATCGCGTCAATATTCGGAACGTGTTCTCCCACAAGTTGATAATAATCAATATATGCCGCTATCGAAACATTATTCACATCGTCAAGATAATGAAAAACATGTCCTTGCACACTATAATCCTGACTGTAGTCAAAACTTTCTCCCCATGTATTATAATATACATCCGCCATTTTTTCACGCGGAACATTGACATGCCCATATGGCGTCATATCCATATATAAATAGGACGGAAGCTGAGTAACCGGAACATCCGAATATTGAAAAGCGTTGTCCAGATAAGACTGAATATCCACATTTGATAAATCATTTTTCTTCATTCCGTCAAGTTTCTCCACCGACACCTGCGGTGCCGTTGTAATCGGCGGTTGCACCTGTGCGGAAGGTTGTGTTGCAGGCGTTGAGACAGATACTTTGGTATTAACATTACCGGCAGTATTGTATAATGCAACCACCAAAATCACGATGCTGACAATAATTACCAACACGCCAAGAATCAACACTGATCCAATGCCGGCAACCAATACCCAGATAATCTTAGGTATTTGCCCCTTTCTTTTTTTTGCATTGTTCTGTACATCAATATATTCAAATGTGTTCCTCTCACATATCTTATCCGATGTATCTATTATTCCGGAACGCTCCGGTTCCGTTGCATTTCCCGCTATCTCAGATGTCCCCACCTGACCGTTTAAAAATCCGGACGCTTCACTCACAATACTTTCTGCATCACCCTTAATCACTGCTCCGCAAGAAGAACACACTGTTCCGCTTACAAGGGAACCGCATTCCGGACAAAAGGAATACTCCATTACATTTCCCGACATTATTTTTCCCCCTTTGAATAATTTATTTATCTTTTCTCTTTCCGAAAGAAACTTCCGTGATGTACTCCAAAACACATTTTCGCATCAGAGTAAGTGCAGCTGCAACCGCATTCTCCCTGATTTTGGTTCTGTTTCCTTTAAAATGATATTCTTTAACCGTAGTTTTCCCCTTAACATCACAGGCAATATATACAGTTCCTACCGGGATCTCTTTCGAACCACCATCAGGACCGGCAAGCCCCGTCACCGCAACAGCAACATCAGCTTTACTTATCAGACCTGCGCCCCTTACCATTTCCGAAGCAACCTGAGCACTGACCGCAGTATGTTTATCAAGTGTATGCTTTTTGACACCGACAATTCTCTTTTTAGCCTTATTAGAATAGGTAATGTGACCGAATTTATACACTTCCGAAACACCGGGCACATTAATCAGACGTGCCGAAACCAAACCGCCGGTGCAGGATTCCACGCTACATACCGTAAGCTTATTCGCAACCAGCAAATCGACAACCGCCTGTTCGAGCGTAACATTCTCTTCCGTTGTATAAACATTTTCCCCAAAACGTGTTTTAAGCTTCTTAACCACAGGACGAATCAGCTTCATTGCTTCTTTTTCATTCTCGGCCTTTGCGGTAATACGGAGATGTACTTCACCGGTCTTCGCATATGGTGCAATCGTAGGATTATCCTGCTTTTCAATCAAATCCTTAATTTCTGTTTCCACCTTACTTTCACCAATACCACAAAGCTTCACCGTAACAGAAGATATCACAAACGGATTCCGTTTCGTGAAGTAGTTGATAACATATTTCTCAAACAAAGGCTTCATCTCTCCCGGAGGTCCGGGCAAAAGAATTGCTGCTTTTTTTCCATCCTCAATAATGATTCCGGGCGCAGTCCCATTGTCATTATATAAAACAATACTATTTTCCGGAACCAGCGTCTGTTTCCAATTATTCTCCGTAATCTCGATTCCTCTTTTTTCAAAATAAGCAACCAACATTTCTTTTGCTTTGGCGTCTTCCACAAGTTTACGCTTCATAACTTCAGAAACAACTTCTTTTGTCAAATCATCCTGTGTCGGTCCAAGCCCTCCGGTTAAAATAACAACATCAGAACGCTTCAACGCCGTTTTCACTGTCTCTTTAAGCCGTTCTTCATTATCGCCTACACAAGTCTGATAATAACACGATACCCCAAGCGCCGCACACTGCTCTGCAAGATAAGCAGCATTGGTATTCACAATATTACCTAATAAAAGCTCTGTTCCAACTGATATAATTTCTCCAACCATAATAGCCTCCTGCACTATTTCTGTTCCGAAACATCTTTAAGAACGTCTTTATTTTTTAATATACATTCTAAAAGTGAATAAATTGTTAAAAATAACACGATTATTTCCATAACTATCAATAATACATTAAAATACGGAATTTTAATTACGGGAATAAGACATCCGATTAAAATCATCTGCATTGTAGTTTTGATTTTTCCGGACATTCCGGCAGCAATTACAACACCACGCTCTGCTGCAACCAAACGAAATCCGCTTATAATAAAATCTCTTGCAATAACAACCAATACAAACCAGATATTCAGTTTCGCCAAAGACATCAAACCTATTAACGCCGTACAAACAAGCAACTTATCTGCAAGCGGATCCATAAACTTACCAAAATTTGATATCATATTATATTTGCGCGCAATAAATCCATCCAAAAAATCCGTAACAGATGCAAGCACAAAAATGAACAAAGCAATCCAGGAAAACAGAACCGTCATACCTTCGCCCGCAGAGTGCACCCATACTGAAAGAAACGGAATTTCATTCGGAATCAAAAAAACAAGAAATACCGGTATCATTAAAATTCTCAACAATGTAAGTTTATTGGCAATATTCATCTTCAGGTTCTCCAATCAAATCATACTCGTTCGCATCCGTTACAACAACATCGATAAAATCACCCGTCATAAGCATTTTATCAGTTCTTACAAAAATGAAGCCATCCACATTAGGTGCATCCATATACGTTCTTCCGATATAGACACCTTCTTCAGGCAATGCACCTTCAATCATAACCAAAAGCCTGTCACCAACTCTTTGCTCTGCTTTTTCAAATGCAATTTCCTGTTGTAATTCCATCAATTCATTTCTACGTTCTTCTTTCGTCTCTTCCGGAATCTGTCCCTCCATTAAAGCTGCCGGAGTATCCTCTTCACAGGAATACGTAAAAACTCCCAATCGGTCAAACTCAGTATCATTGATAAAATGCCAAACCTCTTCATGATTTTCCTGTGTTTCACCGGGGAACCCGGAAATGAAAGTGGTTCTTAGGCAAATGTCAGGTATTTCTTTCCTAAGCATCGCAATCTTTGACTCTAATTCCGCTTTGGTTGTTCTTCTTCCCATTTTACGAAGAATGGAATCCGCTGCATGCTGAAGAGGAATATCAAGATAATGACACACCTTTTGATTTCTTTTGATTGCTGCAATCAAAGATTCATCAATTTCCTCCGGATAGCAATAAAGAATTCGAATCCACACAAGACCGGGTATTGCATTTAACGCATCAAGAAGGCGGGGCAAAGACTTTTCACCATACAAATCCATTCCATAGACAGTTGTTTCCTGTGCAACAAGAATCAATTCCTTCACACCCTGCTTTTCAACAAGCTCCTTTGCCTGCTCAATCAGATTTTCAAAGGGTACGGAACGATAACTCCCTCTGATTTTTGGAATAATACAATACGTACAATGTTTATCACAGCCCTCTGCAATTTTTAAGTAAGCATAATGTCCTCCGGTCGTCACGACACGTTCTTTCACATCATGAAGTTTGCCGTGAATATCAGGAAGACTCTTATATTTTTCCCCGGAAAAAGCATTGTTTAGAGCCAGAACTATTTCTTCGCAACCTGCAGTCCCAAGCAAAGCATCGATTTCGGGAATTTCTTCAAATAACTCGTCACAATAGCGCTGTGCAAGGCAACCGGTCACAATAAGAGCTCTGAGTTTGCCGGCTGATTTCAAATCAGCAAATTCCAAAATAGTATCAACGCTTTCCTGCTTAGCATCATGAATAAAGCAGCACGTATTCACAACAACGCCATCTGCTTCATTCTCATCATCCGTTATTTCATAACCTGCTTTTACAAGCAGCCCAATCATCTCTTCTGAATCCGCAAGATTTTTATCGCAACCAAGCGAGCTAAAAAGTATCTTCATCCTGAAAAACCTTTCAATTCATCTTCCTTTTTAAGTATAAAAATGCCCTAAAAAAGGGCATTTTTAATTGTAATTATTCTTCGTCATCCTCTTCGCCAAGTACTTTAATCTTTGCAGCATTCAATTCTGCCACAGCTACTGAAAGAGCTTTTTTACAATCAGAATCTACTAAAGGTTCATCTCCGTCGATAAGCTCTCTGGCTCTTTTGGAAGTTGCCATAACAATAGAATAACGACTGTTAACAACAGCCTGTTCGCCGGGTTCAACCTCGGCATTTACTACGTTCATTAAATCTGAATAAGATGGATGTAACATTCTTTCGCTCTCCTTTTATGATAATTTTGATAATCCTTCTTTCAATGTATGAATAAATTCAGCCGCACGGCTTGCGCCGGAATGTGCCGCCCGAATCATTTCATGCGTATCTTTCACACAATCATCCAAAACATCATTAACAACAATGAAATCATATTGATTCATATAATCAGCTTCACCACACGCAGTACGCATGCGCTTATCTATCACTTCCTGTGTTTCGGTTTTTCTTGATTCAAGCCGTTCACGAAGAATCTGTGCACTGGGCGGAGTTACAAACAATAACAACGCATCCGGGTACTTCTTCTTAATCTGTAATGCACCCTGAACTTCAATTTCCAGAATAACATCCTTTCCGGCTTTGAGTTGCTCTTCCACATAAGACTTTGGCGTTCCGTAATAATTATCACAATAAGACGCATACTCCAGAAAACCATCTTGCGCTATCTTTTGTTCGAACTCTTCATGGGTAACAAAAAAGTAAGATTTACCATTCACTTCTCCGACACGCGGCTTCCTGGTAGTCATGGAAATACTGAGTGCATAATTTTCATATTCATTCACCAGGCGATTAACCAATGTCCCTTTTCCTGCACCGGAAAAACCGGAAATCACAATTAAAATACCGTCTTTTTTCATTTCAATCTTCCTCAACCGAAAACACTATTCAATATTCTGAATCTGTTCACGAATTTTTTCAATCTCAGTCTTTAATTCTATTGCCACATTAGAAATTTCCAAATCATTTGACTTAGACAAAGTTGTATTCGCCTCACGATTCATTTCCTGTGCAATAAAATCAAGTTTTCTGCCAACACTACCACCTTGAATCAATGTTTCTTTGGTTGTCTCAATATGGCTTCTTAAACGCACGAGTTCCTCATCAACACAGGATTTGTCAGCAAAAATAGTAACTTCCATTAACAAGCGATTTTCATCAATTTTACTGTCTTCTAAAAGCTCTTTTACCTTTTCTTCCAATCGGGACTTGTATTCAGCAATAATAACAGGTGATCTTTCCGTAATAAAATCAACATATTTCAACATACCGTCAAGTTTTGCGACCATATCGTTTTTCAGGTTCTCGCCCTCTTTCACCCTGGTCTGGACAAAACTCTCTGCAGCCCCTCTCAATGCCTTCTCAAGAAGATGCCATATCTCTTCCTCGTTCACGTCAACTTCTTCCATCGTAAAAACTTCAGGATAACGAGACAGCGTGGATACCCTGATATCATTATCAAGGCCAAATTCTTCAGCCATAGTTTTCAAATACTTCAGGTATTCAGCCGCAACTTCACTGTTATATTTGATAGAAACGTCCTGTTCCTTCATTTCTTCATACGTAATAAAAACATCTACTTTACCACGCTGAATGTACTCTTTGAGCAAATTACGGATTGACGACTCAAAAAAATTCAATTTCTTTGGCATCTTAATTGCAAGATCTAAATATCTGTGATTTACAGATTTAATCTCTACCGTACATTTTTTGGTTCCTTCCGCAACTTCTGCCCGACCAAAACCTGTCATGCTTTTAATCATCAGTGTCACCCCCATTGGATACATGCACTTCACACATGTTTCCTGTTTTCTCATCAATGTATCATATCAAGTAATATGAACAAGCATATCTCGTTAGATTATACTTCATTAAGACAATAACGTCAACGCAAACCTTTCGATATTCGTCTCAATAATCATAGAATAATTGGTATAATATACCACAAATCCGGTTTCTGCACCAGCCGGTCGCTTAACATGCTTCTTTCGAAGATAGTCTACTTCTACCTTATCCTGCTCCTTGTTTTTGGAATACATTGCAGCAAGCGCAGCCGCCGCTTCAAACACCTCATCCGGCATATCCCACTCCGTTGCCTGATTCTCAAAGGTTGCTTTCACAATCACATGGGACCCCGGCACACCCTTAGCGTGAAACCACCAATCATTTCCCGTAGCGAATTTATGCGTTAATTCCTCATTCTGAAGATTATTTCGTCCGACATAAATATCATATCCATCCGCAGTTCTGTAATGAAGCGGCGGATTCTTACTCTTCATTTTACCTTTTTCCGGTTTTTTTCTGATAAAATGTTTTTCGTATAATTCCTGACGAATTTGATTTAAATCAGCTTCCGAAACCGCAAACTGCATGAATGTCTGTACGGACTCAAGATATTCAATCTCTTTTTTTGTCTCCTGAATCTGCACATCAAGAGCTTCCTGTGTCCTTTTCATCTTCACATACTTATCAAAATACTTTTTCGCATTTTCCTGCGGTGTTTTTTTATCATCAAGCGGAATGGTAATCATCTCATTCGTATAATAGTTTAAAACCGTAGCCTTTTTCGCACCGGGGGCCACATCATAACCATAAGTATTCAGAAGTTCTCCATAAATCCTGTAGGTTTCTTTATTCTGTGCATCCGACATCTGCTTTTGCTGCAAGTCAAGTTTCTTGTAATCTTTCTCAAGTATTGTTTGCACCTGCTTGCGAAGGTGTACGGATTTTTGCCTCATGATGTCTTCTGTATTTTTGGACTCATAAAAGAACTGTAACATCTGAGAAACCCCATCGAAAGTTCTGACGGATTCCACCGGATATGAAACCTGTGTCGTCACCGCAAATTCTTTCACAGTCTTGTTTTCATACAAAACAACCGGAGTGAACATCTTGTGCAAAATCTCATTTTTAAGCACCTCAAGCGCTTCGTACAATTGAATATATTGATTAGGAGTTAATGCATCAGAAGAAATTCTGTCATCAATTCCCGCACGGTTGCAGACTTCCTGTGCAATAAAAGGCGAAACACCCGTATACGCACTGTAAATTCGTTTGTATGAAGGTTGTGCTGCAGCCTTCATAGCCGCTGAAAAAGTTTCAAAATCTGTTTGTAAAAGGTCTAATTTTTCCTGCGTTTTCGGAATGAAGTAATCCCTCCCCGGTAAAACCTCACGCACAGAACTCATCAGCCCGGATACATGTTTCATACTGTCTATGATTTTATCATTGCTGTCGCACAAAATCAGATTGCTGTATTTTCCCATTAATTCAAATACGACTTTTCTTACACAAACATCTCCCATTTCATCAAGATGTTCCATAGAAATAACTACGACACGCTCAAGCCCGGGTTGTGTAACCGAAAGAATTCTCGCACCCTGGAGATGCTTTCGCAAAACCATGCAAAAATTAGGTGCAGTCATCGGACTCTGTTTATTTGTCTCCGTCAAATAGATTAAAGGCAAAGAAGCCGATGCTGAAAGAAACAGTCGATATTGCACCCCCGCACTTTTGATTGTAAGAATAATCTCATCCTTCTCAGGTTGAGATATTTTTGCTACTCTTCCATCTGTCAACTTTTGCTGCAATTCCTCAGTTACTGCAGCAATCGTAATGCCGTCAAACGCCATTTCAAATCTCCTTTTTGTCGTAAAAAAAGAGTCGCACGCGACTCTTTTTTTGATATGAAATCATCTCTTAACCAATCAGCCAGTCGTACATTTCCTGATATTTCAATGCTGATACTTCCCATGAAAAATCAGCTGCCATAGCACGATCAATCATCTTATTCCATTCACGCTTTTTGTCATAATAGATTTTCTCTGCATAACGTACCGTAGCAAGCATTTCATGCGCATTGTAATTCACAAAACTGAAACCGGTTCCGGTACCTTCATACTCGTTATACGGTTCAACCGTATCTTTCAAACCACCCGTTTCGCGTACAATCGGAAGTGTTCCATAACGAAGTGCCATCAACTGACTCAAACCACAAGGTTCAAATAAGGAAGGCATAAGGAAGGCATCACAGGCTGCATAAATCTTATGTGACATCTCTTCCGAATAATAAATGTTTGCAGAAACCTTATTTCCATACTTCCAATCAAAATGACGGAACATATTTTCATACTGCTCTTCACCGGTTCCAAGGACCACAATCTGAACAGCGTCCTGACACAGCTCATCCATCATATACGCAATCAAATCAAATCCCTTCTGGTCAGTCAGACGCGACACAATACCAATCATCATTGTCTTATCGTCCTGATCAAGCCCAAGCTGTTTTTGAAGATTTCTCTTATTCTTTATCTTTTCTTTACGGAAATTCTTTGCGTTATACTTCACATCGATGTACTTATCAGTCTCAGGATTATAATCCGTATAATCTATTCCGTTTACAATTCCGCGTAAGTCATGCTCACGAGCTCTAAGCAGTCCGTCAAGACTCTCTCCGTAAAAAGGAGTCATTATTTCTTTGGCATATGTATCACTTACCGTAGTAATTGCATCAGCATATACCAAACCACCCTTCAGCAAATTGGCATTTTTATACGCTTCAAGCTTATCGGGTGTAAAGAACGAATCATCAAGTCCCGTCAAATCTTTAATAGATTTCACATCCCATTTGCCCTGGAATTTAAGGTTATGGATTGTCATAATGGATTTGATAGAATGGAAAAAGGGATTTCCCTGAAAACGTTCCTTAAGATATACCGGTACAAGTCCGGTCTGCCAGTCGTGACAATGAATCACATCCGGTCTAAAATCCAATAACGGCATCGCGGAGAGTGCAGCCTTGGAAAAGAACGAAAATTTAACAATATCATCATAAACATTATTACTGTAAGGACGTAATCCACCAAACATAGACTCATTGTCAATAAAATAGTAAATTACATCATCCACCTTAGCTTCCAGAATGCCTACATATTCATTCTTCCAATTAAAATCCATGTAAAAGGAGGTCTTAAAGACCATTTTGTCCTTCCACTCCTGCGGAATGCATGTGTATTTCGGCAACATAACACGAACATCAAAATACTTTTTATCCACACATTTGGGCAAAGAGCCCACAACGTCTGCCAACCCACCGGTTTTGATAAAAGGTACACTTTCAGAAGCTACAAATAAAATGTTTTTCATCGTATCGACCTCCATATATCATCATGTTTTCACCCTAAGAATACCCCACATATTCATTCCATAATTATACATCATCCCAGACGATATTGCAATCGAATTCGGTCTGCAATTAAAGCAATAAACTCCGAATTTGTCGGCTTTCCTTTTCCGTGATTAACGGTATAACCAAACAGTGCATCCAGGGTTTCCATTCTACCTCTGCTCCAGGCTACTTCAATTGCATGTCTGATGGCTCTTTCCACCCGACTCGGCGTCGTCTGGTATTTTTTAGCAATGGACGGATACAAAAGCTTCGTAATGGAATTAAGCATCTCCGCATCCTCCACAGAAACCATAATCGCCTCACGTAAATACTGATAGCCTTTGATATGTGCCGGTACACCAATTTCATGTATCATATCCGTCACCTCACGCTCAAGATCACGCTCTGTCGGCAAAATCATTTTTTTTGTACCGGTGTTTACAATATTCTCACCTGACAAAGAACGCTCTTTTCGATTTCCCGGAACCGTAATCATAATCTGAAATTCTTTATCACCATCGAGTAAATCTGATAAAATATCAAACACTTTACCATTATCCTGAGTAGACATGACATTTAATTGTTCCATGATATCCTCCTTTTGCTCAATAAAAGCCTCTCTCTTATTGAAATCGACAGTTCAACCTGTCGCAAAAGTGATTATATCGGGGAATTCATTTCAATTCAACTCTTTTAAACCGCATTTAGATTGCCGTTTCGACATGTGTCTTTTCTACAAATTTCTTCAATTCCTCCAGTCGTTTCAACGCATCCCGACGCCCTGCGTCATAAATTTTCTGAAGTTTTTCCGGATTGCTTTCCGTGCGCCCGACAAGATCATTTTCTTCCGGAAAGAACAAAAGCACCTCCCCCGCTTGTTCCAGACGCCCCAATTCTTCAAGCGTTTGGTTATATCCGATATGTCGCTCTTTCATTGCCTTGATGACAGCCGGATATTTCCGAAGCAAAATACGAGCCAGCCAGACCATTTTATTCTTTCCTTTGCGATATCCGCGCGGTCTGGTCAAAACAACTATGTTTTTGTCAAAACCCTGTCGTCGAAAAAAATCTATCGGTATCGAATCAGCAATTCCGCCGTCGAGATATTCTTTTCCTTCCACTTCAACAACATTAGATACAAGCGGCATAGATGCTGACGCTTGTATCCATTTCATCGATGTCTGCATCTTTTCCGACTTATGATATACCGCTTCTCCGGTTGCAACATCGGTGCAAGTCACATAGAATGCAACCGGATTCGATGCATATGCCTCTTCATCAACCGGCGAAATCACTGAAGGAATTTCGTTATAACAAAATTGCACATCAAACATGTCTCCGCTTTTTAGAAGTGAGCGAAAAGACCCGTATCTATAATCTTTACAAACCTTTTTGTTATACGAAATTGCTCTCCCAATCTGTCTTGATTTATAATTTCCTCCAAAAACAGCACCTGCAGAAACGCCTACCACCCCATCCGCTTCGATACCATTCTCCATAAGAACATCCAAAATACCGGCGCTGTATAAACCACGCATACCTCCGCCTTCCAAAACAATTCCTACTTTCATAACACGCCTCGTAATACTTAAATTTTTTAACATATCGCATATTATACACAAAAAAAAGACACAAGCCAAGTATTTACGACAAAATTGTTTCAGCAATAATCAAACGCATTTTTATACCAGGATATTTGTTCTGCACAAATACTGACTACATCAAAACGCATGGGCTCAAATTCACCGATACTTTTTTTCATCCTGTAATAATCTGCCACACGGCAAATTACATGTTGTTTTCCGGAAGTTACAGCCTGTTGCGGCAAACCGCACAAAGGTGTTTTTCGATATTTCACTTCAAAAAAAACAAGATAAATACCATCATATCCAATCAAGTCAATCTCACCAAAACGATTGCGGAAATTACGTTCTGTAATACGCACCCCATTGCGTTCCAGAAATTCCCGTGCAACCTGTTCATACGAGGTTCCCACCTCACGTTTATTAATACTAATTCTTTTTCCCCCGTTCTATCTCTTTTTGCCTGATTTTGTCCATTGCATCTACAAATACAAGAATCTCTGCCACAACTTCATACAACTCAGGCGGAATCATTTCACCTATTTCAAGTCGGGAAAGTGTTTCTGCCAAAGAATCATCACGATGAAGCGGAACATTGCTTTCTTTCGCCTTCTCGATAATTCTTTCCGCCAAAACCCCCTGTCCGGAAGCAATTACTTTCGGAGCATCTTCGGCAGGATTATATTCAAGTGCAATGGCTTGTTTCATCTTCTTTTTCTTTGTTTCCATTTCCCTAGCACCCCTTTATCAAAACTTCTGATTTCAACCGGTCACGCCCGAACATCAAGACGATAATATGCGATCGGTTGAGAAGTTACATCTTCTTCTGTTTTTGATTCTCTCATCAGGTCGTTTTTTAAACTTGCAGGTTCCATCATTTTTTGCATATTCACGTCCAGATCATAGCCACGTTTTTTGAGGCGTTCCACCAGAACATTCATATGTTCACCAAGGAACTGCAAGGTAGCATCATTTTCCACTTTGAAATCAGTCTCAACCTTGGATTGAACCAATTTAACATAAACATCCAGATGTCCTAAATACTGCATATCAAGATGTAACGCAGCAGTAATGTTTTCGCCTTTCTCTGCAAGGCTTTTTTTATCAGCAAAAACATATAAATCACCGGTTGCAGACTGGCCGTTTAATTTTAACGGCAGCTGAACATAAGGAACCATCTGATTAAGCTGATTCAGAAAATCGACATTTTCCGTTATCTGCTGCAAGGATTGATTCAATGACCGGGATGTTGCAATCGCCTCTGCTGCAGTTGCAGAAAGCTGTGTCACATGCTGACTCAACCGTTGATAAAAGTCACTGATATTCTTTCCGTCTTCCACTTCAGAAGGTTTCAGCAGCCACAAATCCGTCAGAGCACGTTCCACAAGACCGGAAAACTCTTTCTTTGTAAATAACAGATTCAAAGCCTTTTCCGGTAGTATTCCGGTATCTATTTTTTCATTCAAAAACTCCAATATTTGTTTCGGCGAAATCTCTTCGCCCATTTTTCCTTCCAAAAGAGAAAGCAGTTCTTTTTGAACCTCATCAAATTGTTTTTGCATTGTTCTTTGCGGTTGCAAAGAGTCAATCTCTGCAAAAAGTTCGTTCACAACCTGAATAAGATACTCTCTTGTCTGCAAATCAACTCCCTTTTCATCGGAAACAAGTGATTCCGGAGACTGCGAAACCAACGCCAGGAGTTCCTTGGCGAGTTGATACGCCTGTTTTCCGTTTCCTTCCTGTTCTAACAAAACAATCTCATGATGGAGATTTGAAATCAATTGCATGGTATCTGAAGCAATCCTCTTTTCACAATTTAAAAAAGCCGCAAATTGCTTCACACTTGTCTCGTTTACTTCCATACCGAGTTTATGCATTTTAACAATTTCCGCAGGTTCTAATTCCGAAAATTCCACAACCTCACGATACACAGTTTGTAAAGTTTCTTTGTTAATCGGAAGCTCTTCTTTCATCAGGTGTTCTACCATTTCAGCTGACTTCGCATTTAGCGGAAGTCCGGCATCTTCAATGGCACTCCCTAACAGTTTTCCTCCCGCAAGATTTGTAAACAAAGCGCGAAGCATAATCTGTCCTTTTGTACCATTTTGTACTTCAAAAATAAGGCTTTGTCCGACAAAAACCTGCATGTCATTGGCAAGTTGCGCAGAAATAACCGTCTCGTCAGCAAGCTTAACCAACACTTCATTTCCTTTTACGGAAATTATCTCACCTTGAAGTGTCTCACCAATGGATATATTTGGGGATGCATTTTGTTGCTCCCCCTTTGAACCGTTCAAAGGCCCGGTGCCTGCTTCAGGAATATCCGCTCTGATTTTGTCCGTTGTAATCCAATGTGAATTCCAGTAATCCGTCATCACCACGCCCCCTTTTCCCATAATAAATACCACATAAATACAGCTTAGATAAAATTACCGATGAAACTGCGCCGATGCAGCACTGTCGGCCCCTGTTCTTTCAAGGCCTGAATATGTGCCGCAGAACCATACCCTTTGTTGGATGCGAAACCATAGCCTGGGAATTCTTCCTCATATTTCACCATCATACGGTCCCTTGTTACCTTAGCAACAATACTTGCAGCTGCAATGGATACACTTTTGGCATCTCCTTTGATAATAGGAACCTGTTTGATCTCTACTCCCGGAATTGTCACAGCATCATTGAGCAACACATCCGGCTTCACGTTAAGATTTGCGATTGCATCGCGCATCGCCTCATAAGTCGCCTGTAAAATATTTATCTCATCAATACGCGCGGCATCTCTGATTCCGATTCCGTAAGCCACACATTCCTGCAATATCACATCATATAATTCCTCTCTCTTCTTTTCGGAAAGTTTTTTGGAATCATTCAAATATAAAATTTTACAATCTTGCGGTAAAATGACAGCTGCAGCCACAACCGGCCCGGCAAGAGGTCCTCTTCCCACTTCATCAATGCCGCAAAGAGCACCAAAAGAAGCATATTCTTTTTCATAACGCTTCATCTGCTCCGTACGCTCCATTTCTTTCTGAAGTGCCTGTATTTTTTTATCTGCAGAGGAAAGAAGGGATACAACACTTTTTCTCTCATCTGTCCCAAATCGCTCTTTGAACTCATGAAACGCTTCAATCGTTTCGGCTTTTGCAAGTTGTTCCTTAATATAGGAAATGCTTTCATTCATATGTAAACCGCCTTTCTTTGCCTCCGATTTTCATTCGTCATGTTTTACAAAACCAATAGAATCAAACGGAAACAAACGAAGCCAAGCTCTTCCTATGATTTCATCTCTTTTAATATTTCCAACCATGAAATCGCGGCTGTCGCTCGAATCATTCCGATTATCACCAAGAACAAAATACTCATCCTCAGCAAGCATAATCTCTTCCTCCGCACGTCCGGGACTCAGCATACGTTCCTTACCAAACTCCTCTTCCAATAATTCGCCGTCAATAAAAATGTTTCCTTCTCTGTCAATCCGTATCGATTCTCCCGGCAATCCGATAATTCGCTTAATATAATGATCCTTTTTATTTCCGTGAAACGGAAAAACAATCACGTCAAAACGCTCAGGCTCACGAAAGCGATAAGTAATTTTGTCCACAATAAGATTATCGCCATCATACAAAGTGTCGTTCATACTTGAACCGGAAACCACGGTCCGTTGACCGACAAAGGTAACAATCAAAAGAGAAGCTACCAATCCAATCAGTATATAAATGCTCATTTCAAGAGCTTCTTTCAAAAACTTTTTCATTTTAATCCTCCGGTCTTTCCAATGTAATACGTCCGATTCTTCCCGAACGGAAATCATCCATAATCAGGGCAGATGCTTTTCTGTAATCCAACTCTTCCCCTTTTTGGAAACATTTACGTACAGTCGCAATTTCTTTCAGAAGTTCAAGCGGTTCAGCCGTCACATCCGAAATTTCATAACGCTGTTTTAACAAATGCGGATAAAATTCTTTCAAAACAGCTAACAATTCCATCGCCAGTTCTTCCATTTGCAACACTTCATCATTGATAGAACCAATCAATGCAAGCAAAAGACCAATTCTTTGATCTTCAAATTTAGGCCATAAAATTCCGGGAGTATCCAAAAGTTCCAGGCTCTTATTTAAGCGAATCCATTGTTTTCCCTTCGTCACACCGGGTTTATTCCCTGTTTTGGTGCACGCCTTACCGGCAAAAGCATTTATAAAAGTAGATTTCCCTACATTAGGAATTCCAACCACCATTGCTCTGACGGGACGATTTAATATTCCGCGTCTTCTGTCGCGCTCAATCTTTTCTTTACACGCCTCCTGGACGGTTTTATTAATTTCCTTCATTCCGACGCCGTTTTTGGAATTGACTTCAACAACAAAATATCCTTTACTTTTGAAATATTCCATCCACTTCTTATTGCATTCTATATCGGCCAAATCTGATTTATTCAAAAGTATCATCCTCGATTTATTCTTACCCAATTCGTCTATATCCGGATTCCGGCTTGCAAGTGGTGTTCTTGCATCTACGAGCTCAATACACAAATCTATCAGTTTAATATTTTCTTCCATCATTCTCTTGGCTTTGGTCATATGACCCGGGTACCATTGATAATTCATCTCACATCCTCCGATTCTTATTTCACAAATCCCATAGCAATATCATCCTTCGCAAAGCAAAACCATACTCTGCCGACAATATCATCCCTGTGCACCGCCCCGATATTTCCCGAGCGGCTGTCTTCGCTGTTATTACGATTATCCCCCATTACAAAAAACTCATTCTCACCGAGCAAATACGGCACTTCGGCTAGTCCGGCCGTTTCAATTCTCTCAAAACGATATTTTTCAAGCAGCACACCATCTATATAAATCTGTCCGCCTTTAATCTGCACAGTTTCACCGGGCCCGGCAATTACGCGTTTTATATAATAATGTGATTTATCGTTTCCGTTTGGCTTAAAAACTACAACATCCCCGCAATTCGGCTTAAACAGCAAAAAAGACATTCTGTTCACCAAAACCTCCTGCCCGTGTGTCAATGTCGGTTCCATGGAAACACCGATGGTACTGACACGCATTCCAAACACCAGCACAAGCACAAACGCGATGAGAATCACCATAAAAAGATAAAAAGCATATCCAAATACTTCTTTCCAAAAACCGGGTTTTATTCTTTTTTGTTCTTCATAAAAAGTCAAACCTCTCCGCTTACGTTTTTTCGCCATGAAGTTTCTCCGTTTCTATCAGCTAATATAACCATCATAACAAGTTATTTTATCATATTTTGTCAATCTTTACTAGAATTTTTGGTTTATTTACGCAAAAAAAGAGCCGACACATTGACAGAATAAAATCCATCAATACGACAGCTCTAAAAAAATCATTTTCTTTAAAATTTGTACGGAATAGAAAAAGATAATTATCTGATTTTTTCTTTTACTTTAGCCTTCTTACCGATACGCTCTCTCAAGTAGTTCAATTTAGCACGTCTTACTTTACCTTCGCGTACCACTTCCACCTTCTCAACGTTGGGAGAATGGATCGGCCATGTCTTCTCAACACCTACACCGTTAGAGAACTTTCTAACTGTGAAAGTCTGGCGGTTGCTACCACCCTGAATCTTTAATACAGTACCCTCGAAAACCTGAATTCTTTCGCGGTTACCTTCCTTGATTTTACCGTGTACTCTTACGGTATCACCTACGTTGAATGCAGGAACTTCAGCTTTTAACTGTGCCTGTTCAATCTCTTTGATAATTTCGCTCATTTGATAAGCCTCCTTCTTTTCATCGGACGTTCTTGATACCATATAGGTTCAGCGGACCATCTCTTTACTTCGCAACAGATATAATTTAACATAAGTTTATTTGTTTTGCAAGTATTTTTTTATCTTTTGCATTCACCATACTTTTTCATTCCTAATTATCCCATGACTCACTCTGAATTTCAACAACGCTGCCATCTTTCAATAGAATTTCCATGTGATACGACCATTCACTTTCCATGAATAAGATATCTTCCACTTGATAATCTTTCAGAAGCCAGAATCTGGAAAGCGTCAATTCACCCGGATTAAATGAATCGGTATTACACAACCAGTATACCTCTCCCGTTTCCATAATCAGACACGGAGTCGGATCCACTCCGGTTCCGGTATTAAATGTCTTAATTCTTCTGATGTCTGTTATTCCCGGGAGCACATCCCAATTTTTATCCTCGTTCGAGCTGTAAATAAATCCATAATCGGTACTACGATGATAATAAAGGGAACCATCTTCAACAAAACCAAAAAAGAGAAAATCTCCTTCTCCTTCCCCTGAAAAAATATAATTCAGAGTAGCAAGATCGCATGCAGGAATATCATCTGTAATCTCAATGTGCTTGTCTAATACAGTTGCCGTATACTGAAGTTCGGCTTCATATTGCGTCGGAATCGTCGTTGTTGAATCATTTGTAACGCTTTCTGTTACTTCTTCGGTTTCCTCCTCTACGAAATCAGATTTAGAAAGTTCTTCTTCAACCTTCTCACTTAACGACTCTGCTTCTTCCTCAGCCAAATTTGAAACATCCTCACTCTCTTTCTCTGTTTCGTTTTCATTATCATCAAAAGACTCCATATCAGAAACAGATCTATTTTCTTTCATATCTGACACTTCCGGTTCTTGCGAACAGGAAGACAGACACAACCCTAACACAAAAACAAAAATTATCCTTCTCAATATTTTATTTCTCATTTTTTTCACCCGTATCCTCACATATTTTTAGAATAAAGAATATTCATTCTACACGCACATTTCGCAATTAGGTTGACGCTTGATAACCTTACATTACAACAACGCAAAACAAATGTCAACCTAATTTAATAAGAAACTCTATTTATTTTTCTTTCTGTTTCCGATTCGGAATTCTCATGAGGCATACGCCCATTGTCGTAAACACAATTGCAACAACAGCAAAAATCAAATAATCTGACAGACAATACGCCTCTTTTCCAAGAATGGGTATTTTCGAAACTAATTCAGGATTATAATTCAAAAACACGGATAATCCGTTGTTAATAAAATGCATTAATGCCCCAATCCATATACTTCCCGAAGCATGACATGCAAAGCCGAGTGCACATCCCATAATTACCCCGCCGAAAAACTGTAAAAGATTCATATGATAGATACCAAATGCCAGCGCAGATACAACAATTGCAATCCAGGGCTTATACTTTGCTTTCAAGGAGCCAAACAAAAATCCCCGGAAGGCAAATTCTTCTGCGATAGCCGGAGCAATGGAAATCACGAGAAATGCGGGAACAAATCCGTAATTTAAGATTGTGCTGCTTAATGCTTCCGAGGTTTGTAACATATCAGGAAAAACCTGTGCAAGAAGCGTTAATACAATCTGCTCAAAAGCAAACATGCCAATCCACAAAAATACACCTCCAAGCAAATGCCATACAGAGGGCATTCTGAAGGAAAACAGCTTTTTCATATCAGCTTTCATATACCAGGCATAAAGCAACGGTACCAGAAGAATCATCGCCTGACAGACAGCAGTTCCCCAAATTCCAAATCGCAATAAAAAAGCGGAACTTAAATAAATCATAATCAAAAGCATCAAGCCAAACATTAAAATATTATCACCAATTCCCGGTATCTGACCCTTTTTCATATTTTTACGGTTTTCAAAAAGTCTGATACTACTGAAACCTTCGCCAAACAATACCGCTTCGCTTGAAAACAGCTTAGACATTACCAAAATGGAAATTATGCTGTAAATGATGCTCGAAACCATTACAATTATAATCGCGGTCCAATCAAAACGAAGTACAAATACCGACTTAATCAAAAGAGTAATGTTTACAATCGGAATCAAAGCAGTTGTGAGATTCAATTCAATATTAGGCAAAATTCCTGCCATGGCTCCAAACATAAACACCAGCAGAATCGGCGTACTATAATTGTTTGCCTCCTTAAAACTTTTTGCAAAAATACATACGCACAAACATACTGCGGAAACAAACAACGCAAAAACCGGAAGCGCAGTTAAAAGAACAAGCACTGAAGGAATGAAATCAGTCACATCAAGTGTGAAATCTGCTCCCAGCATCAACTTAAAGGAATCAAACATATAAAGACCCACAAGCATCATGGACCCGAGATTCAGAATTGCCGAAAATACCGCAATCGTCGCAACCGCAAGGAACTTTCCGGTCATAACTTCTGAAATACGAACAGGAATTGTCATAAGGGTTTCTAACGTTCCTCTTTCACGTTCTCCCGCTGTTACATCAATCGCAGGGTAGATTGCGCCAAGTAAAATACTTGTAATCAAAATCATCGGAAGAAACATTCCGATTGCTGACCCCAAAGAAGCTTCCGTAGAATCCACATTTACTCTTTTAATCCACAACGGATTCAAAACCTGTTCCGCATTCGGAAGAAGTTTTTCCATCGTTTCTTTTCTTACTTCATCTTTATAGCTGACAAAAATATCTTCTATATAAGAAGCAGCCGTGGAAGAATCATTTTTGGATGCAATATACGATATTTCAAAAGTAGGAACCGCTTCTTCAAGCGTTACATCAATATAAGAATTAAGTACCCCTTCCTCTAAATCTGTTTTCATATCCGATGCATTCGTATACTCTTTTACATGAAACAAATATTCAAATTCATCCGTTTCATCCGTTAAAAGCTCCTTTATTTCCGTCGCATATTCATCCTTACATACACCAACTTCATATGTTTTCTCCAGACTTTCTTTGTTAATCTGCCCCATCAAAAATAAAGAAAGCAACATCATTCCCGGATAAAGAAACAAAGGAACAAGAATCATTACAACAAGTGTCTTTTTATCACGCAAAACATCAAGAATTTCTTTTTTATACAACGAAAAAATACGTCTGTTATTCATCAGCCTTGCCCTCCTTTGCAACAAGTGCTCGGAATGTATCACGCAAATTATTTGTCTGCGTCTCTTCCATCAGTTGTGACGGTGTTCCCCGGGCAATGACGCAGCCTTTATGCAACATAGTAATGCTGTCACACAGATACTGTGCCTCTTCCATATAATGTGTAGAATAAAGAACTGTCTTACCACGCTCTTTTTCCTGTTTCATAAATTCCAAAATACTTTCACTGCTCAAGATATCTAGTCCGAGCGTTGGTTCGTCAAAAATATAAATTTCAGGATTATGAATAATACAGCGGGCAATATTAGCACGCTGTGTCTGACCTGTTGACAATTTTTCAATACGGTTGTCAGCAAAGGACTCCATATCAAGCATGGCAATGATTTCTTCAGCACGTTTTTTGCATACTTCCTTTTCCATTCCGTATAGATTTCCGAACATCATAAGAAGTTCTCTCGCGCTAATACGCTGATAAAGCTTCGTATTACCCGAAAGATAACCAATCTGTCTTTTACGCTCCAGTTGACTTGTAACATCCTTTTGTAAACCATCTTTAAGAATAACTTCGCCTTCATCCGGTGTCATTAACTGACCAAGCATACGCAGTAAAGTAGTTTTTCCTGCACCGTTTGCTCCGAGAATTCCCATGATTTCTCCGGGTTTTGCTTCGAAAGAAACATGATCAACTGCATAAAATTCCTGTTTTGTTACGCCTAATCTTTTGGCTTCTTCCTTAGAAAGATTTCTGACAAACTTTTTACTTAAGTCTTTTGCCCTTATCATTTGCCACATTCTCCTCCTCATATTTTTGATATAAATCAGGTCTCTTTTTCTTTGTGCGCTCTATAGATTGTTCCAATCTCCACTTCTGAATATTAGCATGATGACCGCTAAGAAGAACGGCAGGAACACGTTTTTCCAACCAGACTTCCGGTCTGGTATACTGAGGATACTCCAGTAGATTTCCGGCAAATGATTCATCCTGGGCAGAATCTTCATTATTCAAAACACCTGGAATCAGACGTGCAATCGTATCCATCATTACCATTGCCGGCAACTCTCCTCCGGTTAATACATAATCACCGATTGAAACCTCATCCGTCACAATTTCTTCAAGCACTCGTTCATCAATTCCTTCATAATGCCCGCACAAAAAAACCAGTTCTTCTTCTGCCGCAAACTCACGAGCCATATTCTGATTAAAGGTACGTCCTTGCGGCGTCAAAAAAATAACACGCGGTTTTTTATTACAATTTACTTCAATCGCCTTATAAGCATCATAAACAGGCTGTGCCTGCATCAGCATACCCGCACCGCCTCCATAAGGGTAATCATCCACCTTATTATGTTTATCAAGCGTATAATCACGAATATTCACAGGATGCAAAGCAAGCGCTCCGGCCTCCATCGCACGCTTCATAATACTATAATTCATCCCTTCACTAATCATCTCCGGGAAAAGTGTTAATACATGAAAAACCATCTATATCCTACCTTTTATAACAACCCATCCATAATATGAACGGTTATCTTCTTATTTTCAATATTAATTTCTTTAATACATTCCTTAATTGCCGGAAGCAATACTTCATCCCCGTTCTTACGAGCAACAACATATACATCATTCGCGCCGGTCTGCATTACATCTTTCATAATACCAAAATCTTCGCCTTCTTCCGTCACAACGGAAAGACCGATTAAATCAGCAATAAAATATTCATCCCTGCGAAGACGCACTGCATGTTCACGATCAACCAAAAGACTCTTTCCTTTGTAAGCTTCCACTTCATTAATAGAATTAAATTCCTTAAACTTAAGAATTACAAACTGCTTAAAAAACTTCACACTTTCAGGATGTAAAAGAATCATTTCTTTTCCGGTATCAAGCTGTACTTCCTTCAATTTTTTAAAACGATTCACATCATCCGTTGTCGGAAATACTTTCACTTCTCCACGAATTCCGTGTGTAGATGAAATAACACCTACCTGTAACAAATTTTCCATATTAACCTCATTTCAAAAAGAGCCTTCTGCACTGAAGCAGAAAGCCCGTTTTTTTAAACAATGTCTACATCAACGCGCAAATCATCCTTTGATGATGCGGCCTTAACGACACAGCGAATTGCTTTCGCAATACGACCCTGTTTTCCAATCACTTTACCCATATCAGAAGCTGCAACATGCAATTCAATCTTTACATTTTTGCCTTCTACTGTTTCACTTACGGTAACTTCATCGGGATTATCTACGAGGGCTTTCGCAATTACCTCTACTAAATCTTTCATAATCCACCTCCGAATGTTTGCGTAATCTTATTTCTCAATACCAGCAAGCTTAAAGATTTTGCTAACAACTTCGGTAGGCTGTGCACCGTTAGCAAGCCACTTCTTAGCAAGTTCTTCATTTACTTTGAATTCACTGGGATCTGTGTTCGGATTGTATGTTCCGATTTCTTCAATACATCTTCCGTCTCTGGGAGATCTGGAATCTGCAACAACGATTCTGTAAATAGGATTTCTCTTCTGACCCATTCTTCTTAATCTGATTTTTACTGCCATTTTTCATTTTCTCCTTCTAAAAAACTGATAAAATATGATTAATATTGTTAAAAAGGAAAACGGAATTTCCCTTTTTTACCTCGTCCACCCATCAATGACGGTAACTGCTTCATCATTTTCTGGGACTGCTCGAACTGCTTCACAAACCGGTTCACAACTGCAATATCCACACCGGCACCTTTCGCAATTCGATGCTTTCTCTTTGGATTCAAGAGCTTCGGATTCGCGCGTTCTTCTTTCGTCATAGAAAGAACGATTGCTTCCATTCTCGCCATCTCTTTCTCATCAATGGCACCTTCCAAATCTGCTTTGGAAACACCCATTCCGGGCATCATGCCAAGAATCGCCGAAATACCACCCATCTTACGCATCTGCTTCATACTTTCAAGGTAATCGTTGAAATCAAACTTACCTTTCTTCATACGAGCGGCCATTTCTTTTTCTTTTTCTTCGTCTATATCAACCTCTGTCTGCACCTTGTCAATCAGAGTTAAGATATCTCCCATTCCAAGAATCCGATTCGCCATACGATCAGGATAAAACTGCTCTAAATCACTAAGTTTCTCTCCCATACTGACAAACAAAATCGGCTTGCCTGTTACTGCCTTAACAGAAAGGGCTGCACCACCTCTGGCGTCACCATCCATCTTGGTAAGAACAACTCCATCAATACCAATCTGCTCATTGAAAGCACTTGCAACATTCACAGCATCCTGACCTGTCATTGCATCAACAACAAGCAGTGACTGATGTACCGTGACATTTGCTTTAATATCCTGCAATTCCTTCATCATGTCATCATCTACATGAAGACGACCGGCCGTATCAAGGATTACGACATTGTGTCCGTTCTTATTAGCATGTTCAATTGCAGCCTTCGCAATATCAGTAGGATTATGACCGTCTCCCATGGTAAAAGCATCAACCTGCTGCTTTTCTGCATTGACCTGTAACTGCTTAATTGCTGCAGGTCTGTAAATATCAAGCGCAACAAGGAGTGGTTTCTTTCCCTTCAGTTTAAGCTTTCCTGCAAGCTTAGCAGTTGTTGTCGTCTTACCTGCACCCTGCAGACCACACATCAAAATAACCGTTACGGCTTTGCCCGGCTGCATCTGAAGTTCAGTCGTTTCACTACCCATCAGTTCAACCATTGCCTCGTTAACAATCTTAATAACCATCTGGCCGGGATTCAGTCCGTTCAAAACCTCTTCACCGACAGCACGTTCTTCCACAGTCTTCATAAACTGTTTCACAACGCGGAAGTTAACATCCGCTTCTAAAAGCGCCATTTTCACTTCCTTAAGCGCTTTCTTAACGTCTTCTTCCGAAAGGCGGCCTTTGCGTTTCAGGTTCTTAAATACATTTTGAAGTTTATCGGTTAAGCTTTCAAAAGCCATCTTACAACTCCTCTATCATTCCGCCGGACAACGCCCTGATTTCATCACATTTACGCATCAGCTGCTCATGGTTGTCAAGCTCTTTCATTTCGTCAAGAATCAAATTGATTGCTTTCGCATTTTCCTGTATTTTTATAAATTTTTCAACCAGATGAAGCTTCTCTTCATATTCATATAAAAGCTTATCGCATCTTTTTAAAATATCATGTACACCCTGACGGCTGATTGAAAAATCATCAGCAATTTCACTCAGTGACAAATCCTGATAAACTGCTTCTTCATATATGGAACGCTGATGACTTGTCAGTAACTCACCGTAAAAATCATAAAGCAATCCGCGTTCTACTATCTTTTCCATCGCTTCTCTCCGTATTCACACCTCAAATTTTGGCATAATACGCCTGCAACGCTTTATACTATACACGAAGAAAAGAGCAGTGTCAAGTATTTTTTCTTGACACCGCTCCTATCCAAATTTATTTATCCGAGTTTATCCCCTACCACAGATGCAACATTCGCTACAAGATCATGCGGCATGGTCTTAGACACCAAGCGAAACAAAG
This sequence comes from Lachnospiraceae bacterium, assembly GCA_045530835.1. Lineage (GTDB taxonomy): Bacteria > Bacillota > Clostridia > Lachnospirales > Lachnospiraceae > UBA3766. The sequence continues at coordinate 29,409 of JAZSCW010000035.1, read as the reverse complement.
CAATTACAGGATGATCGACTGAAACGCTCTTATGCAATGCCGCATCCGAAAGTGCTCTTCGCACCACTGCAGCCGGAGAATTCATATGACTTCTTTTGAAAGAACTAATTCCCTTGGTATAGCGTTCGCTAATATCAAAAAACGGTGTATTCACCGGACCGGGGCAAACAGCCAGAACATGAATCTTACGCTTGCGCAACTCAGTTCTCAATGCGCGTGAAAAAGAAATCACATACGATTTACTTGCACCATATACCGCATACCCCGGAAAAGGAACAAACCCTGCGCTGGAAGCCATATGAATGATATGGCTGTTTGCTTTCATATAAGGCAGACAGATTGCAGTCATATACGTAAGCGCCTCACAATTTATTTGAATCATCTCCAGGGAGTCCTCTAAATTTCTATCAGCAAATCTTCCGTGCAGACCAACACCGGCACTTTGAAATAACATACGTATAGAGGGACGGGCTTTTTTCAAGAAATCGGTAAACTCCCCTCTGTCTTGTTTCGACAGCAAATCCATACAAAAAGTTCTTACACTGTGTTTTAGCTGCTTAGATAAAGTTAATAGTTTCTCCTCTTTTCTTCCAATCAGCCAAATTTCATCCAGACCGGCAAAACGTTCATCAATCTGTCTGGCGGCTTCCCAACCAATTCCGGATGTGGCTCCTGTAACAATCGCAACTTTCATGGATTCTTTCCTCCCTGGTAACTTTTGTATCCGTTTCCGTATATCTCACTGGCACTTGAAACAATCATGAATGCAGTCGGTTCAAATTCCTTGACTGCATCAAGCACAAGAGGCGCCAGTCTTTTTTTCATTACGCACATTATAATCCTTTTTTTACTTCCTGTATAGCCTCCCAATCCTTCTAATTGTGTAACACCGATATCAAGTTCTTCCAAAAAATATTGTGTCAAAATTTCCGGTTTTTCAGTGATGATAAAAATAAGCTTTGCTTCATCTGTTCCATAAAGAACCAAATCAAGAACAATACTGATTACTCCAAGCGTAATCCCCGCGTACATCAGCTTTTCTATATCCTGAAAAATCAAAAAAGCAAAAACAAGTACACACAAATCAACCAAAAGAAATAAAACTCCGGTTTTCAGATGTTTTTTCTTTCTGCGAATCAATTTCACAACAATATCTGTTCCGCCCGTTGTTGCTCCAATGCGGAGTATAATTCCAAGTCCGGCTGCCATCAGTGCTCCTCCGCCGACAGAAGCCAGTAACAAATCATTCGTTGCTGTAGGAAACCTCTCGATTATATTGGTAAAAACAGAAATACACCCCAACGAATATAAAGAAGAAAGCACAAATCCCATCCCGTAAATCTTCCAAGCCACAATCAGAAGAGGTATATTTAACAAAAGAATCAGTGTTCCGGTATCAGTCATAGTCAGACGATTCAAAACAATTGCAATTCCGGTCACACCACCAGGTGCAATCCCGTTTGGATCCAAAAATGCTGCCACTCCAATTGCATACACAAAAGAAGCTACCGGTATTAAAAGCAACTGTTTTCCTATTCTCTTCATCATTATTCACCTTCTGCTTTCCGGCTTTTCAATAAAAAAAGAAAGCCTATTATAGCTTTCCTTTTTTTGTATGAAACTATTCTTCCAGATCAAAAAGTGCATTTACAAACTGTTCGCTGTCAAACTTCTGTAAATCTTCAATACTTTCTCCAACACCAATATATTTTACAGGAACTTTCAGTTCAGACTGAATCGCTACGGCGATACCGCCTTTAGCGGTTCCGTCAAGTTTCGTAAGCACAATACCTGTCAAATCAGCAACATCTCCAAACTCTCTTGCCTGCATAAGCGCATTCTGTCCTGTTGTTCCATCAAGAACAATCAGGTTTTCACGATGTGCATTCGGAAATTCCCTATCAATAATACGGTTGATTTTTCGCAATTCTTCCATCAGATTCTTCTTGTTATGAAGTCTTCCTGCCGTATCCACAATCAAAACATCCGTATTTCTTGCCTTAGCGGCCATAACAGCATCATAAACAACACTGGCAGGATCGGCACCTTCTCCGGCCTTCACAATCTCCACACCGGCCCGATTCGTCCAAACTTCAAGTTGTTCGGTTGCTGCCGCACGGAAGGTATCTGCTGCTGCAATCAAAACACGTCTTTTGTTTGCTTTCAATTTACCCGCAAGTTTTCCAACCGTAGTAGTTTTTCCCACTCCGTTCACACCGATTACAAGTACAACAGACTGCTTTTTTTCAAAATCATATGCCGTTTCCGTAACACGCATCTGTTCTTTGATGTTTTCAATCAAAAGCTCTCGACAGGCTGATGGCTCGTGAATTCCTTTTTCCTTAACCTGACGTCTGAGTTTTTCGATTATTTCGCTTGTTGCATTAACACCAATATCGCCCATAATAAGAATTTCTTCTAATTCTTCATAGAATTCTTCATCAATCCGAGAAAACCCATGAAAAACTGAATCCATACTTTGCACAATATTGTTTCTTGTTTTTGTAAGGCCCTGCTTTAAGCGGGCAAAAAAACCTTTTTTTTCTTCACTCATGTCTATATTACTCTTTCTACTTATCTAATTCTTTGTCAATAAGATTAACGCTTACCAAAGTGGAAACCCCCTTCTCCTGCATAGTAATACCATACAGTTGGTTTGCCTGATCCATCGTTCCGCGTCTGTGTGTAATGACAATAAACTGTGTTGACTTGGTCATCTTATGTAAGTATTTTGCAAAACGTTCAACGTTACTTTCATCCAAAGCAGCCTCAATTTCGTCCAAAAGACAAAACGGCGAAGGCTTCAGATTCTGAATTGCAAACAACAAAGAAATTGCAGTCAAGGCTTTTTCTCCACCGGATAACTGCATCATATTTTGAAGCTTTTTGCCGGGCGGTTGCGCATTAATCTTAATTCCGGCTTCCAAAATATCCTCGTCATCCATAAGCTCAAGCGTTGCCTGACCTCCTCCAAAAAGCTCTTTAAATACTTTATCAAATTCCCTGGTAATCTCAATAAAGCGTTCTCTAAATTGCTTCCGCATAGATTCATCCAGTTCCTCGATAATCTGCTTCAATGTTTTTTCAGCTTCAATTAAATCAGCATGCTGTGTTGATAAAAACGTGTATCGTTCAGAAACCGCCTTGTAATCTTCGATTGCATTAACATTTACATCACCAAGTTTACGAATTGCATCCTTAATCTCAGAAACATTACGCTTCATTGCCGGCAAATCGTTCAAAGATTCGTCTCGCATTTCTTCAGCATCACGAAGTGTAATCTCATACTCCTGCCACATATAACTGCTTTTTGATTCCATTGACTCTTCCGCACGTTCACGTTGTGATTTCAAACGGAAAATTTCTTTATCCAATTCAGAAACCTGACGACTTAACGTCTCTCGTTCATCAAAAAAGTTCTTTTGCTTTGTATTTAATTCATCTTTTTTTGCAAGTGCCGTTTCCAATCTCACCTGAGTATCGCTCTTTGTCGTGTGAGATGCCGCAATGGTCTGCTCAATTTCGGAAATACTTTTCTTTTTATTTTCAATTTCGTCTGCACTCAGATGAATTCCGCCAAGTATTTCTTCCTTATCCTGCATAAAACGGGCAATTTCAGCTTCAATACGATCCAGATTCTGCTGTTCAAAGCCCTGACGCTGTAATAATTTTTCAACTTCAACATCAAGTTCAGCCACTTTAGAAAGACGCATCGTCTCTTCCGCGCGAAAACTCTCTAATTTCTTCTGATTCTCTCCGATATGCTCTGTTTCTTTCTTTTCTAATGCATCTGATTCCTTTAAAGCGTCTGCAATTCTTGCTTTTTCATCCAAAATTTCCTGTAAAGAACTACGAATCTGTTCTTCTTCACGCTTCAATTCATCGAATCCTTTTTCAACATCATCTTTCTTTTCCTGCGCATTGATTACATTAAGACGAGCTGTATTCTGTCGGATAAAAGCATCCTGCAATTCATCTTTTCCGACAGCAAGTTCCGTACGCAATCTGTTTCGCTCTTCTTTTATGGCTTCAATCTCTTCTAAGACACCATCTACCTCTTTGAGAAGCGATTTCACTTTTTCCTCAAGTTCATCCATTTCACGACGACGACCCAGAAGATTACTGTTATTCTTAAAAGAACCACCACTAATCGCGCCGCCCGGAACCAAAAGTTCGCCCTCAAGTGTAACCATCCTGATTCCATATTCATATTTTTTGGCTATAGCCAGCGCATGATCAACCGTATCTACAACAAGAATTCTTCCCAACATTGCCTTCGCAACACTAACGAAACGTTCTTCTGTCGAAACCAGCTCATCTGCCATTCCGATTGCACCTTTTTCGTTAAGAGACTCCGGATTCTTGAATTCCTGCGGATTGGTAAGACTGGTAAGCGGAAGAAAAGTTGCACGACCAAGTTTGTTATTCTTAAGAAACGCAATCATATCTTTTGCCGTTTTTTCATCTTCCGTAACAATATTCTGAATATTACCGCCAAGTGCAGTCTCAATCGCAATCTCGAATTTCTTATCTACCTTAATGATATCAGCAACAACACCGCAAATACCGGGATGTGTTTCTTTCTGCTCCATTACTTTTTTGATACTGTTATTATATCCATCATAGCGTTCTGTAATGTTTTTAATCGCATCCAGTTTGGACTTTTCCTGATGATATAAAACCTGTTTATCACGCATTTTTTGATCAAGCGTACCGATTTCTTCGCGAATTTTGGTCAATCGCTCCTCAATCACTCTCTGCGCATGATTTCGTTCTGTAATTTCATCTGTTATCTTTTTAAATTCATCTTCTAATGCCGTAATCACACTAACCTGTTCGGCCTCTTCGGTCTTAGCCTTCAACAAACGCGCATTCAACTCAGCAAGCCGAATATTATTCTGCTCCGTCATGGTATCAAAACGTTCATTCTGCGCTTTAATAGACGCACGTTCTCCAAGAAGTTCAATAATACAGTTTTTGCTTTTCTCAATACCAAAATTCAAGGTTTCGATTTCAGTCTGGCACGAAAGCAATTCTTCTCTTGCAGAATCTCTTGCAGCAATTCCTTCTTCAGCCTTAGCATCAACCACAGCTTTATGTTCAAAAACTTCCTTTTTTTCGTTCTCTTTCTCTTCGATGGATTCTGTAACAGATTTCAATCTGTTATTCATATGTTCACGATTACCTTCAGCCGAATGAATCTGCTCTTTTAAAAGCTTAATCTCGCCCTCAAGCTTCTCACGTAACACATCTGTATTTGCAAGACTGGAGCGAGCCTCTTCAATCTCTTGCTCCAGGGTTTCAAGTACGCCTGAGATTTCATCATATTCCTGCTTCAACTTTTCGTTTGCTTCACTGGCAACACGATAATCATTTTCTGCAATATAAGCTTTTTCCCGTAAAGACTCCAACTGTTCACGTACTTTTTTGCTTTCTAATAAAAATACATTTACATCAAGAGTTTTTAATTCTTCCTTTTTCTTCAAGTAAATTTTTGCTTTCTCAGACTGCTTTTCCAAAGGTCCGATTTGCTTTTCAAGTTCGGACAAAATATCGCTGACACGCACAAGATTCTGTTGTTCAGTTTCAAGCTTTCTGCATGCCTCCACTTTACGTTTTTTAAACTTAACAATACCTGCAGCCTCATCAAACAACTCTCGACGGTCTTCAGGCTTACTGCTTAAGATTCTGTCAATCTGTCCCTGACCAATAATGGAATAGCCTTCCTTACCGATACCGGTATCATAAAAAAGCTCATTTACATCCTTCAAACGACAAACGTTTCCGTTAATCAGATATTCGCTCTCACCGGAACGATAAATTCTTCTGGCAACGGTAACTTCTTCGTAGTCTATTGCAAGTTGATGATCGGAATTATCCAAAGTAATGGCAACATAAGCAGAACCAACAGATTTACGCATCTGGGTTCCCGAAAAAATAACATCCTGCATAGACGCACCACGCAGCTGTTTAATGCGTTGCTCACCCAATACCCAACGGACAGCATCAGCAACATTACTCTTACCGCTTCCGTTCGGTCCGACAATACCGGTAATTCCGTTATTAAATTTGAGAACTATTTTATTTGCAAAAGATTTAAACCCCTGCAACTCAATACTTTTTAAATACATCTTATTTCTTTTCCTCTTGCTGCACACGTAATGCTTTCAAAGCACTATATGCTGCCTTCTGCTCGGCATCTTTTTTATTGTGTCCGGTTGCAGTTGCCATGCACTGTTCATCGATATAAACGGCAACCTCAAACTCTTTATTGTGCTCCGGACCGCGCTCTGCAATAAGCTGATAACAAAGCTTTGCACGTGAATTTGCTTGAACCATCTCTTGTAAAATACTTTTGCTGTCAACAAAAAGCTGACGTTCACCGATATCTTCAAGCACATATTTCGACACGAATTTTTTGGCTTCCTCGAAACCGCCATCAATATAAATTGCACCCACAATTGCCTCAAATACATCTGAAATAATCGAATTACGTGCACGACCTCCGCCGGCCTCTTCACCTTTACCAAGAAGTATAAAATCACCAAGATTAATATCTTTTGCACAAAATGCCAATGCCTGCTCGCATACCATAGATGCTCTCATTTTGGACATCTTACCCTCAGACATGTCCGGATGATTATGAAACAAATATTCACTAATACTAAGCTCAAGCACCGCATCTCCTAAATATTCAAGACGTTGATAACTTTCCCACTTATTAATCTTTAATTCGTTAATAAATGAACTATGAGTGATTGCCTGTTTCAGCAATTCCTTCTGTTTGAACGAATATCCTATCCTATTTTCAACTTCACTCATACAATATTCTATATTCATATCATGCTCCAATTCTTATATTACGGAAAAAATCCCTGCTTAATTGGATTGCGCTTTTTGAATCAATGCAATCGCTTCACCTACTGTAGTGATCTTTTCGATATCTTCCTCATCAAGGGATATTCCCATTTCATCCTCTATTTCATTAACAATCTGATATATATCAAGCGAATCTGCACCTAAATCCCCAAGAAAAGTAGTTTCTTCCATAATCTCACTCGGATCAACCTGCAAAACATCAACTATCGCTTTTTTTAACGCTTCGAATTCCATTTTATCGCCTTTTTTACAAACCTTTCCCACTAAACTTCCGAAGTAGATAAACTCTCTCTTATTTTCACGTTTATATCATTTTTCTTAAATTCTATACATTGTAAAAGAGATGCCTTCACCTCTACGGCAGTTGAATTACCGTGACTCTTAACCACAAGACCTTTCAATCCAAGCAGAGGTGCTCCGCCATATTCGGATGAAGTAAATTTTTTCATTACCTTCTTCATTCCTGGTTTCACAAGCGCTCCGCCTAATTTTCCTCTGGTTGTTTCCATCATGGATTCCTTAATTACTTTTATAAATGCACCGCCAACACCTTCGTATAATTTCAAAATAACATTTCCCACAAAAGCATCACAAACAATAACATCCACAACACCATAAGGAATTTCACGAGCTTCCACGCTACCAACAAAATTAATATCTGGACATGCTTTTAACAAAGGAAACGTCTCTTTCACAAGGGCATTTCCCTTCTCTTCCTCAGCACCGATATTGACTATTCCGACTTTGGGATTTTCAATTCCCATAATATTTTGCATATAAATACTTCCCATCTTAGCAAACTGCACCAGATTGGAGGGTTTTGCATCTACATTGGCACCACAATCAATCAAAAGAGCAAAACCGTCTACGGTAGGAATCAAAGGAGCAAGAGGTGGTCTTTCCACTCCCGGAATTCGTCCAACCAAAACCTGTCCTCCAACCAAAACCGCACCTGTGCTTCCGCAGGATACAAAGGCATCCGATTTACCTTCTTTTACCATCTGCATTGCTCGGACAATAGAAGAATCTTTCTTCTTACGAATCGCCATTACAGGCGGTTCTGCCATTTCTATTACTTCTGTTGCATTAACGATATTGATTTGTTCCTGCTTATATTCGTACTTAGACAATTCCTTGCGAATATCATCCTCACGTCCCACAAGCTGAACACACAATGTTGGTTCTTCATTTACTGCTTCAACAGCACCTTTTACCGTTTCCACGGGAGCAAAATCGCCGCCCATGGCATCTAATGCAACTTTAATCATTTCACCCATGTTATGCCTCTTTCTGTATGACTACTAAATATATACACACATAGTTAACTATACTAAAATACTCTGTAAAAATCAAGTTTTAATCATCCCTTCCCCCTTTTTCCACAAAATATAATTTTATTATTGACAAAGTGAATTCTTGACTGTATAATCTGTAAAGTACGGAATAATTATGGAATTGGTTTGATATGGAGGTGTAACAATGTCTATTTGTCCTAAAAATAAATCTTCCAAAGGCAGACGAGATAAAAGAAGAGCAAACTGGAAAATGAGCGCTCCTACTCTCGTTAAGTGCAACAAATGTGGTGCTTTAACTGCTCCTCATAGAGTTTGCAAGGCTTGCGGTTGCTACAACAAAAAAGAGATTATTAAAGTTGAAGATTAATTTTAATAACGAAAACCTTCGGTAATTCCGAAGGTTTTTTCTTTTATATTCTATTCGAGTCTCATTTAAACATCTATCTCATACTGAAGCATTTCATATTTCAATTTGCTTCCCACCACAATTTCTTCCGGCAGTAAAGCCCTTGCTACCAACTTCAACTCATCAGAAGGCAAGTCTACTCTTCTCAAATGAGCATAATCCCCGTCAATACCTGCAACTTCATAATACCATGTTTCCATTTCAATCGACTCCTCTATTTTAATATCTTTCTATCTTGTTTTTGCTTCCATTTTTAAACAAAGTCCCCGGCCGTTTGACCGGGGATTTTTGTTAATGAAATAAGAAACAATTAGTTTAACTGTGCCTGTGCAACAGTAATTGCGATAACACCAACGATATCTTCAGCTGAGCAGCCTCTGGACAAGTCATTTACAGGCTTTGCAATACCCTGAAGAATCGGACCGTACGCATCTGCCTTTGCAAGTCTCTGTACAATCTTGTAGGAAATATTTCCGGCATCAAGATTCGGGAAAATAAGTACATTCGCTTTGCCTGCAACATCACTGTTTGGAGCTTTAGATGCTGCAACAGAAGGTACAATTGCTGCGTCAAGCTGGAATTCGCCATCTACAGTAATATCCGGATAGTTTTCTTTGGCAATTCTGGTTGCCTCAACCATCTTGTCAACCAAAGCATGCTTAGCACTACCAACCGTTGAATGAGACAGCATTGCACATACAGCCTTTTCACCAACAAGTGCTTCAAAACTTTCAGCTGAAGAAGCTGCAATTGCTGCAAGTTCTTCGGGATTGGGATCCTGATTCAAACCACTGTCTGCAAAGATAAATGTTCCGTTTGCACCAAATTCACAATTAGGAACATCCATAATAAAGAATGCAGATACAAGTTTACAACCTGCTTTCGTCTTCAAAATTTGAAGAGACGGTCTCAATGTATCGGCTGTGGAGTGGCATGCACCGGCAACAAGACCATCTGCATCTCCTGCTTTCAGCATGACAATACCGAAAGTAATTGTATCAGAAAGAAGAATTTCTCTTGCCTGTTCAGGAGTCATTCCTTTTGCCTTTCTGGTTTCATATAATAAATTAATATACGCTTCCAATTTGTCGCAATCAGCAGGGTCAACAATTGCCGCTTTGCTCAAATCAACTCCAAGCTTGTTGCTGCGCTCATTAATTTCAGCCTGGCTTCCGATCAAAATAATATCGGCAATGTTTTCCTTAATTGCGCCCTCAGCCGCATAGTAAGTTCTGTCATCCATTGTCTCCGGAAGAATAATTGATTTTTTGTTTTGTCTTGCTTTTTCTTTAATCTTATCTACAAAAGCCATGTTCTTCTCTCCTTCACATTTGTCTATTGACATTAATTCGAAGTTATTATACCTAAAATAACTTCAAGTTACAAGGTAAAAATATGAAATTCTTCAAAGCGAAATGTTTTTTATATCCTCATAGCCCAAAAACATGGATATCCGAAATATAAATATAGCTTTTCAATATTACAAATGTATTTTAGCTTGTAAGAATTCCGTAAACATGTTAATCTTTTATATGCAACTATATTAATCTGCACAATTACAACAAGGAGAGACGAACATATGAAAGTAGCAGGAATTATAGCGGAATATAATCCGTTTCATAACGGACATTCCTATCACATTAACAAAGTTAAAGAATTAACCGGAGCCGACTACATTGTAGTAGTTATGAGTGGAGATTTTACTCAACGCGGCATTCCGGCACTTATAAATAAACACAGTCGATGCAAAATGGCCTTAATGTCCGGTGCCGATTTAGTACTTGAACTTCCGACCTATTATTCTACCGGAAGTGCTGAATTTTTTGCTTCCGGCGCTATAGCTCTGTTGGACAAAATCGGTATTATTGATTCCATTTGTTTCGGAAGTGAATGCGGTGATATCCGGATTCTTAACGACATCGCAGAAATACTCACAAATGAAACAGAACAATTCGCTGAAACAATACAAGCAAAACTTCGTCAGGGACTATCCTATCCGCTTGCTCGTGCTGAAGCAATCGGAGAACTTATTCCAGATTCTTATGCTCACGTTGAAGCTATGCGTTCTCCCAATAATATTCTTGGGTTCGAATACATTAAAGCACTCAAAAAACGTAACAGTGATATTGTACCATTGACTAATTTCAGAATGGGGGCAGGATATCACGACCGTATGCTTTCAGAAAACATGAGTTCCGCACTCTCCATTCGCCAATCATTATTAGAAAACAACACATTGGAGATGATTGAGTCTTCTGTGCCACCTTATGTTTATGCGACGATGCAAAAACATTTTCTTAGAACTTTTCCGATTTATAATGATGACATTTCAGGTATTTTGAAATATAAACTTTTACTTGATGAACCAAACGGATATACCGATTATGTAGATGTTTCTGAAGATTTTTCTGCAAAAATCAAAAAGAACCTCAAAAAATACCGTAGTTTTGCACAATTTTGTGACTTACTGAAATCAAAGGATATTACTTACGCCAGAGTCAGTCGTTGTCTCATTCATATTCTTTTAAATCACAAGAAAGATTCATTACAAAATTATATCGATAATGATTATATTTTTTATGCCAGAATACTCGGACTCCGAAAAGATGCAACCCAACTTCTTTCCGGTTTGAAAGAAAATTCTGAAATACCGATTATCTCCAAACTGGCCGATGCAAAAAAACAGCTGTCAACGCTCGGAATGCAAATGCTTTCTGAAGATATACGTGCTGCACATATTTATGATTCTATTATTTCCGAAAAATATAATGCTAAACCAATTCATGAATATACCAAAGAAATTATTGTAATCTGATTCATCCAAAAATCATTTCTTAAAACATCCTACAAATTTTATTTCGCTATTAAACATTTAAAATGCCGGCAGATTTCTCTGCCGGCATTTTTATGAAATTACTTATTTAAACCAATTAAAGAACGTTCTCTGAACAATCTTATATTTGACAGTAATAACACCACCGTAATTTCCGGTACCCTTTAAGGTTACTGTTGCAGTACCCTTATTGACATTATTACTATAACTGATAATCTCATAATCATTTTTGGAAAGTGTTGTATTACCAACTTTGACGATAATATCCTCTTTTCCCGGTTTTACAGCAACGCCTGTATAAACCTGCTGTTTAACCGTAACTTTTGCTTTCGCAATACTTGATTTTACAATTCTGTACTGTCCTGAAATATCATTTACATAATTTCCTTTTCCGGTAATTGTGATACCAATCACAGTATCAACAGGTAAAATATCACCGGATTCAATTGCAGAACCTGCTTTTCTGAATACACTCTTCTTGTTATTCTTTACATAACAATCTTTTGCATATACATACTTAAAAGAAGAATTGTAATCTGTTCCGGCTTTCAAAGCTTTACCATCTAAATCTTTCAACACAGGTTTAATTCGGTAAATATCGGCCGCTTCCTGATAAATTACATCCTGTAATTGCAGATTCATATTACTCAAATCCTGCTGTTTGATAGTAAATGTAACGGTTACAGAACCCTTAAAGTTCTTTTTACCCTTAATTATCATTGATGCAGAACCGATTTTCTTATTATTCTTATAAGAAACCGTATAATCTTTTCCGGCTGTAAGATCCTTACCGAGATATGTTATTAACATATTCGGCTTTGTGCCGCCCTTAGCAAACGCATATGATGCATCAGCAGAAATCGTTTTTCCTGATTCATCCAAAAGATTTACTTTGGTCGCATTCATATTCGCAGCAACAATTTTGAAAGTTTTCTTCACTGTGCCTGAATATCCGCCAAGACCTGCAAATACAACACTTGCAGTTCCCACATCTTTATTCTTTGAATAGCTGATGATTTCATAATCTCTTCCAAGTGCAAGCTGCTGTCCTTTATAAAATACATTAACCGTAATAGGATCTGCACCCTTATTCAATTCAATCTTCTTTCCTGTATAAGGCACAGAAGTTTTATTAAATGAGATAGTGGTTTTATTAATGGTTGCAATCGGTTTGATTGTAAAATTAACTCGCTTAACACCGGAATATGAATTCAGACCTGTTACCACAACCGATGCAGTACCAACAGCAATATTATTCTGATACTCAATTGCATAATCTGTTCCTTCTGTTAATACCGTACTTCCCATTTTAACAACTACTGACGGTTTCTGAGGAGAACCTGTATACATTACAGATTTTGCAACTGTAATTTTTGCTTTGGAAATCAAAGTTTTTTCCTGTAAAACAAAATTAACGATTCTTGTTCCGGTATAGTTACCTTTACCATCAACCTGAATACGATATGTGCCACCTGTTAAATATCCACCACTGTTTGAATCGGGATAAGACACGGTGAAATCTTTCTTATTTCCAAGCTTCTTTCCGTTATAATATACAACCGGAACCGGTTTTTGAAGTTTACCGTTAGCAACTGCGTAAACATCATCAATGATAAAGTCATCTGTTTCGATGTTAATCGGTAAAATATTGAATTTAACAGTTACTTTTCCTTTGTAATTACCCTTAGCGGTAATTGTAATAGTCGGTGCTTTTTTCGCATTGACATCTGCAGCATTCTTATTATTTGAGTATTTAATTGTATAATCTACTTTTTCAGTCAAAAGTGTCTTATAGTCATATACTCTTAATTCAAATGTAACAGCTGTGCCGGAATAAACAACGTCCTCTACACCTGCAACCCATATCTTATTAGGAACTTTAGTTGCATCCTCATAAAGACTTCTGTCTTCTTCAATAATATCACCCCAATACTGGGACTCATCAATCACAGTATAAGTAAATTCTGCAACAGCACTATCGTTATATCCCTGCATAACAGCAATTGCTTTAATAGTAACATTCTGTTCAATCGTAATTGCATCTTCATAACGAAGGCTGCTGTGGGTAGGCATGGATCCGTCAAGTGTATAGTATATCGTTGCTCCGGGTGTTGTCGTAGTCAACATTATCTTCGTTCCTGCAAAAAGCTCAGTTCCGGAAGGATAATCTGCCTTAGGAATATCTGCTGTTACAGAACTCTTCCAACGAGCATAAAGTGTATGGTTTTCAGGAATTGAAACTACTGAATCTGCAGTAATAAGTTCATTATCCTTTGTATACCAACCTACAAAAATATATCCCTCACGTGAAGCAGTTGCAAGCTTTGTTCCATAAGTTTGCCCAAATACTACTGAAGCGGTTTTGGGAGAAACCTTAGAAAATTCACCATTACCATCAAATGTAACAGTATAATTATTTGCAATCCATTGCGCATATAAAGTTACGTTTTCGGTAGCAGTAAATTTCGTCGAAGACGAAACCTTCGTTCCGCCTACAGCCTGAGTATACCATCCGTTAAACTTATATCCGTCTCTGGTTGCCACAGGAAGCTCACCATAAGATTCATTATAAGAAATCTCACGAGGTACAGCATCTGTAACACCACCATTTGCATCAAAGCATAATAAATAAGTGTTGCCCTTCCACTGTGCGTACAATGTAATTGACATCGTTGCACTGGTAGACTGACCAATTGCACTTACCACAGCACCTAAATCATATTGTGTGCCTGTTCCGTCTTTCTTCGTATTCCATCCCGTTAAAGTATATCCGTTTCTTTCAACAGAACCAATATCAGGAAGTGTAAATGATTCTGTACCTTCTACAACTACTTTTTCGATTGTTCCGGTACCACCATTAACATTAAACGTAATTGTATATTTAATTGCAGTCCACTTTGCATGTAATGTAATATCACCGCTGGAACCAAGTGCAATTTTTGTAACTCTTGTTTTGAAAGTATCTTCCTTAAACCAACCATCAAACTTATATCCGGCTTTTGTCGGATTCTTGAGAACAATCTCATCATCGATATTGTAATTGGTCGGATTTTCAGGATCGTTTTCACCACCGTTTAATTCATAATAAATATTATAATCAGACTGAGACCACTTTGCATATAAAGTGAAATCCCCTGTACGACCGGTCAAATCTTTAACTTCAGTCTCAAAAGTTTCTTCAAGGAACCAACCTTTGAATGCATATCCGGGCTTTGTTGCAGGATAAAAAGTAAAGCTATCTCCTACTTCATAACCAAGAATATTTCTTGCATCATTGGTTCCTCCGTAAAGTTCATATGTAATAGTATTAATTTGCTCGCATTGCTCTGCAAAACCATTTTCTCTTAACCAGCTTTCTGCATAGGAACCTTTTACAATATAGAATTTTGCATTGGTACATCCTTCAAATGCGTTTGTTCCAATCGAAGTTACTGAAAAAGGAATTTTAACACGCTTCAATCCGCTACATCCGCTGAAAGCATAATCTCCAATGGTAGTTACACCCTGCGGAATTAATATTTCCTGTAATTTAGGACAATTATAAAAAGCATGATGTCCAATTGAAGTTACAGCATCTCCTTCGAAAGTAATCTTGGTCAATGCAGTATTATCCGCAAATGTATAATCTGCAATAGCAGTAACACCAACCGGAATAACATAAGAAGCAATCTGGTTGCATCCCCTAAAAGCGCTGGAGCCAAGAATTTCCAAAGAAGCAGGCATAGAAAATGAGGTCAGAGACACACACTCCTGGAAAGCACCATTTCCAATCTGTTTAACTGTATCCGGTAACATACATTTGCTTAATGCTGAACATGAATTAAAGGCAAATGTTCCGATTTCTTCCAACTGAGAACCTTCTTCAAAATAAACAGCAGAAAGGTTAACGATATTTGCCATGGAATAATTACCAATCTTTTTAACGGATGCCGGAATATTGATTTCTACCGGAACCACTTCCTGCGTAGTCTGATTTGTAGAGAATTTTGCTCCGTAGAATAAATATGCAGGAATAATAGTAACTCTGTCTCCAATAAGGATTGTATGAATATTACACTCTTGGAAAATCTCCATATTTGATGTAGTTACAGCAATTGCATTGTAACGTACGGTTGTTAATACTTCACACTCACTAAATGCCTTTCTACCGATTGATACAACATTTTCCGGTATTGTAATAGACGTGAGTTTAATACATTTTGCAAAAGCTGATAAACCAATACTTGTTACATTTTCCGGAATCTCAAATGATTCAATTGCTGTACAGTAATTAAATGCATAATTACCGATACTTCTAAGTGATGAACCTGACTCAAATGCAATCTTAGAAACATTATTCGGCTTAGTTGAAGTTCCGGCAAACGCATAATCACCGATAGCAGTTACAGTATTCGGAATTGTAACTGTCTTAGATGAAGCAAAATGCGCTCTGTTAAATAAGTTGGCAGGAATTTCACTGATACCCTTTGCAAATGTAACTTTATTCAAATAACAGTCTTCAAAAATACCGCTGCCACATCTAACAAGACTTACTGTTTTAATATTTAAATTAACAACGTCAGAACAGCCTGCAAAAGCCATTTCACCAATCTGGGTAACATTTTCACCAATCGTTAAATTCTTTGCTGAAGAACAATATGAAAATGCTTTTACACCAATTGTTGTAATGTTATCAGGAATTACAAGACAATCTGATGATCCGATATAATCATCTGAAATTGAAAAACACGTAAGTGATGAACATCCTTCAAAAGTCTGCTGCGGAATTGATGTAATGTTTGCAGGCAAAACAGGATTGTCTAATGATGTACATAATCCAAAAACACCTTTTCCCAATATAGTAACTGAATCAGGAACCACAATAGATGTTAATGATAAACATCCGTAGAAAGCCTTGTCTGCAATTTGTTCAACAGTCCCGGCAATCTTTACATTTTCAAGAGAAACACAGCCCAAAAACTGTCCTGCACCGATGGCACAAGAACCTGAAGGAATCTCTACCGAAGTTAAACTACTACAATTTGCAAAAATGTTACTTCCAAAATTTGTAACTGCATTTGATAATGTTAAAGAAGTCATTTCTGTACATTCTTCAAATGCAGATGATCCGAGTGACGTAACAGTATTCGGAATCGTTATTGAAGTTAATAAAATACACTTATAAAATGCGCTATTTTCAATTGTCTTAAGAGATTTGGGGAAATTAATCTCCCTCAAATTCTGACATGTAGAAAATGCACCATTCGCAATAGAGGAAAGCGCACTCGGTTTTTGTGTTGTATCTTCAAAAATAATATTCTGCAAATTGGAAGATTTAAATGCATTTTCACCAATTTCCTGAATATAATTAGGGATGGTTACTGTTACTCCCTCTTGAAATGTCGCACCACAAAACAGACCGGACGGAACAACAGTATTATTTGAAGCAAACTGAATATCCGAAAGCGCACAATCTTTAAAAATGTTTGTTGACTTGACGCATGAAATATTATTTGCTTTAACAACAACCTTATATAAACTAGTACATCCAATAAATGCACCTGAACTAATAGATGTTAATCCTTCTGTAAGCGTTACTTCAGTAAGGGAAGTACATCCATAAAATGCATTGTCTGCAATTGTCTGTAAGGATTTTGAAAAAGTCACCTTAGATAATGAAATACATTTTTTGAATGCCTCAGCCTCAATATCAGTTAACTGAGAACAATTAGAGAAATCAATCTCTGTAATATAAGCACATTCAATAAAGGCTTTAGTTCCTACGTATGTAAGTTTAGAACCTTCTTCAAAAGTAAGTTTAGAAAAGGAACCGATTTTCTGTGCATCAACAGCAGTCAGTGATGTAACATTCGCATGAATTGTCAAAACACCGTTCTCTAAAGTATAGTCTGCAGCAGTAACAGTCTGTACTTCATCTTCGATTTCCTCCTCCGGTACAATATTTTCCTGTACAAGTTCTTCCGTAATCACTTCTGACGCAGGAATTTCAACCACAACATCTTCTGATTCAGAAACTTCAACGGAATCTGTTGCTTCTTCTGTTTCTTCTGATGTTTCTTGTACAAGAACCTGATTTGAATCACCTGCCGCCATGACTACCATTGCATTTTCGCCCAATGTAGCAAAAATCATAATTGCAATACAAAGCATGGCCAGCATTTTTTTGGTTTTTCTACCAAACATCTTTCATTCCCTCCTTTTAATTTTTAAAACTGTGAATCGGTGCAGGGATTCGTCCGCCCCGATTAACAAACGCATCACAGGACCACGGGTTGACCGGCATGATAGGGGCATGACCAAGAAGTCCACCGAATTCTACAGTCTCTCCTACCCCTTTCCCGATAACCGGAATAATTCGAACCGCTGTAGTTTTTTGATTAATCATACCTATAGCAAGTTCATCCGCAATGATACCGGAAATCGTAGTAGCCTTCGTATCTCCCGGTATAGCAATCATATCAAGTCCAACAGAACATACACATGTCATGGCTTCCAATTTTTCAAGTGTAAGTGCTCCTGCTTCTACGGCATCAATCATTCCCTGATCTTCGCTCACCGGAATAAAAGCACCACTCAGACCGCCTACATAAGAAGATGCCATAACACCACCCTTTTTGACCTGATCATTTAACAAAGCAAGAGCCGCTGTGGTCCCAGGTGCTCCCGCATATTCCAAACCGATTTCACATAAAATATCTGCAACACTATCGCCTACTGCCGGTGTCGGCGCAAGCGACAAGTCAACAATTCCAAACGGCACATTTAACCTCTTTGATGCTTCTTTCGCAACCAACTGGCCTACGCGTGTCACTTTAAATGCAGTCTTTTTAATGGTTTCACAAAGAACTTCAAAATTCTCACCTCTTACTTTTTCAAGTGCCGTCTTCACAACACCAGGACCGCTTACCCCGACGTGAATAACACAATCCGCTTCCGTCACACCATGAAACGCACCTGCCATAAAAGGATTATCATCCGGCGCATTACAGAACACCACTAATTTAGCACATCCGAGTGAATCTGCATCTTTGGTTTTCTCTGCTGTCTCTTTGATTACTTCACCCATCATCTTAACAGCATCCATATTAATACCTGTCTTGGTTGAACCTAAATTAATGGAACTGCATACACGAT
Source organism: Lachnospiraceae bacterium (assembly GCA_045530835.1). Classification (GTDB taxonomy): domain Bacteria; phylum Bacillota; class Clostridia; order Lachnospirales; family Lachnospiraceae; genus UBA3766. The sequence continues at coordinate 10,862 of JAZSCW010000035.1, read as the reverse complement.
CTGTCGTGGACAATGCAAGCGGAATCGATTTCATCAATAATTCTTCTGCCGGTGTCATTCCTTTTGAAACCAACGCAGAATACCCACCAATGAAATTAACACCAACCGTTTTGGCCGCATCATCAAGAGTCTTTGCAATTGATGCGAAATCTTCCGGCGTTTTGCAACAAGCACCACCGATGAATGCAATCGGAGTAACGGAAATTCTTTTATTCACGATCGGAATCCCGAATTCACGCTCAATGTCTTTCCCTGTCTGAACCAAATTGCTTGCATATGAAGTAATTTTATTATAAATTTTTTCATTGCAACTCTTTAAATCCGGATCGATACAGTCTAATAAACTGATACCCATTGTAATGGTGCGCACATCCAGATTTTCTTTCTCAATCATCTGGTTTGTTTCTGCAACCTCATATATATTAATCATACACTGCTCTCCTTATATTGTTGTTAACGGCTAAATTCGATGCATACTATCGAAAATATCCTCTCGCTGGCACTTGATTACAACACCAATTTCCTCACCAATCTGCTCAAGTTCGCTCGCAACATCTGCAAAAGGTTTAGATGACTGATTCATATCGGTAATCATCATCATATTAAAATATCCCTGCACTATTGTTTGGGAAATATCTTCAATATTTATATGATTATTAGCAAGATAAGTACAAATCTTAGCAATAATTCCAACACCATCTTTTCCAACAACAGTAATAATTGTTTTTTTCATAATCATTCCTCACATTTTCAATTTTATATCGTAACACAAGCCGACACGCCGTCTCTTTGTGCGACCAGAATCGGAAAATCATTTCCGTCATACGGATTGTCCGCTATTGTAACTTCTAATTTTACAGTTTCATACGCAAGTTCCGGTAAATTATTTTCCTTGCTTAAATGACCCAAAACGACCGTTTTCATATTATCATGTAAAATTCTTGACAGAAGACGTCCGCTTGTCTCATTAGAAAGATGACCTCTGTTTCCCAAAATTCTTTGTTTCAGAATATAAGGATACGGCCCAACCTGAAGCATATTGACATCATGATTGGCTTCTAATAAAATTGCATCCATTCCGGAAAGTGATTTCACAATATAATCATCAAACACCCCCATATCGGTGGCAACTGCTATTTTCTTATTTCCGCTTTGAAAACGATATGCCACCGGCTCTCTTGCATCATGACTGATAGACATAGATTTAATTTCAATATCTTTTATCAGAAAAGAACTATCCGGCGCAATTTCATGAAAAAGCGCAGGGTCAATTACTCCAAGGCTTTTACTTTGACGTATCCCTTCTATGGTGCCGGGAGTAGCATAAATCGGAATTCCTAATTTTCTTGAAATCACACCTAACCCCTGAATATGATCCGAATGTTCATGTGTAACCAGAATGCCATCAATATCGCGTCCGCTTAATGCAAGCGCATTAAGCCCTGCTTCTGTTTTTTTGTTGCTGATTCCAACATCCACAAGCAGATGCGTCGATTCCGTTCCGACATAAATACAGTTTCCGCTGCTTCCGCTGGCAATACTTGCCATTCTCATTTTATTATTCCTTCCAAAAAATATCAATCACATCTCCATCATTAATTTCCTGTGCATATTGCGCAGGATTTCCATTCAGGCGTGTTGCAATATATCTACCATTACTTTGACTCAAATCAAAATCAATAAAATCAAATACATCTACAAATATATAATTCGTTCTACCGCTCAAAACCACAGGCGCATTATTTACGATTACCGTAACTTCCCTGCTTAACGTCTCCTCTTCCTTCTGCAATGTCTCTGTGACGGTCTCACCCGAAGAAATATTATCTTCATCCGTACTCTCATCCGACGTTTCCTCAGAACCTGTATGCTCTTCTTCGGAAACCATATTTAAAGCGTGGACAATTGAAAATGAAAATTTGTCATAAACTTTCGTATGTAAATCAGCTTTCTTGTTATTTACTTCCAAAATGCACTCTTTGTCAGGTAAAATATCCAAAAACTCAAGAATCTGTTCAACCGTATAAAAGTCAAGTAATTCAATTACATCATTTTCTTTCACTTGATACGTTGATGAAACAAATTCCCCATTCACAGTTGCAAATTTCGGGAAGGAAACACTCTTACCATCAACTTCAACAGTAATGGACTCTGTTAAATCAGCCACTTTGCTAAGAATAGCAGTTGCATCCGGTCCAACAGTTGAAACAATTACTTTAATGTTATCATTAGCAGAAACCATTGTGTGTAAATCAGCTACGGCTTCATTCAAAAATACTTCAGCTGCTTCACCGAGTTCTCCACGTATCGTCTTACTTTTTCCATTAAGAGTAAAAGTAAGCGCCTTTCCTCTTTTGGGAAATAAATCCTCGTTACTTAAACCATACTGCATTACTGCATCCACAATGCAGAGCTTTCCGTTATCATATAATTTTACACGTTCACCATTGAAATTAACAAAAATAAAACTATGACTCTGCTCAAAGAAGTTCAAACAAATACCGAGAGGTGTTACAAGCATGGAATCACGTTTCAAGGAATCATCCGGGAAAGAAATCTTTTGCATTACATCTTCCCCTCTTAACGCAACTCTTTGCACAGGAATACCGAGCTTCTCTGCCAATTTGGTCGTATACCCTTCAATACGTCCTCCGCCGCCAACAACGAACACTGCGCTGACAGGCTTATCTGCATTCAAGGATAAAATCATATCCGCTACATTTTTCGTCATCCTGTCAATGGTCGGATTCAACAGCCCCAATACTTCATCCTTTGTAATGGTCTGTTCAAGACCCATGATATCTTCATACGTTACCGCATCATTTTCTTCAATTCCTTTTTTTATCTGCTCAGCCACAGCAAATTCCACGAGGCATTGCTGGGTAATAATATCCGTCAACCCATCTCCCGCTTCCGGAATCATTCCGTAAGCTGCAATGCTTCCGTCTTTGGTAATACAAATATCGCTTGTTCCGGCGCCCACGTCAACAAGCGCAATATTAAGCATTCTGAATTTTTCAGGAACAGCAACCTCCATTGCTGCAATCGGCTCAAGTGTCAGATTCGCTACCTTTAAATCTGCAAGTTCTACAGCTGCATACAAACCATCAATCACTTCACTCGGAAGGAATGTTGCAATCAAATCCATTCCAATTTTGTGCGCCTTATGATTTTCAAGATTTGAAATAATTGTATCGTTTAAATAATAGCGGATTACACTATGTCCGACGCAATAAAAACGTTCATCACCGGATTTATTTGCAATAAACTTCTCATAGGCACGTTCCACCCCAAGCGCATCAAGCTCATAAATAATCTCATCCGTAATTACTTCTTCCTGTTCAAAGTCTATTTCAACACTTGCATATTCCGTACGAAGAACACGTCCTGCCGCCGCGATACATACTTCATTTAATTTACGTTCTGTTTTTTCTTCGAGAATCGATTTGACCTCTTTAATTGTGGATGCAACTTTTCCGATATCATGAATCTGACCATCAAGCATCGCTCTCGTCTCATGCTCCCTGACAGCCTGCGCAACCACATAAAACATATCACTTTTTCGATATCCTACCGTTCCTACCACGCTTCTTGTTCCAATATCAAGGCCAAAAACAAGTGCGCCGGGATAAGCTGTTATTTCTCCCATCGGTACTCCCCCATTATATCATCTATTTTTTGATACAATTCTTCTTTCGTCGTATTATTCACAATAACACGATCTGCATATTCTAAAAATGTTTCGCTTTTTAACTGTTTGTCCATGATGCCGTCAATACGCCCATCCGTATAACCACGATTAAACTTCAAGCGATTTCGCCGTGAAACGGCATCACTACTAATATACCACAACTCATCAATTTCGTCTACATATCCGGCCTCAATCAATAATGCAGCCTCCAAAAAAACAAAACTAACCCTTTCTTCCTTGCGATAGCGCTCAATTCTTTCAAATATCTCATCATGTACCGCAGGATGAATAATTGCATTCATCTCTTCCAACAATTTTTTATCAGCAAAAATCCGCTCCGCAATCAAAGCTTTATTCATAGTTCCGTCTTCGCACAAAATATCATTTCCAAGCAACTCCACCACAGCATCATAACATCTTGCACCCGGTTCTTTTACTTCATTACCTATTTCATCCGCCATAAGAATTTCGCATGGATATTTTTCTTTGAGGTACGAAAGAACAACCGTTTTTCCTGCACCGGCCTCACCGGTAATTCCAATGATTCGAAACGTTCCTGACGCCTCGCTTCGTCCGTGCTTTTTTTCTTCCATAAATGTCTCATTCATTATCACTTCGCCTCGTACCAGTTTTCTCCTGTATGCAAATCCACATCAAGTTTTACGGATAATGTTACAGCCTGTTCCATTTCTTCCCGTAAAAGGTTTGAAACAACCTCTTTTTCTTCCAGTGGTACTTCTAACAACAATTCATCATGTACCTGTAGCAAAAGTTTCGATTGCAATTTCATTTTCACAAGTCGGTCTCTGACATGAAGCATTGCAATTTTCATAATATCAGCCGCGCTTCCCTGAATGGGAGCATTCATTGCAACACGTTCTCCAAAACTACGTTGCATAAAATTAGAAGAAGACAGCTCCGGAATAGGACGTCTTCGTCCAAACATGGTTACGGAATATCCTTTTTCTTTTGCATCGTTTACTGCATTATCCAGAAATGTTTTAATGCCCGGATACGTATTAAAATATTCTTCAATATATCCCGCAGCCTCTTTCTTGGAAATACTCAAATCCTGACTTAATCCAAACGAACTGATTCCATATACAATACCAAAATTAACAGCTTTAGCATTACGTCTCTGAAGTGGTGTTACCTCCTCAAACGGTACATGAAATACTTTGGATGCCGTCATCCTATGAATGTCTTCTTCCTCACGATATGCTTCAATCAACTGCTCATCCTCAGACATATGCGCTAAAATACGCAATTCAATCTGAGAATAATCCGCATCCATAAAAATACAATTTTCTTTCGGCACAAATACTTTACGGATTTGGCGTCCCATTTCCATTCGCACGGGTATATTTTGCAAATTCGGTTCTGTAGAACTGATTCGCCCTGTTGCGGTAATGGTCTGATGGAATGTTGTATGAATCCGTCCATCTTCAGCAATCTGTGCTCCAAGTCCATCTGCATAAGTAGATTTTAATTTGGCCAGTCCGCGATATTCCAACACATCTGCCACAATAGGATAGTCTTTTGCTAATCCCTCTAACACATCTGCTGCAGTAGAATAACCACTTTTGGTCTTTTTGGCACCCGGCAATTTCAATTTATCGAATAAAATCTCGCCTAACTGTTTGGGTGAATTCAGATTAAAAGGTTCTCCCGCAGCTTCAATGACACGATTTTCCAACATTTTAATCTGAACAGAAAGAGCATCACCGTAATTCTTTAGTTCAACCGGTTTAACAGATACACCGGTTTCTTCCATTTCATATAAAACATACGATAAGGGTTGTTCCATGTCACGATATAACGAAAACATTTCCTGCTTTTTTAATTCATCCTCAATGATTGGTGCTGCAACAAAAATCGCATGTATTTCTTCACTGATAAAACTGATATATGCCTCTCTGTTCTTTTGGTATGCTTCCGCCCTTTTCAGCTTAGGAAATTCCTGTTTAAAAACAGGCAAATGAATACCCACATGTTCTGAAGCAATATCACAAATTTCATAGTCACTCTTTAATGGGTTCAATAAAAAAGCACCCAGTAATACATCAAATATTTGTTCCGTCAATTCATATGAAGATTTATCATTTGCAACAGCAGACGGAATCAAATATTTATAAAGCTCTTTGCTGTGATAACATACTACTTTTTTTGCATTCAGATAAATTTTATATATTGCTTCTGAAAGTTGTGAATCCTGCAGTTTCTTCCCTTCTGACACAAAATAACATTTACCTTCTTCAAAACACACAACAAACGCCGAAATTTCGGATTCCTTTGGCTCCTCAAAAAGTGATAATTGTACATTTTCAGCCATATCTTCACTAACGGAAGGAACTACCCCTACAGCTACACTTTCAGCAGATACACAAGCCTTTATCAACTCATCAAGTCCTTTGGCATCTTCCACCTTAACCATTTCCGTTTCTTGTTCCTGCCTGGTTACAGAAACATCGAAACGGGGTAAAATCGTTTTTAACTCAAGGTTTTGACAGATCGCATATGCCTCTTTTGTAAAAAGATCACCCATTTTTGCATCTTCAAGTACAAAAGGAATCTCTGCGTTAATTTCAATGGTTGCAAGTTTCAAACTAAGCTCAGCTAATTCTTTGTTATCAATAAGACTTTGTTTAATTGCTTTTTTAGATATAGATTCAATATTTTCATAAACACCGGCTACACTTCCGTATGTCGAAATCAATTCTGTTGCAGTTTTTTCCCCGACTTTGGGCACACCGGGAATATTATCGGATGTATCTCCCATTAAGGCTTTTAATTCAATAAACTGAAGCGGTGTAACACCATATTTTTCTTTGACATCTTCCGGAAAATAATTCTCAACTTCGGTACGTCCGCCACCTTTCGTTTTCGGAATCCGAATTTTGATATTTTCATCGGCAACCTGTAAGAGATCTCTGTCTCCTGATATTAATGATACTTCTAACCCTGCTTTCATAGCACGTTTCGCCATGGTCCCAAGAATATCATCTGCTTCAAGCCCCGGTTTTTCCATTATTAAAATCCCCATCGCCTGTAAAAGTTCACGGAGAATAGGAACCTGTTCATGTAATTCAGCAGGCATCGGCTTACGTGTTCCCTTGTATTGTTCAAACATCAAGTGACGAAATGTTTTTTCCTTAACATCAAAAGCAACCGCCAGATACTGCGGTTTTTCTTCGTCAAGTATTTTAAACATAATATTCAAAAATCCATATACAGCATTGGTATGCATCCCTGAGGCATTCGACAACAATGGAACGCCGTAAAAAGCTCGATTCAAAATACTGTGTCCGTCTATCAATACAAGTTTTTCTTTCATATTTAATACCTATCCCATTAATATAAAAATGACGCTATAAAATACCCAGCTATCATTGCAGCAAATATTGCAAACAGTGTAATCTCTCGATACAATCGCTTTCTTCCCTCGGCCCATTCCACACTCGAAGAAATCAATTCTTCAAGTTCTCTTTGCAAATCGAATGCTTCCGCCGAATCAAGTTTTCGCAAACCGTTTACAACCAAAAATTCAATTGAAAACTCTTCTTTACATTTGTCACATAACTGCACATGCTTCACAAAGGCAAGTGTATCCTTGCTGTCAAGTTTTCTATCTATAAAATCTGCAATTTTCTTTTCGCATTCACTACATTCCATCTTATCTTTCATTTCATTCCTCTAAGTTTCCACACTGAAAAAAGATGCCAAATTTATAATATTATACATCAAACAACATTACTTTAAAAGAAAAAAGCTTAAAACATATTATTTTTTTATTTTTTTTAATTTTTCTACTTGCCATAACATTAAAATTATGGTAATATGAACAACGGTTGATAAATACCGCGCCGGCGTGTCGGAATGGCAGACGAGGCAGACTCAAAATCTGTTGTGGGCAACCACGTATGGGTTCAAGTCCCATCGCCGGCATTTTTCAAAGGAAACCACCAGTTTATCCGGTGGTTTTTTTATTGTCCTATTTAGAAACAATTCCTTTAAATCCGTCATGAAAATTTGTTTCATTCCCGGAAAAATAACCTATTACTTTATCACATACGCTTCTAAACGCATATAATCTTCTTTTATCAACTTTCCTTTCATTCTAATTCCGTTTACTTCATATTCCTCAAATTCAATCTGTGCATTTTGTTTCAAATGTGAATAAGCCGAACCATCTTTATATGGAATCAACAATTCACAATAAATATAATTCTTCATAAATAGATTTTGAATCATATCCATAAGTTCTCTCACGCCGATTCGGTTTGACGCACTCATATATATCTTATTTCCGACTATTTTGGGAAGTTCCTCTTTATGAAACAGAATATCTGCCTTATTATATACATAAATCGCAGGAATTGCTGCAGCATCAAGTTCTTTCAGTACTTCTTTGGTAATCTCAAGTTGTTCCTCGTGATTCACATCTGAGGAATCAACTACATGAAGCAAAACATCTGCATTCGACGTTTCTTCCAATGTTGAATGAAAAGCTTCGACCAAAGCATGAGGAAGATTACTTACAAACCCTACCGTATCCGTCAGCAAAAATGGTATCTTACCTTCCGGTTCAATACGTCTGACTGTCGTATCAAGTGTTGCAAAAAGCATATCTTTTTCAAATACTTTCTTTTCCTGTTTATCTATTTCATCGCCTTTTTTCACTGAATCAATAAAAGCATTCATCAATGTAGATTTACCTGCATTCGTATAACCTACAAGTGCTACTTGAAAAGTACCATTCTTCTCACGTCTTTTTCTTTGTACCTGACGATTCGCTTCTAAGTCTTTCAACTCCCTGCGAAGCTGAGCAAGACGGTTCTCAAGATAACGTCTGTCTAACTCCAATTTCTTTTCACCGGCACCTTTATTACTCATACTTCCGCTTCCGCCACCCTGACGACTAAGTGCATCATGTAACCCTACCAGTCTTGGCAATGTATACTGTAATCTCGCTACCTCAACCTGTATTTTAGCCTCCCTTGTTCTTGCACGCTTCGAAAAGATTTCAAGAATAAGCGAAGTCCTGTCCATAATCGGTAAATGAAGTTTATTCTGAAGATTGCGAAGCTGTGAAGGAGAAAGCGTCTGCGCAAAAATTATAATATCCGCCTCCAAAGCTTCTGCTGTTTCTCTTACCTCCTCTACCTTCCCCGGTCCGATTAATGTTGCTTTATTCGGCACATCAAGGTTTTGAACCATTACACAAACAACTTCCATATTGCATGCTTTGGCAAGCTGACGCAGCTCATCCATATACAATGCAAAATTATCATGCTGGTTCATATCAAGTCCAACCAAAACGGCGCGTTCCTTCTCTTCTGCTTCATTAACATCCATAAAGTATTTTTCTTCTGACATAATAACTCCTCTATTTGCTGTTCCACTTACTTAAAAACATTGCTATATTATTTTAGCATAAATCATTTCTTCTTTCCATCTAAGAAAAAGAAAGAATATGCAAGGCACATTCTTTCTTTTTAAGAGTAGTATTTTTCTAAAAATATTCTATCTTACACCCAATCAATAAAATAAGAAAAAATGAAAGACGGTAGAAAGTTTGTATTTCACATCTATCTCACAATACTGATATTAATTATCTGCATTCTTTTCAATAAAATGTACAATACATACAATTACACCAAAAAATGTTCCTGCAACAGGCCAAATAATCCATGTAAATCCCCACATCCCTGAAATAAAACTGATTGCAAGATAAGCAGCTGTAATTGTTCCCCAATAAATTCCTCCTATCAATTCATTCCTCTCGAGATTTCTTTTACGATTCGGGTTATACTCACCTGACTGAAGAAGCTGTTCATACGCATCAGCTTCATTCCCCCATCTTACAAACAGAAATACTGCCAAAGCAACCATTCCAAGTAAAACATCCACAGCAATAATAACCGGAAGTACACCAATATCCAGAACAGCAGTAACAACCAAGACAGCCGCACCGAGAATACACAATCCAACACCAATTGCTCTTGTAAGTGTAAGTGTCGGTCGCTGCTTTTTTATTCTGCTCTCTATAATTCCGGCCACTCCGTAATCAAGTGCAAAATTTTCCCTCTGAATCCACTCATAATCAGCCATCATACTTCCGTTATATACAAATAATACGACTGCAACAATAACCGTACACAATAACGTAGCAAGCCCAAACGCCATACCAATATTCTCCTGTACAAGTCCGGTTGCAGCCAAACCACTCATTAGAATAAGTACTATAGGAGATAAAACACAAATGGACGATCCGATTGCAACTTTTAACGCTGATTTTTTCTTCATATCCATAAATTCATTTGCATATTCTGCCGAAACATGTTTTAAATTCAATGGTTCATATACATCCTGACTCACTTCAGGTTCTTCGATTTCTTCTTTCAACAAATAATCTGTCGAAACACCAAACACCTGACACAATTTCAATATCTTATCCAAATCAGGTACCGACTGTGCTCCTTCCCATTTAGAAATAGACTGTCTTGAAACATTCATTTTCTCAGCCAGTTCTTCCTGTGACCAACCACACTTTTTTCTTAAATAAATAATCTTGTCTGCTAAAATCATTTCCATTCCTCCTTGAGATAATCTTGTGTTTTTTGTAACTCAATCTTATCTTCTCCGGCAGTTGCATTCTATCAATTAGGCTTGAAAATCTGTCAACCAGCAGTTGCAAACCCGCATTTTTACGGTAAAATCCGCTATTTTTACTATTATAACATAAAATATGTCCTCTTGAAATTCTTTTATGGAACACAAACGCAAAAAGTATTGCATTTCAAAATTATCGTAATTTTTTATGAAAATAAAAAAACCGATTGATTACAATCGGTTATTTTTGAAACCTTCAAAACTGAACACAGAAATCATTCTCTCTTCTACCAAGTTTTTAACACGTTCTCCTTATCTGGATAAGCTTTCGATCGATTAGTAAATGTCAGCTGTACACATTACTGTGCTTACACCTCATTCCTATCTACCTCGTCGTCTACAAGGGATCTTACTACATGGATATCTCATCTTGAGGGGGGCTTCACGCTTAGATGCCTTCAGCGTTTATCCCTGCCGGACTTGGCTACTCTGCCATAGGATTGGTTCCTAACAGATACACCAGTGGTCCGTCCACCCCGGTCCTCTCGTACTAAGGGCA
>JAZSCW010000007.1:0-21571 GCA_045530835.1 Lachnospiraceae bacterium | reverse complement strand
CTTTATAGGAAAGACTTTCACACTTTAGTGCGACAAGGTCTTTCCTATAAAGTAAAAAACGGTGTCTTTCCACAGACACCGTTTTCTCACTATTTATCAAGCCTTCTGGCCAAATCTTTCTTTTTGCCACCGTTTAATTTTATCATCTTGCGCCATGAATGCTGTGCACAAATCTTGTATACAAAACGCGGAAAGGCAACTGTCGCATATTTGTTAACTTCACCTTCTTTGTTGACTATGCGTTCGGCAAAGCATTTCATCGCTTTATAAATTGACATCCTCGGTCCACGCGCGGCCTCAAATCTCTCACTGACCGCAATCGCTCCACCACCGCCTATCCCAAGACTTCCTTTATAAAAACATCCCGCCTTGGCACACCAGTTCTTTAATACATCAAGCGCCGGCTCAGCCTGATTGCCTTCATAAAAACCACAATTTGCAATTCCGTATACCGTGAGATTCTTTGGTTTCCACGGCATCTTCTCAAGCTGTTTCAGGCAAGCCAGAAGATGTGACGGCATGGAATCCACATATAACGGAAATGCCAGAACCCACGTATCCGCGACCTTAAGCTTCTCAATAATTTCTGCTGTAATTTTACCGGTTCGTAAGCATACTTCTTCAATATCGACTTTGTTTCCGAGACACCCTTTTAAATCACTAAGCAAAATACCACTGGCGCTTCCTTTCACCTTCGGACTTGCATTAATTAACGCAACTGTCATAAACGTAACCCCTTCAATTCTTCTGCACTGTTATAGAAATATACACCTTTTACAACACCATCAAAATTCTCTGCATTTCCTTCAATAATATCCCGGGCTGTTTTTTTCTCATCCTCGGTAATATCGTCGCCATAAAAATACGCAGACAGCTGAATGGTATTATCGTACCTATGCTTATGATGCATTTCACCATTACGTATGATAAAATCACCCTGCACATAAGAAATGGCACGATCCTGTACATTCTTAATAAAAGGACTTACCGTTCCGTAATAACATTCGCAAACAATAATCATCTCATCGCACATTCCCATATCAAGAGACGTACGTTCATATCCGTCATGAATAATACATTCCCCCGGGGTCTTCGCCCAACAGCCAAAGCACCCGATACAGTGTTTGATATTCCCTTGCGGATTAATCACCTTATGCTCGCCTTCAATCTGAAATTCAAAATCCTCAATATCAGTAATAATCAGTTTCATTTCGTTCCTCAACTTCCGGAAAGTTCCTTTTATACCCCTATTTTAGCACAAATCCCCCAAATCAATTCTAAACTTTTGGTTTAAATTCTTAAAAAAAAATGAACTCGAAACTGATCTTTTTGATTACTGTAACTTATTTTTCTATCTTTCTGTCGCGTGTCCAAACCGTGCCGCTAATGCCCACGGAATCTTCATAAAAGACCGGACTCTTCCCTTCTTTTTTCTGCTTTTCATAGTCTTTTAATGTGATATGAACTTTCTTACGTAGCATAAAAATTGCTACAATATTTACAATTGCCATAAGACCCATTGTAATATCCGCAATATTCCAAACCAGATCAAAACTAGCCTGTGCCCCCAGAAAAACAGCGATCAGGCAGGTCACACGGAAAAGGTTAAGAAAAACCTTATTATCCTTGATGAACAAAATATTAGACTCTGCATAATAATAATTACCGATTACACTGCTGAAGGCAAAAGCATAAATCGACAACGTAATGAAATGAATTCCCCAGGAACCCACATTTGCACTGATTGCCGCCTGTACAAAAGGAATACCGTCTAGCACACCGGATTCTCCTTTTACACCGGAAACCAGTAATAACATTGCCGTTGTGGAACAAATCAGAAGCGTATCGATAAACACGGAAATCACCTGTACAAGTCCCTGCTGAACGGGATGATCTACCGTTGCCGAAGCGGATGCATTCGGTGCACTTCCCATACCGGCCTCATTCGAAAACAATCCGCGTTTAATACCGATTACAATCGCACTTCCGGCAAACCCACCCATCATAGCCTTGAAATCAAAAGCTTTTCGAAGAATCTCCAGCAAGATTTCCGGCAAATCCGTGATGTGAAACAAGGTTACCACAACCCCCATCAAAATATAGACCACTGACATAACCGGTACAATCACCGAAGAAATAAATCCGATTCTGTGCACACCGCCCCAAATTACGAACGCGGTTGCAGCCGCAAGAACAAGTCCAAGAACACAGGATACAATCGCCGGAATTGCCGTACCACTGTAATCTGCCATATAGTATTCCAAAGCAGATGCCATATTGTATGCCTGCAATCCGTTAAATCCGTACGCAAAACAGATTATTAACAATACAGAAAAAAGTACTCCCATCCACCTTTTTTTCAAAGCATATTGCATATAATATGACGGGCCACCACGATACTGTCCGTCTTTTTTTACCTTATATATCTGGGCTAGTGTGCTTTCTGCAAATGCAGAAGCACCACCAATCACCGCCATAACCCACATCCAGAACACTGCACCGGGGCCCCCTACTGCAATTGCAGTTGCAATACCTGCTATATTTCCTGTTCCGACACGGGATGCGGTTGAAATCATAAGCGCCTGAAAAGAAGATACCTTTTTTTCTTCCCCCGCTTTTTTCTCCGTTGAATGAAACATAGATTTCAAACCATCCCAAAGCAAACGAATTTGAACGCCTTTGGTATATATGGTGTAAAAAACTCCGATTCCAACAAGGAGAAACAATAAGACATACGTATACATAGTATCATTTATGAGTGTCAAAATTTCATTCATTCTTCATTATCCTCTTTTTTTCTTCTGTCATTTTTCATATAATGCCTTCTCTTGTCGGAATACATTTCCTTGTCAGCTTCAAATAACTGCTTAGAAACGTCATAATCCGCTCCCTTCCATGATATTCCCACCGAGACACTGATATGCTGTTCTGCCAAAAGGCTTTTGACCGATTCAGTCATTTGTTCAAAAACTTCCTGCGCCACATCCGGAAGAATAACCGTAAATTCGTCTCCGCCGATTCTATACGCATCTTTACCAAACGCAATCTGAAGGCATTTTGCAGTATTTTGAATCAATAAATCTCCCGCTTTGTGTCCACCTTTGTCATTGGCTACTTTGAGACCATTCAAATCAAAATATGCAAAACCGAGCGATTGCGCTTTACGCTTTCCGCTTTCAAAATCATCCATTACAATAGAGAATTTGTTACGATTAAATAACCCCGTCAAAGCATCCTCATAACTTAATCTCTCTAAAAGTGTCTGCGTTTTTCTTTTTTCAATACTGTCCATCAGAAAATAATTTAAAGAAGAAATCAGAGACACATTTTGCATATTCTCCCGCGGATTATCAATTCCTAAAAAACCGATAATTTTATCCTTTTCCTTCAAAGGAATTGCTACAAGAGAAACGATATTCTGTCGCGCAAGAATCTCATACGTATTCGTTTCTTTATCAACATCATCATTCAGATTTCGAATCACGTACATCCCACTTTTTCCAAACTCTTTAATCCACGAATCAACCGAACTTAACGGCACATTTTGCAAAATCTCAAGCTCTGCCGAAACACCTTCTTTGACATCTTCATATGAATTGTTTACGGTTTCCCGGTCAAAATCAATTTCGAAAATATATGCCCTGTCAGCATCAAAAAACTCACGTATATGCTTAAGCAATTCATTCACGGACGTTTCGGAATCTTTATGCAAAGACAGGATTCGCACACATTCAATCAGAGTGTCTGAGATCATGAGCTTACGTTCCACTTCTTTCTTTGTTTTCAAGATCTTTGCATTTACAATAATCGCATGAATGTAATATGACGTCAAAACAAGAAGGACCGTAATGGTAATACCGGTCACCATCTTTTTAATCTGAATCAGACTTTCAAATGCGACGTCTTCCTGTACAACAACAAGCAATTCCCAATCATCCACACCTACCGGCATATAACACATGTATGAGTCTTTCCCATTAATAGCAGAAACATACGCAACAACGCCTTCTTTGCCTTGCATAATTTCTTCCGCAATATCCATATCCTGATATTCTTCCATAAGCTTATGACGTCGTAAAATAGAGATATCTTCCAGCTGCATATGCCAGTCATCCATGATAAAAAGACCATTATTCGTATCAACAATACAAATATGTGTTTTACCTTTATAAATTTTCGTTGAAAAGACATCTACCAGTTTTTCACAGGAAACAACCCCCACCAATATTGCAATCGTCTCTTTTTCCTTTTTGACCGGAACAAAATAATTCACAACCTGCTTATTCTCGTCAAACAAATCCGGGGTTCTTCCGGACATATGCTTTCCAAGCAGCGCAAGATCGGTAAATGGAATATCTGTCGGAATCTTTGTTTTACTGCCATCTTCCAGCAAAACACTTTTATCCGGATAAACGACATCTATTCTTTCAAAAACAGTCACCTCTGTAATGGATCTGATGTATTGAGCCAGCGCCTGTTGGTCTTCCATCAGTTCACCACGTGCAATAGCATTCGCGGCAAGTCCCAGCACATTTTCACTATCCGTGATACGCAACGTAATTTCACGACTGATAGAAGCCGCAGAATCTCCAAGCGTCTGCCAGCATCGTTCTTCCTCCAAATGACTGATTGTCATGGAGCCAAACACGGAGACACCGGTTATTATCACAAGCGAAATAGAAAGATATATAAGCTTTTTTAAAATGCTGTTTACAGTTTCCTTCATTGTTTTTCCCCTTTATATACACAAATTCTAAATTCCGTCAAAAAAAACCTTTTCATACTATTATACCAAAAAAATATTTGTATATAAATGCTGTATTTTGTAGAATTTTTTTGTAGTTCGTTGTGTATTTTTACAAAAAAGAAAAGCCACATTCGTGACTTTTCTCATACACCATACTGAAAGAATTAGAGCTATTCCCCCTGATGAATTCCCAAATATATCTTTTCTACTTCACTTTTCATTTCGAGAAAAACGTCCACCAAAAGAGGCTCAAACGCTTTACCTCTCCCTTCCTGAATAATACGGAAGCATTCTTCCATCGGAATGATTCCCCGGTAATAACGTTCCTCGGAAATAGCATCAAAAACATCCACAACAGACATGATACGCGCTGCAAGAGGAATTTCATCCTCTTTTAATCCTTCCGGATATCCGGTTCCGTCCCATTTTTCATGATGAAAACGCGTCACTAAATACGCCATATTTTTGTAACGTTCATCCTCTAAGTGCCCAAATGTGTCTAATATAATCTGACTTCCTTGGACGGTATGCTGTTTCATTTTTTCATACTCTTCCGCTGTCAGTTCGCTCGGTTTTCGAAGAATCGTATCTGAAACTGCAATTTTACCAATATCATGTAATGGCGCAGCAAGAACCAAATCATTAATATAATCCCTGCTAAGGATATCTCTGTAGTATCCCCTTGCTAATAACCCTTTGGCCAAAAGTTCCGCATAACGGCTGGTCCTTCTTACATGACCGCCTGTACTATCATCACGACTGTCAATCAAAGTTGCAAATCCCATTATCATCTCTGACTGATAACGGTCGAGCTCTTTGAAAATCGGATTTTCCTGATTTACATATATCCCCAACACAAACAACGCCGGCGCCACTGCCGTAATCAGCAATTCCGTCTTTACCAGTTTGATAAGAGTAATAATCATTACTGCACCCAAAAAAAGTGCAATGCTGGCGCGCTTTTTTTGCTCAATATGCTTCCAGCATTTAACAAATCTATACGACGAAAAAACGATATATATTCCGGCTGTCAAAAAGCTTGCATACGCAGAAACACCCATGGAATAATTACTTATTTCACCGGAAACGTACTCCAATTGTTCTATATACATTACAGTTACTACTACGCTCAGCACAAATGGTCCGTAAAAAAGCAATGACGACCAAAAACGTTTCGGTAGGGTATCTGTTAAATGTAATACATACAAAAACATAATAAAAATCAAGGTATCCAGCCCAATTAAATATCCTGCATGCGCAAATGTATTCCAAAAATCCGAAACATCCTGCAAATGATTCACCGTATATGCCGAAAACCCATCAAATATGATACTTCCGGTTCCTATCAACAATAACCATTCAAACCATGGGGTTTTTCCTTTAATGCCAAGACGCTTTTTTTCCGTCAAATAAATCAAGGCTATATATAGCACCACAACCAAACAGGAAATTTGAAGAATACAGTGCTCCATGGCCCCTCCATTTCCAACGACTTCCTTCGTTAATTATTTTTCTTCCACCAAAATACCGGTCAAACGCGGCACATTAAATCTGCTCGTAAACAATTCACACTTACATAAAAAGGAATAAAAAATATGAAATCCCTGATTACAAAGCGTCTCGTAATTTCCCTGCCCCTTGGACAATATTACCTCAGCCGTATCGATTACCTGCTTCGCATCCTCCGGCAACATTGTATATACGGTTCCCGCAACCGAATTTCCATTTGATATCAGTTTCGCGACAGCTCCCATTCCGACATAAACTGCATCTTCCATTGTCGCATCATTAAGCACTTCCCGGCCACGTACCATCACGGTAATTTTCAAATTCGGAAATTTTTTTTGCAACTGTTCAAGAAACAGTTTGTCCAAAACAATCTCGCCGCAATTATCGGCAAGAAGAAGGAATGATTTCGCATTCGCACACTGTTTGAAAAGCGACTCAAGCACAGGCAAATCACACGCTCTGATTTCAGCCTTCTCAAAAAGAGATAAAAAGATAGCCTCATCCACCTGATTCATGGCCCCAAAATCAATATAATTTCCGATTCTGGCATACAAAAATGCAGTATAAAGCGGATTTTGGCTCATTTCTATCCGTTTTCTCAGTTCATCCTCCATGGAAAGAACCAAGTCATTATACTTCTTCTTAATACTTGTATACGGTTTCTTTTTTCCGAAATATTTTTCATATACAAGATTAAAACGGTATACAAGATAAGGAGCCGTATCTTCTTCCCCTCTGCCATCAATAATTGCTTGTACTTCTTGCAAATATTCCGTATGGTCCACCATCTTTTTTTGCTTATCGTATAAACACTGCGCGCAGCTTTCTATTACTCGCATATCCTGACTCTCCCAAACTTCCCTCAGATAAAAAATGACAGGTAACCAAAATCATCCGGAGTCTTATGTTATTACTCTTTTGCATTTACTATATTAACACAGCCCATCCATTCTGAAAAGCCGTTGATACGCATGTCATTCCATGATATAACAACTACGTGTAGAATATAACAGAATTTTGTTATTTTTTATTGTATCGAATAAATATTCATTATGCGCCGTACGCAATGATGTTATTGCATTTTAAACTACATAAATTGCCATCCGCAAAAATGGCGCTTGCTCTCTGTTTTATCCCAATTATATGTTTTCAATCCATGAGAAAAATTTATCCAATCCTAAATTCTCTTTTCTTGTCTCCAAAAACATTCCTGCCGTGTACCAGGAATGGGTATTTTTCTTATCTGCTACAGAATACAATTCACATTCATTTCCTATATGATTTGCTTTTTCAAATAATTTTTCTGCACAGGAATATTCTATCAAGCCATCGTGCTTACTTTGAATCAATAGCATTGGTATATGGTTTTTATCCATAAGGAAGCATGGTTCTCCAAGGTTTCTGTCATATCCTTTCTGAAACAATTGATTTAACAATAATTTTACTGACAAAGACATTTTTCCGGAAAAGCTGTACGGACCACCAACACCTATAAAGCCAATGATGTTTGATATATCTACATTCCATGTTTTCTGCCATCTTTGACTATAGCAAAGAATGGATGATAAATGAGCCCCTGCTGACGGACCGGACACAATAATCTTAGAAGTATCAATTTCTTTTTTATTTAAAAAATCTATTGCTTCACAATACCCCTTACATACGTCTTCTATTTGACATGGATACTTGTTTTTAGGAGACAATCTATACCCGATAGAAATAAACCGATATCCTTCTTGTGCGATACACTGTCCAACAAAATCAAAAAACTCCGGCGAACCCGCATTCCACCCTCCGCCATGCACCCAAATCACTACTTTATCAGAAGTAACATTTAAAGGTTCGTAATACAAAAAATATTGTTCCTTACTATTTCCGAAAGAAATTTTTTGCGGATTAATTACCTTTTTTACTTTAAACATTCTTTTATATAACCCAAAGTAACTTAAGTTTTCGCGTAATGAATCGTACATATGACTTATCCTCCATTGTCACTTGAGCAAACATCAAATTCTTTAGTCTACCTTTCATAATTAACTTCATCAAGCGGAAGTGGGTCTGAGTTAGCCAAAACCCATTAATGCATGCAGCATCTCTCTATAGTCATCATCCCAATTGATGCCGCCATTATCCAGTATCTCATGAGTAACCCTGCCGACAATACGAATCATCTCTCCCTGTATGGTTTTAGCCTTTCCGTTTCCGGGAACCAGCATATTCCACAATTCATCATACTGCCCCTGCCACTGCTTTCCTTTTACGGATATCCGGGTTGTACCATCATGCATTCTTCTTTGTGGCACAGGAGAAACACCAAATAATTTATACAATTCATCAAGTGCTACACTAAGTTCATCCACAATATCTTTACTGATATTATCTCTGAAAAACTCGAATCTTTCCCCTATCTTTTGTACATATCCTGTCGTTTTATCAGTTTTCACAACACCTGCATTTATCAGCATCTTTGAAATAGCAAGTGCTTTGGGAATGTATATATTGTCACAATGCGCCAGAGTAGAATCCAACAGTGTTTTTCCATCAAAATCTCCCGGAACTTCTATGGACGCATTCGCTTCCAATAAATTTTCCACTGCTTCCGCATCCAATGTGGAACATGCTTTTGTTAATGCACTCCCTCTATAAGAAACGGCAATATAATTGATATCTGCACCATTTTTCAGAAGACATTTCAGATTATCTTTTATAGCCGCATGAAAGGCAACTGCCGGATAGCCAAACCCACAATCCCCATTTACCTCCAAACCATTACCCACTAATTTCTTTTTCTTTGCCATTCTATTGTCCCCCAATCAAAGCATCTGACATATATGTAAAATTCAGCTTTCAACTCTTCACAAAGCCGAAATTCGAGCATGTAGCTTACTTTTTACATTGTTTCTGCATCCAACCATTCCTCACTTAGTTCTCCACAGTTTTCACAAGTTAATGAAATTCTAATCCACTCAAATGCATCTACCCAATCTTCCGCTGAAAATGAATCATCAGTCGATAAGCATTCTTCAATAAAATCTTCCTTACCTTGGGATGATATATGAACAATAACCTTGCAACTATCTTCTTTGCAATTTGAACAATGATACTTATTATATGGCAACTCTCTATTAAGGAAGTCATCTCCACATACAAATCCATTCCAGCCATGTCTACCACTATCAAATATTACAAATTCTTTCTTACATTGCTTACATATAACTTTTACAATTAATTGCTCATTACTTTCCCATATTTCAAAATATTCATTGCCACATGAGCACTTTATTTCTCCTGTCACTTCAAATTCGTTATTATCATTTCCAATAGGGAAAAGTATATCTTTCAAATGTGTTGGTACTGGTAACTCCATAATATTAATCCTCCATCAAATTTATGCGTACATTCAAACTCACTAGAAGACTGAAGGTTTGCATTGTCTTTATATCGTACTTACTGCATTAAAATCTCTTTCAAATGCATCATAATCAAATTTGCTTTTCGCCTTTATCTTCTTAACTGCTTTTAAAATCATCTTTTTCGTCAAAAGAATTTTCTCAGCACTATCTGCATTATAATACTCTTGAAAATCCATTCGTATAGAAATAATTGCACAACTTTTGTTACTAATCAATTTTACTGACTCTTTCCATGCTCCACCGTCATATAATTCCTGTGGTGCAGCAACCGGTACAATTCCAATAGTATGTAAAGTATCACTATATTCTTTGTCCTTGAAATACATATATGCCTTCTGACAAAACCGATAAACTTCATCATCTATGCCATAATGCTGATTGAAATAAGCAGGTGTATTGACGTTTAGCTCCATGGTATGCCTTCTCCCCGATTCATGTTCTTTCTACATTCTTTTAGTAGGCTCTCAAACTCATTTAAATAACTTGCAAACCGTTCATCATCTCGCCCTTTAACACAAGTCTTTTTTCTTTTACATAAAAAGAAATATTCTGTATAACCATCTTTATCTTTTATTCCGCCTTTGATGTAAGGTTTCGTAATTGTTCCTTTTAGTGTTTCCGGAAAAAGTGCAAGTAATTGAGCAAGTTCTAACAAAGTGAATTGTGTTGGACCAATATCCAATTCTTCTATTTTGCTATGGGCCAAACATCCAAAATCATTATCTTGAACTTTTTTACCGCTCCAAGAAAAATGTTTTATATTCGTATTCACTATTGGTTTAAACGATTCAATCTCCATTCTGGCTTCCACTCGATCGCCTATATCAAAATATTCTAAACTGCCAGCCTTTTCTATGCCGGCTAATGAGTGGAGTTTAGAGAAGTCCGTAAGACTCAAACCTATAAGTTTCTTATTATTTGTCATATCCCATAGTTTGTTTACCTTCTGATTAAAAAAATAGCTAATATACTCAACATCACTTAGCGAAGATAGGACTGACAAATCCGAAACACCTTTGTTTTTCCAAAATGTTATAGCTTGAAATTGCTTTCCATAAGTATTTACAAAATACTCAAACGTATCTTGTTTTAATCCGGATATTATAATAGACTTTGAATCCGGAAAATCCTTAATAGTGTCAATTTGTTCAAACGAGATTACTCCACCACCGACTTCTTTTTGAACCAGATTAATATCATATATATCCAAAGATGAAGAATCAAAATTATCCATAGTCACCATGCCAATCACCCCTACAACTTCAATTTATTCTCTACTTACTGAAATAAATTATTATCCACAATATATTTCAAATTACATCTATTCAGCATCCATGATTTATTCCTTGCCCCATTCTGATATTGAAGAACCTGTTCTTTCCAATCGTCAGATAACCCATCATATATTTTCTGCGCTTTATCCTTAATTATTTCCTGACCCAAATTATCTGCCACAAAATCAAGATATACATTATATTTTTCAAATCCTTCAAAGAAAAGATATTGTATAGCCGCATTATAATCTTCTTCAAATCTGTTTACCAAATCCATCGCTGTCTCTCGAAATCTTTGTTCTAATATATCCCTCGTTTCGAGCCAGTTGCTTTCCGTTGATATATCATACCAATACCCATCCGGGGGATTATAACTCATAGATGCTACTACATTATCAATCGGTAATTTCCCATATTTTTTATAAACAATCCTCATGTCAGCATTTATTTCAATACTTTGACCTGGTGCATTCCATTTTGAAGAGAAAAAGTTTATCTCAAACACAACGTCTTTTATTGTTTTCTTTAAAATACCACTTTTTAAATACTTAAACCCCGTTACTGTTGACAATTCATATATTAGTCTTGTTTTCGGTTCTTCAACATTTAAAATACTTTCCATTTTTTTCCTAATAACTCATGTAAAACTTCCATTTTCACTTCCTTTTCATTCTACCATACTTCTATCCCCAATTCCATAATACCATTTACGTAATTATAATAAGCAGAGGCATGTCACGCAATTGCTTCTAAGGGGGTAAGCGTTGCCATTCGCAGACGCTTTGCGTCTTGCTCATGTCTCGCTGGCGCGCTAAAAATACAAAAAAGGGAATACACCCTTGCAAGTAAACTTGCGAGTGTACTCCCTTTTTGTATTTGCATCGCTTGTAGAAACGCGCATTATCTCTTTGAGAACTGAGGTGCACGACGAGCTGCTTTGAGACCATATTTCTTTCTTTCCTTCATACGAGGATCTCTTGTTAAGAAACCGGCTTTCTTAAGTGCAGGACGATTTTCAGCATCTACTTTGCAAAGTGCTCTAGCGATACCGTGTCTGATTGCACCTGCCTGACCTGTTGTACCACCACCGTGTACTGTAACGATAACATCATATTTCTCTGTTGCTTCAATCAAAGCCAAAGGCTGACGAACGATAACTTTCAATGTCTCAAGACCGAAGTATTCGTCAAGGCTTCTCTTATTTACTGTAATATTTCCCTTACCAGGCATAACGTATACTCTGGCAACTGAACTTTTTCTTCTTCCTGTTCCGTAGAACTTCTCTGTTGCTTTCTTAGCCATTTTTATATTTCCTCCTTCTTAGTCCTTCGAATTAAAATGTCAACTTCTCAGGCTTCTGAGCAGCATGCTTGTGCTCGGGTCCTGCATAAACAAAAAGTTTCTTATACATTTCTCTTCCTAAAGGTCCTTTGGGAAGCATTCCCTTAACGGCATGTTCAATTACTTCTTCAGGATGCTTAGCAAGCTTTTCCTTCAAAGTAGTAAGTTTGTCACCACCAACGTAATCAGAGTGTGTGAAGTATGTCTTCTGATCCATCTTCTTACCTGTTACAGCGATCTTCTCTGCATTTACGATAATTACGTAATCACCTGTATCAATATGCGGTGTAAACTGGGGTTTATTTTTTCCTCTTAAGATTTTAGCTACTTCAGATGCCAAACGTCCTAATGTGCATCCTTCTGCATCAACTACATACCATTTTCTTTCAATGGTTGCAGGATTTGCCATATAAGATTTCATGATGTTACCTCCATAATCATTTAAACAATGTGTCGTATCTGACGTTCTGTAAGTGCGGATGTCCGGGCCACACCTTTCTCATCAGACTTCTCCAAAACGTGACGCATACCGGGGCTACGGAATGCACACGTGCTTATTTAGTATAGTATAGCTTCAAAAACGTGTCAACTACTTTTTTCCAAAATTATTTTTCCTCTAAAATCTCAATCGCACAGAGACAGAGCCCTTCCGGTGGAGCTGTCGGTCCCGATGCCTGGCGATCCTTTGCTTCAAGCATCGTCTTAACATCTTCCGGCTCCCATCGTCCTACACCTACATCCAAAAGTGTTCCTGCAATTATTCTTACCATATTATATAAGAAACCATTTCCCTCCACACGTATAACAATATCTTCAAGCCTTTTCTCTACAGATATATTATATATCGTACGAACCGTGCTCTCGGCCTGCGTGTGCACACAACAAAAACTTTTGAAATCATGCTCACCAATCAGATATGCCGCCCCTTGCTGCATACGTTGCAAATCCGGATTTAAATAAGTATAGAAGGAATAACGTCTTGTAAGCGGCATCGGATATTTTGAAGCATGAATACGATATTCATAAATCTTCCGACTCCGGCAGTGACGCGGATGAAAATCCGGAGCCACATCAACAGCTTCCTGTATTTTTACATCGGCCGGTAACTTCGCATTTAATGCATACGAAATCCTTTCTGTCGGTATATTCATTTCCAAATCAAAAACAGCTAGATTTCCCAATGCATGAACACCTGTGTCAGTTCTGCTTGCGCCAATGACAGTAATGTCACTTCCTGTCCATTCGCTGATTGCCCTATTCAATTCCCCTTCTACAGTACGAACTCCCGGCTGAAACTGCCAACCATGAAAGTCCGTTCCGTCATATGCAACCGTCAGCATAACCCTACGCATGCTTATACTCCTTTTTTTGCTTTTTGACTTTCTAAGTCAATATTTTATACATCTCTATCAAAGAACCTTCCAAAAAGATTCCGCATACAATAATCCCTGCAAAATAAAAACTCAGAATCATATAACTTACGACATCCCGACTTGTATAGCGAAGCGGTTTCATTTTCGTCCGGCTGTCTCCGCCGCGATAACATCGGGCCTCCATTGCAAGTGCAAGATCATTTGCCCTACGGAAGGCCGAAATAATCAAGGGTACCAGGAGCGGAACCAGTGCCTTCACTTTTTTGAAAATATTTCTGCTTTCAAACTGTGCACCACGCGCAATCTGCGCCTTCATAATTTTATCCGTTTCTTCCATTAATATAGGAATAAAACGTAACGCTATCGACATCATCATTGCAATCTCATGCACCGGCACGCGTAATACACGCAACGGCTTCAAAAGACTTTCCAATCCATCTGTCAGTTGATTTGGTGTCGTAGTCAATGTCATAAGTGAAGAACCTACAATCAAAAGCGACAGTCGTATCAGCATAAAGAACGCTGTTTCAATTCCCTGCCATGTAACCCTGATAAATTTCCATTCAAAAAGAATATCTCCATTTGAAAGAAACAAATTATACAATACTGTAATCACCAATAAAAAGAAAATAGCTTTCATACCGCGTATCATAAATTTAAACGGCACCTTCGATAGGCTGATTACAATGGTCAAAAACAGTAAACCCAGTGTATAGCATATGAAATTGTTAAAAATAAACAAC
Source organism: Lachnospiraceae bacterium (assembly GCA_045530835.1). Lineage (GTDB taxonomy): Bacteria > Bacillota > Clostridia > Lachnospirales > Lachnospiraceae > UBA3766. The sequence continues at coordinate 7,171 of JAZSCW010000007.1, read as the reverse complement.
GATATCATGAAGACAACCGTCCCCACCAGCTTGACACGTGGATCAAGACGATGAATCAGCGAATCTTCCTGATAATATTGTCCTAAAGTAATATCTTTCAGCATTTATGCCTCCGTTTTAAACAATACATTATCTATATTCCGTTTTTTCAAAAACTGACACAATTGTCTTTTTAGCCTCATTAATTGTAGTTGCACTTGTGTCAACCGGCAAGCCCTTTTGCTCCAACAATTTCAACAGATACGTAACCTGTGGGGCCGCAAGACCGATGGCTTCGAGTTCCTCCGAATGAGCAAATACTTCTTTCACGGTTCCGTCCAGGAAAACACTTCCTTCATGCATCACAATGATACGTTCCACATAATTTGCAACATCCTCCATACTGTGTGATACAAGAAGTACTGTAATGTTCTGTTCTTCATGAAGTTTGCGAATACAACCAAGAATCTCCTCGCGTCCTTTGGGATCAAGTCCTGCAGTCGGCTCATCCAAAATAAGAATTTTAGGTTTCATGGCAAGTACACCGGCTATCGCCACACGCCTTTTTTGCCCACCGGATAATTCAAATGGAGAACGATAAAAATATTCATCAGAAATTCCAACCAATTTCAATGCCTCGTAAGCGCGCAACTCCACCTCACTTTTTTCAAGCCCCAGATTTTTCGGACCAAAACAGACATCTTCAAAAACGCTCGATTCAAACAGTTGATGCTCCGGATACTGGAACACAACCCCAAGCTTGCTTCTTAAAATTTTTTTATCATATCGCTTATCAAAAATGTCTTCTCCGTCCAGATAAACTGTTCCGGCACAAGGTTTGAGCAAAGCAGCCAGATGTTGGACAAGTGTTGTCTTCCCCGAACCGGTATGTCCGATCAATCCAACAAATTGACCGTCTTGGACAACGAGCTCTTCTACGTCCAAAGCCTTCACTTTATGAGTAGTACCTGCACCGTATTCATGAACCAGATGATCTACAATAATCGGCATATTTTTCTCCGTTTCCCTAATATCTATTCTTATTATAAAGTTCTGCGAGTACATCCGCCAGTTTTTCATTTGTAAGAATACCGGAGGGCAAATCAAACCCCTGCTTTCGCAACTCATGTACCAGCAATGTAGGCTGAGGCACCTCAAGTCTTAATTGTTGCAATTCCTCGACCCTTTCAAAAATTTCCTGCGGCTTACCCTGCATTACAATTTTACCGCTATCCATAACAAAAACATGATCAGAAAAAACCGCTTCTTCCATATAATGCGTAATCAGAATCACAGTCACTTGTTCCACATCATTCAGCGCCCGAACCGCCCGAATTACTTCTTTACGACCGCCCGGGTCAAGCATGGCAGTCGGCTCATCAAGGATAATACACTTCGGATGCATCGCAAGTACCCCTGCAATAGAAACACGTTGTTTTTGCCCTCCCGACAAATGATTGGGCGAATGCTTTCTATATTCATACATGCCTACAGCACGCAGGCTTTCCTCCACACGAGCCCAGATTTCTGCAGTCTCAACCCCCATATTTTCAGGTCCGAACCCAACGTCTTCTTCGACAAGCTGCCCGATAATCTGATTATCCGGATTCTGAAATACCATTCCTGCCGTCTGACGAATTTCCCAAAGGTACTCCTCATTTGTCGTATCCTTACCGTCTACATAAACGGTCCCGTCAGTCGGATATAAAATTGCATTCAGATGTTTCGCAAGCGTTGATTTCCCAGAACCGTTATGACCTAAAATTGTTATAAAATCACCTTGATTTATTTCAATGGAAATATCATCAAGCGCTCGCCGAAAACCTTCTATATTACCTTCATCATCACGCTGTATATATTCATGATTCAAATTGAGTGTACGAATAATATTCATTCAGGACGCATCTCCCATTCTTTGTGACACTTTTGTCATATTTTCACACAGTTATTTGATTCCAAAACCATACTCTAATATCAGTATTATTGTATATAAGCAGGCCCGCTTTTGCAAGATTTTTTTGCTATCCAAAACAACCGCATTATAAATTAAATCATAATTTAATAATTCCCATCAACAGGCAAATCATCGCAAGTGCAGCAAGATGTATTGGATAAAACAAATAAAAAAACCACTTTGAATTCCAACCCTTTTTACCATTATAAAAAAAGCCAAACAGTATCGCCCACAGTGCTGAAATTTCTGACATTCCCGTCACACACAAGGTAAAAATACCACCGGTCAACATTCCGGCATAAGTACGATTTTTCATTTGGGAGAGCATAAAAACTACCAGAATTGCACACATTGTCATAATCAGACTAATCATGAAATCTGCCGGTGTCTTAAACAGCCACCAGACCGCCAATCCTGCGCTAAGAACTGATATAAGACCAGCCGTACCCTCCTCATTCCTGGTTTTAACCAAATACATCATAATAATCGTCAGGACACCCAAAATGGAATAATCCGTCTTCAAATAAAAAGCTATAACGGTAGAAAATACAGTGATAATCACAGATAAAAACAACACTATATACTTATTCATCCGTTCTTCTTTTAGTTTTTGAAGCGCATTTATGCCCCAAATTGCCGCCAAACCAATCAATAGGGTAAAATATACGTTTTGATGCTTCAAATCGCTTATTTTGCCAAATAGAGCCAAATCAAAGGGGAACTCTGAAATCAAAGCCAAAAGAAACAACCTAAATGCATATTTTCGACGACTTTTTGTGTGAAAAAAACCCTCTACAATAAAAAAACAATAAACCGGAAAACTGATCCGTCCGATATCCCGCAAAAGCTGATAAAACAACGTCATTCCCGACAAAACACTCTCATAATCAGGAAGATATGCCATCATCCATGTCCTGATTGGCTGATTCTCGTTTCGAATCACACGAAGCAGCACAGACGCTGCAAAATGATCAATAAACATTGCTATCACTGCAAGTAACTTGATTCTGCCCGCAGATAATCCCCATTTCACATTTTCAAATTCCTTCATGGGTATATTTCCTTTCATACCTATCGCAATGAGACTTTGGAAGCCGTACAAAATACGGTCTGTACATAACAAAATACATTATAAAATAAAAAGAGGAGCATCACAATAGCGATGCTCCAATCTTTCAAAATATATTTCAATTAAAACATTTTTTCAAGTTCTGTAGGAGTACTTGAAACTTTTAACGCCTCTTCTTTTGTAATTATCTGACGTCTGACAAGGGAGTACAAATCAGAGTTCAACGTATGCATTCCTTCACGCATACCTGACTGTAACATACTCGGAATCTGAATAGCTTTATTCTCACGAATCAGGTTGGTAATTGCAAAATTAGCATTCAAAACTTCTGTTGCTACAACACGACCATTTCCATCAGCACAAGGAATCAGCTGCTGTGTCAAAATACCACGGATAACATTTGCAAACTGAGAACGAATCTGAGCCTGGCCGTCAATCGGACAAGCGTCGATAATTCTTTCAACAGTCTGTGCTGCGCTGGTCGTATGTAACGTTGAAAGAACCAGGTGACCTGTTTCTGCTGCTGTAATAGCAGCCTGAATCGTCTCAAAATCGCGCATTTCTCCAACAAGAATAATATCAGGATCTTCACGCAATGCCGAACGTAAAGCAGTCGCAAAGCTTGAAACATCCTTACCCACCTCACGCTGATGAATCATCGCTCTGTTATGAGGATAAATATATTCAATCGGATCTTCGATCGTAAGAATATGTTTCGATGTTGTTTTATTAATATAATCAACCATGGAAGCTAATGTAGTTGACTTACCGCTTCCTGTCGGTCCGGTTACAAGAACAAGACCTCTGGGCTGTTCTGCAAGATCCTTCACAATGGGAGGAAGACCTAATTCTTCAAAGGAAGGAATTTTGTTCTGTAAAAGACGAATACTGGCAGCAAGATTATTTCTCTGATGATAAATATTTGCTCTGATACGAGTACCATCACGAAGCATACAACCCACATCAAGATCCTCACCAGCTGTAATACGCTGTACTTGATCTTCTGCCAAAAAAGAAAAAATCATATCTCTTGACTCTTCTGCACTCGGTGCAGGTTCAAGAATCTGTAATTCCCCAAATCTACGAACCGCAAGAGCAGTTCCTACTGTAATATGAATATCTGAGCATTCATTTTGTTTAGCATATGCTACCAATTCTTCAAAATTCATTGACGTCCTCCTAATTCCCTTTTTTACATTTCGATTATTTTATGCGTTTTGTACGCTTTCCGTTTGCTATAACTTAAAAACGCTTTCCATTCACGATTATAAACTATTTCATCATGAATAAAAAGCGTTTTTTATATTTTAGACAATTTGAATAATATCAATAACCTAAAATTATACAAGTTCAATAACAACCATCATAGCTGCATCACCCTTACGAGGACCAACTTTGATAATTCTTGTATATCCACCCTTACGCTCAGCGTATTTAGGTGCAATTTCATCAAAAAGCTTTGCTACCATATCAACCTTCTTTGTAGCACGTTTCTTACCTGCTGCAGCAGTAGGAACCTCTACGATAGGGTATAATACTTTAAGCATCTGACGTCTTGCATGAAGTCTTGAAGGTAAATCTTTCTTGATTTCCTTTTCTACTTCATCATAAACAGTAACTTTCTTACCATCTACTACTTCTTTTACTCTCTTACCATCTTTGTCTTTGCGAGCAACCTTAGCAGTAACCTTAACCATTTCATAGTTATCTTTTTCTTTTGCTGAAAGAGCAATCAGACCTTCTGCGATTTTGCGGATTTCTTTCGCTTTAGCTTCGGTTGTCTGAATTCTTCCGTAGTAAAGTAAATTTGTTACCTGATTTCTAAGTAATGCTTTTCTCTGGCTGGATGTTCTTCCTAATTTTCTGTAAGCTGCCATTTTTTTAATCTCCCTTCATCATTAAAGTGGAAACGTATGCAACGCCTTTGGACTTATTCACACACGTCTGTATTCCATTTTTGGGTACTGCGAGCCATTTGGACTTATCGCATATTTCCTAAAACATGGGAAATCCGAAGATTTCCCATGTAAAGCAAATCAAAATCAATCATCACTCGGATTAAGCTGAAGACCTAACTCTTTCAATTTAGCAAGAACTTCATCAAGTGACTTACGTCCAAGATTACGAACTTTCATCATATCTTCCGGAGTCTTATTGGTCAACTTCTCAACCGTATCAATACCTGCTCTCTTCAAGCAGTTATAAGAACGAACGGAAAGTTCAAGTTCATCAATACTCATCTCAAGAACTTTTTCTTTCTGATCATCTTCTTTTTCAATCATAACAATAGCATTCTTGGAATTCTCAGAAAGGTTAATGAAGAGCTTCAAGTGCTCGCTCAATACCTTTGCTGCAAGGCTGACAGCCTCATCCGGAGCTAATGTACCGTTTGTATAAACATCTAATGTAAGCTTATCGTAATCAGTCATCTGACCTACACGAGTGTTCTCTACAGTAAGGTTTACACGCTCAACCGGTGTATAGATTGAATCAACCGCAATGTTTCCAATCGGGAAATCATCACCTTTATTCTTTTCAGCACTAACGTATCCGCGGCCTCTGGTAATCAAGAAATCGATGTATAATCTGCTTTCTCTTCCACCACTTAATGTAGCAATAACCTGATCAGGATTCATAATCTCAATATCAGAATCCGTATGAATATCAGATGCTCTGACCACGCCTTCACCTTCGAAATCAATATATGCTTTCTTAGGCTCATCAGAATCGCTGTTGTCCTTAATCGCCAAGTTTTTGATATTCATGATGATTTCAGTAACATCTTCCTTAACTCCGGGAATTGAACTGAATTCATGCAAAATACCTTCAATCTTAATCTGACTAACCGCAACACCAGGCAAGGAAGCTAACATAATACGTCTCAATGAATTACCCAATGTAATACCATAGCCTCTTTCCAAAGGTTCCACTACGAATCTACCGTATTTTTTATCCTCTGAAATCTCTGCTACCTCAATATTCGGGCTATCAAAATCAAATGCTAACATGTAGGTCCCTCCTTCATTTTATAAGTTATGCAAATTATTATTTAGAATACAACTCGACGATAAGCATCTCGTTTACAGGAACATCGATCATATCTCTGGTCGGAAGTTCTTTAACAACACACTTATAAGCGTCTTTGTCAACATCAATCCATTCCGGAGTAAGTCTTCCTGCTGTTACTTCATAAATGTCTTTCGTTCTCTGTGAACTACGGGAAGCTTCTTTGATTTCAATTACATCACCTGCTTTAACAAGGTATGAAGGAATATTTACCAACTTACCATTTACAGTAATGATCTTGTGGCTAACAACCTGTCTGGCTTCCTTTCTTGTACGAGCAAAACCTGCTCTGAATACAACATTATCAAGTCTGCTTTCAAGCATAACCATAAGGTTTTCACCGGTCATACCTTTCATACGGTCAGCCTTCTCATAATAATTACGGAAAGGTTTCTCTAATACACCGTAGATGAATTTAGCTTTCTGCTTTTCTCTCAGCTGAAGACCATATTCGCTCATCTTCTTGCCTTCTCTAGCAGATTTTCTATTGGACTTCTTATCATATCCCAAAACCATCGGCTCTAAACCGAGTGTTCTACATCTTTTAAGAACGGGCACTCTATTAACTGCCATTTCAAATTACCTCCTAATGATTTACAATAAACCTTAACTACAAGCCAAACTACACTCTTCTGCGCTTGGGGGGACGGCATCCGTTATGAGGAACGGGAGTAACATCATTAATGCTTGTTACTTCAAGACCGCATGCCTGTAATGCACGAATAGCTGCTTCACGGCCTGAACCGGGTCCTTTTACCATTACATCTACCGTCTTTAAACCGTGAATAAGAGCTGCCTTTGTAGCGGTTTCTGCAGCCATCTGAGCTGCGTACGGAGTAGATTTCTTTGAACCTCTAAATCCAAGACCACCGGCACTTGCCCAGCTTAATGCATTTCCTTCAGCATCTGTTAAGGTAACGATTGTATTATTGAAGGAAGACTGAATGTGTGCCTGTCCATGTTCAACGTTTTTCTTGACACGCTTTTTAGCGACTTTTTTACCTGCAACCTGTTTTGCCATAAAAACTAAGCTACTTTCTAAAATATTAACATCATACCGGAATTCCGTTGTGTTCCGGTACTAAAGAATTGTTATCTGTTAC
>JAZSCW010000004.1:0-45512 GCA_045530835.1 Lachnospiraceae bacterium | reverse complement strand
AATATGGGAAAGAGATTTGCACCAATCACACCGAAATACCCGCATATTTTACATGGGGGAGACTATAATCCGGATCAGTGGATTAACGATCCGGAAATTGTGGAAAAAGATATTGCCTTAATGAAAAAGGCACACATCAATAATGTGAGCCTCGGCATTTTTTCCTGGGCGCATCTGGAGCCGAAAAAGGACGAATTTGATTTTGCATGGATGGATGATATTGTAGACAAGTTATATACGGCAGGAATTTATGTGAATCTGGCAACGCCGTCAGGCGCGCGTCCCCACTGGCTGGCGGAAGAATATCCGGAGGTGTTGCGCGTGGATGAAAAAGGGGTAAGAGCCCATTTTGGATTCCGTCATAATCACTGTATGACTTCACCGGCATATAGGGAACGCGTGCGGATTATCAATACCAAGCTTGCAGAACGATATGCTTCTCATCCTGCTGTTATTTTATGGCATATTTCAAATGAGTATGGTGGAGAATGTTATTGTCCCTTGTGTCAGCAGGCTTTTAGAGAATACCTGCAAAAGAAGTACGGCACGGTAGAGAATATGAATCATGCGTGGTGGGCACGTTTTTGGTCTCATACCTATTCTGATTTTAGTCAGGTAGAGGCTCCGGGGCCTATCAGTGAGACTGCAATTAACGGATTATGGCTTGATTGGTGGAGATTTACCACATATCAGACAACGGACTTTTTGAAGGCAGAAATTGCTGCTGTTAAGACTGTGAATCCGGAGATCCCTGTGACGACCAATATGATGGGGCTTTATGATGGCTTATGCTATCCGGATATGGCGGATGAGCTGGATTTGATATCATGGGACAGTTATCCGTATTGGCATGCGCCGGGAAGTAATGTAACAGAAGCATACCGTGAAAGCTTTACGCATGACTATATGAGATGCTTAAAGAAGCGTCCGTTTCTTCTGATGGAATGTACGCCGTCTACCGTTAACTGGCGTCCTGTCAGTAAAATGAAAAAGCCGGGCATGCACAGACTGGCAGTATTGAATGCGATTGGGCATGGTTCGGAAAGCGGTTTATATTTTCAAATTCGTCAGTCAAGAGGAAGTGCGGAGAAGATGCATTCGGCTGTGATTTCTCATGTGGGAACAGAGAATACAAGAGTGTTTAGAGAAGTCTCTTCGCTTGGCGCTGATATGCAGAAGCTGTCGGGGAAAATATATGGCAGTGATAATCCGGCGGATGTTGCAATCATATATGATAAAGAAAGCAAATGGGCATTGAATCAATCAAACGGACCAAGAAATTGCGGTCTGGATTATGATGATTTATGTGCACGGTATTACAAATATTTCTGGCAGAACGGAATCGGTACGGATGTGCTGGATTCCCGTTCGGATTTGAGCAATTACAAAATTATAATTGCACCGCTGCTTTATATGTTCCATAACGGGATTCAACAGAAACTTCGCGACTTTGTTGCGGGGGGAGGAATTTTGTTAACGACTGCGTTTTCAGGTGTGGTCGATGAATCGGATCTTTGCTTCCTTGGAGAAGCAACGAAAGAGAAGCTTTCGGATGTTTTGGGAATGTGGGTTGAAGAGACAGACGCGTTGTTTGACGAAGAATGCAATGAGACATGCTGGAACGATAACAGATACAAACTGAATGAGCTCTGCGAAGTGGTTCATGTGACAACAGCGGAAATTTTGGCAGTATATGAAAAAGATTATTACAAAGGGGAACCGGTAATTACAAAGAATACGTATGGCGCAGGTGTTGCATATCATATTGCTGCAAACTGTGAAGATACACTTGTGGAAGCGTTGTGCCGTCAGCTTGTGAAAGATGCACATATCACCGGCGTGTTGGGCGATGTAATGATTCCGGAGGGAATCGGAATCTGCTATAGAGAGAATGAAACAAAGAGATATATTTTTATTGGTAATTTTTCAGATGAGGGAAAGGAGATAGACTTTTCAAATGCATCTGAAGCCGGGACACAAAAGTATGTTAATCTTTTGAATGATGAAGAGATCATGGATAAAGTATGCCTGGAACCATATGACATTGTGATTTTGGAAGAGAACGTGTAGAGAACATGCAATATTATTTATTGTAAGAAGTGTGACCGATTCCGCCTTTTTTCGAGTAGATAAGTGAAGGATCCTGATAAAAGAAACCGAAGGAGGCAGAAAAATGGATGATTCACAGATTGTGGACTTGTTTTTGGAACGCTCGGAAACAGCCATATCTGCGGTAGCAGCAAAATACGAGAAATATTGTTATTCAATATCCTATCATATCCTTTCCAATGAAGAGGATGCGCGGGAATGCGTGAATGATACATATCTGGATGCATGGAACGCCATACCGCCGCACCGCCCGGGCAATCTTTCTACTTTTTTGGGAAAGATTACGCGACGAATTTCAATTGATAAATGGCGGAGACAAAAAGCCGGAAAACGTGGAAGCGGTGAGGTCACACTCGTTTTGGAGGAACTGGAGGAATGTATTCCGGCAGGAAATACAGTAGAAGAGGAAATAGAGTTAAAGGAACTTGCACAATGTGTTAATGATTTCATAATGTCATTGCCGCTTCAGGAACGGCGTGTATTTATCTGTCGTTATTGGTATTTGAAACCCATTTCAGACATTTGCCAACAATTTGGTTTTTCTAAAAGTAAGGTGAAAATGATGCTTTTACGAATGCGTAAAAAATTGCTTGTCTATTTGGAAAAGGAGGGCTTCAAATATGAATAATGAAACACTTTTGGATGCAATCGGGATGATTGATGAAGAAGCGGTGCGTGATGCCGGAGCATACAGACGTCCTAAGAAGGTGATGCCTGCAATCAAATGGTTGGCTGCGGCAGCAGTGGTAATGTTATGTTTTATGATATCGGTTCCGGTAATTGCCGGAGGTGCAATCCCTTTTTATGATATTTTATATACGGTATCCCCGAGAACGGCGCAGTATTTCAAGCCCGTTCAGATGTCTTGCGAAGACGAGGGAATCCGTATGGAAGTTGTGGCAACTTATATTCATGAGAATACTGCTGAAATCTATATTTCCATGCAGGATTTAGAAGGTGGACGTATTGATGAAACAACGGATCTTTTTGACAGCTGCAGTATCAATACGCCGTATAACAGTATTGGACATTGTGAAAAGGTAAGTTATGACTCCGAAACGGCAACGGTTACTTTTCTTATCACGATTTCACACATGGGTGAGCAAGCTGTGGAAGGAGATAAAATCACTTTTTCTGTTGGACAGTTCATCAGTCAGAAAGAGGAGTTTGACGCAGTAATTCCGGATATCGATTTGACATCGGCAGAAAAGGTGGCCGCAGTGCAGTCGGTTAAACCGCGCGGAAAAAGTTTTATCGGAGAACCGGAAGACGAAGATATTGCGGATGTGGCACTGCAAACAAACGGAGTGCTTTGTACCCCGATAGCAGGTGTGCATGTGACAGGCATGGGGTATGTGGACGATTTGTTACACATTCAGGTTTGTTACGGAAATATTATGGAAACGGATAATCACGGCTGGCTGTTCTTGAAAAATAAAGAAACAGGAGAAGAGAATGGCGGCATAGGAAGCATCAGTTTCCTGGCTGAGGATGGCAGCGGCTATCAGGATTATATTTTTGATAATGTAAGATTTGAGGATTTGGGGAACTATGAACTCTATGGTATGTTTGTCACTTCAGGCAATCGCACGGAGGGTGACTGGTCAGTAACGTTTCCATTGGTGAAATAGTATATCAGGATGGAGGAAAAGCAACGATGGATATCGTCATTAGAGTGGCAAGAGAAGAGGATGCAAGTGCGCTATTGCATATTTATGCCTATTACGTGGAGCATACGGCAATTACCTTTGAGCATGAAGTTCCGAGCTTAGAAGAGTTTACTGACAGAATAAAAGAAACACTCAGAAATTACCCTTATCTGGTGGCAGAGGTTGACGGGCAGGTGGCCGGGTATATTTATGCAGGCAGATTCAGAACAAGAGCTTCCTATGCATGGAGTGCTTCAACCTCGATTTATATCGATAAGCGTTATCACAGAATGGGAATCGGGAAGATGCTTTATGCTGAGATTGAAAGTATTCTGGTGAAGCAAAACGTCATAAATGTATATGCCGGAGCGGCCGAACCGGTGGAAGAAGATGAATATCTTACACGTAACAGTGAATATTTTCACGAGGCAATCGGATATAAAGTGGTTGCAAGGTATCACGAATGCGGCAGCAAATTCGGCAAGTGGTACAATTTGATTGAGATGGAAAAGATAATAGCGGAAAGGGCTTGTCCGCCGAAGCCGTTTGTTCCTTTTTCGCAAAGTTTTTTTAATGGTTAAGCATATCATCGGAGAAGATTCCGAAGTCTTTTATCGACGAAGTGAACGGAAAAACCGATAGTTCAGAGATTTTATTCTATTAGATTAGGAGGAAGATAATATGGCATGGTATGAGGAGGCAGTGTTTTATCACATTTATCCGTTGGGGATTACAGGGGCACCGAAACAGAATTCCTATGAAGAACCGGTGCACCGGTTAAATACATTGCGTCCATGGATTTCACACATTAAGGAAATCGGATGTAATGCAATTTACATAGGCCCTCTTTTTGAATCTGTGGGACATGGTTATGAAACAACCGATTATAAAAAATTGGATAGTCGACTTGGAACAAATGAAGATTTAACGGATTTTGTGGAGGCATGTCACAAACAGGGAATCAGAGTAATTCTGGATGGTGTGTTCAATCATACAGGACGCGATTTTTATGCATTTCAGGATATTAAAAATAATAGAGAGCGTTCACAATATAAAGACTGGTATTGCAATGTTAATTTCAGTGGAAATAATTCATATAATGATGGTTTCTCTTATGAAAATTGGGGCGGATATGATTTGCTTGTCAAATTAAATCAGCACAATCCGGCGGTGAAAGATTATATCTGTGATGTAATACGTTTTTGGGTAAGCGAGTTTGATATTGATGGAATACGTCTGGATGCAGCCGATGTTTTGGATTTCGATTACATGAAGGCGCTCAGACAGGTAGCAAATGAAGTAAAACCCGACTTCTGGCTCATGGGAGAAGTGATTCATGGTAATTATTCGCGGTGGGCAAATGACGGAACTCTTCATTCGGTAACGAATTATATGCTCCATAAAGCATTGTACTCAGGTCACAATGACCATAATTATTTTGAAATCGCGCACACCATTAAATATGTGGGCGATATGGTTGGAAATAATCTGAAGCTTTATAGTTTTGTGGATAATCATGATGTAGAGCGTATTTATACAAAGCTTAGTAATAAGGCACATTTTCTTCCGGTGCATGTAATGCTTTATACATTGCCGGGGGTTCCTTCGATTTACTATGGTTCGGAGTTTGGAATCGAAGGAAAAAAGGAACGTTTTTCAGATGATTCTTTGAGACCGGCATTACAGTATGAAGATTATAAGGATGCGATTCATACAAATTCCTATACCCGCTTGATTGCTGCACTCGGTAAGATTCGTCAGAATACACCTGCTCTTTGCTATGGTAATTATCAGGAATTGATGCTTCAGAATACACATTTTGCATATGCACGGACGTTTGACGGTGAATCTGTGATTATTACAGTCAACAACGATGATAAAGATGCTTTTATGGATCTTGTGTGTGGAAATAACTTCGAGTATGTTGGCGCACTGACGGGAGAACGTATATCTGCAAATGGTGGACGCATTCAGGTGCGTGTGGCGGCAAATACAGGTGAAATCTGGATACCTGCCAAATCTTGCGATAAAAGTTTGGCACCAATCAAAACGGTGGAGATTGAAAGCGTGCAGGAAACTGTAAAGGTTGTGGAAGAAGCAAGGAAAGAAGATATTATTAATGCAGAAGAATCGGTAGAAAAAGCGATTGAACAGCCGAATACAGAGCCGGAAAAATTACAGGAAGAGAAGACTGAAAAAATCGTTGCAGACCCGAACAAACGCTATGAAGATATGTCTGTGGAAGAACTTCAGGAAGCAATTCTTGAAAAAATGAGAAAGAATGGTCCGGTAACGGATTACATGTTAGGCACGGTTCGTGAAAATGTCTATCATGATTCTTTGGTGAACTGGGTGAAAAGTTTTCAATAAATGTATGTAGGAGACATTTTATACTTCCCCCTCGGCGCGTGTCAGTTTTGAATAAGGAGAACAACATGAGAATAGAAACAGAAAGATTGGTAATTACAGAGTTTGATTTGTCAATGGCAGAGGATGTGCACTTGAATTCTTTAGATGAGGATAACAGACGCTTTGTGCCGGATGAAGTTTTTGAAACAGTCGAAGAGGCAAAGGAAACAATAGAATTTTTGATGAAGTGTTATGCGACAGGAGAAGGGCCGTTGGTATATCCTGTGATATTAAAGGAAGGCGCTAACATTGGTTACGTACAGCTTGTCCCAATTGAGGAAGGCGTTGAAGTCGGCTATCATATTGCTAAGCAGTATACCGGACATGGGTATGCCACAGAAGCGCTTACGGCTCTTCTGAAATTTGCAAGGGAAGAGAAACAGATCGATAAAATATATGGGATTTGTCTTTCGGAAAATGTTGCATCCAAAAAAGTATTGGAAAAAACCGGGTTTGAGAAGGAATACGAAGGACAGGGAATCTACCAGGGTGAAAGTGCGGAGATAGCAAAGTATTATTTTGATTTTTTCAAAGAATAGTGTTCTTTCCTTTTAAGATGAGATGTAGAGGTGGCGAAAGATGATTATTTTAATAACCGGCGCATCGCATACCGGTAAGACGGTTCTTGCCCAGAAGCTTCTTGAGAAATACAAATATCCTTACTTATCAATAGACCATTTGAAAATGGGGCTGATTCGAAGCGGAAATACAGAACTCACCCCTATGAGCGATGAGGATGAACTTACCGCTTATTTGTGGCCGATTGTTTGTGAAATGATTAAAACTGCCGTAGAGAATGAACAGAACCTTATTGTTGAGGGGTGAGATTTCCGTGAGAAGCCGTGACAGGGGAGAACTTGGAAGTATTCCGGTTGACGTGTTTGCCGCGGATTTACAAGCGCAAGTGAAGGCGAAAAGATAGTGCAATGATAGTATTCTGAGTTGATAATAACAAGATTAGGATAAAATAAAGTTTATTTGAAGTTTTATCCTATAAAATCAGACTATTATAGCAAAATAATAAGAGGGATAGGTAGATAAGTAGGATTAAATTTGTTACTGAGACAGATTTGTCCTACTTTTTCTTTGTAAATTTCATATGTATAGCGGAAAAACCATAAAAAGGTGGGATGAAATAAAGGAATTTTCGAATTACATCCTACAATAGCTGTCGTGCATGGGAAATCATAATTTTTTTTGCTCTAAAAGTAGGATAAAAAAGACATTTTATAAATAGCTATCCTATATTGAGCTTTAAAGTTGCTAAAACAAGAATAAGTTTTGCATTGTGTCAGAAATATGATAGAATGACAAATAGTATAACATAGCAAGGAGTACAGGGGATGGCGATGGAGAAAAAATATGAAATGACACAAAAGATAAGAGAAGCAATAAACAGTGTTTTTGTTGGAAAAGATGATGTGGTGGAAAAGGTTTTAACCTGCCTTTTGGCAGGTGGCCATATTTTGTTAGAGGATGTGCCGGGCGTGGGAAAAACAACTTTGGCAAGAACACTGGCCAAAGCTACGGATTGTACCATGGGACGTGTGCAGTTTACGCCGGACACCTTGCCCGGAGATATTATCGGTATGTCGGTTTATAATATGAAAACAGGTGAGTTTGAGCATCGGGACGGTGTGGTTATGAATCAGATTCTGCTTGCTGATGAGATTAACAGAACTTCTCCCAAGACACAGGCAAGTCTTCTTGAGGCGATGGCCGAAGGACAAGTGACGGTAGATGGTGTCAGTTACCGGTTGCCGAAACCGTTTTTGGTAATCGCGACACAGAATCCTGTGGAGTTTATGGGAACCTATCCGTTGCCGGAGGCACAGATGGATCGTTTCATGATGCGGATTTCCATTGGTTATCCGAGCAAAGAAGAAGAAATTAGAATGGCTGCGCAATATTTATCGGGAAAAACAATTGAGACGTTAGAGCAGGTATGTAGTGCGGAAGATATTATTGAATTGATGAAAGAAGTGGAGCAGGTAACGGTGAAAGAGTCCGTTATCGGTTATGTGGAGGAACTGGTAGGGCTTACCAGAGAGGAGAATTCTTTCCAGTACGGAATTAGTCCGCGCGGTATGCTGGCATTGTTGCGTGCTGCCCAGGCGAAAGCCTTTTTGGAGCAGAGAGATTATGTGAAGCCGGATGATGTGAAAAGTGTGGCGGAATGTGTTTTGTTACACCGTTTAACACTGACACCGGAGGCGAGAATACGAAAAGCAGACGCCGCATCCATTCTTCACAGCCTGGTAATCAAGACAAAAGTGCCCGTTTAGGAGATCTTTGTATGAAATGGCGTAGGATAATTTACATATTTCTATGGATACTGTCTTTGGTTGGCATCTCTTTCTATGGAGGTGCGATTAGTTATGGATTTTTTTGGGCGGTTACGTTGATTCCGGCGGTATCGTTTTTATATTTGGTGCTGTTTTTTACCAGATTTCGTATTTATCAGAAAATCGAAAGCAGAATTATTGTTTGTAAGCAAGCCATGCCGTATTATTTCACATTGCCCAATGAGACTTTTTATGCATTTGCAGGCCTTAGCGTAAGGCTGTTTTCCGGTTTTTCATACGTGACGGATATTCCGGAGGATGAGGAGTATGAATTGTTACCCGGAGATTCGCATACTTATCATACCAATATGATCTGCAAATACCGAGGTGAGTATGAAGTTGGCGTAAAAGAGCTGATAGTAACGGATTTTTTACGTCTGTTTCGTTTGCGTTACAAAATTCACGGCACAATTAGAGCGGTAGTATATCCCCGAATGATACAGAAAAAAGAGTTAAACAGTATCAAGGATATTGTCGATGTGAGTCATCTGCAATCGCAGAACAACCAGACGGAGACCGATGTGATAACCAGGGATTATGTTGCGGGTGACCCCTTGAAATATATCCACTGGAAAGCTTCGGCCAAGGAGCAGAGATTAAAAACGCGCAATCTGCTCGGGGAACGAAAACAGGAAATTTTTTTGGCATATGATACGAAAAGATATGATGAAAAAGAAGAAAACTACATTCCGTTAGAGAACCAGATTCTGGAAACCGTGCTGGCTTTGAGCTTTCATTTTGCGGAAAAAAATATTCCGTTTACAGTGTTGTGCGGACAAAACGGAATAAAAAAATATCAGATTGAGAACATTGCCGGGTTGGATCACTTTTACCGGGAAACGGCACATGTTAGATTTGACGAGAGAGAAAATTCGGAGTTGCTCATGCAACAGGTATTGCAGGAAAGGTCGCAGTTGGATATCAGGACGTTTATTTTAGTTACCCACGAGGTGACGGAGAATTTGATGGGGCGTTTGCAGTTATTGGCCCAGGAAGGACTTTATGTAGTCTTATATCTGGTTACGGATGAAAATACACAGGATTTTGTACGACAGAGCAATAGCAGATTCAGAGTGGTGCGATTGCCGGTGGAAGGAGATTTGGAGGAATTGCTGTGAAAAAGGAACTGTTCAGCAACATATATCCCATGTGTTATAGGGTTCTCATGGCAACCTTATTAAGCGGTGCTGTTGTTAACTGCGCCGGTTACTGGCTCGGTATTTCCCAAGGGTCTGTTTGGAACCGGATTGTGATGATAGGGGTGCTGATTTCGGTGGCTTGTTTAAACTATGGAAAAGCCATTTGGAAATTGGTGAGTGCAATTGTTCCGGTGTTTGGTGTGACAATTATGATCCCTTTGATTAGTGCAGGAAAGATAGGAGACTTCTGGGGAAATTATTTCGGGTGGCTGATAGGGATGGCCGGCTATGAGAAAGAATGGGTAACAGGTTATGGACTCATACAAACGATATGGGTTGTATTAGCCTGCTATGTTTCTCAGATTATAATTGAGAAAAAGCAAATTTTCAGAGATATTGTAGCGGGGCTGTTATGCGTAGGCCTGCCGATTTGTATGCTGTTTAAAATTCAGATAGGCCATGAGGGTGTGGTTTTTGCAACCGCATACATATTTGTTGTATTGGTGCAACGAATACGAGTTCATTGGGATAAAAAGAAGGAACGGGACAGTCGGGAATATGTGATGTTTCTGGTACCTTTTATTGCGATATATGTGATTGCATTAATTTGTATTAAACCAAATCCGGAGCCGTTTGAGTGGAAGTTGGTTAAAACGGTGTACAATCAGATCAGCGAGAATATAATCATATGGCGTGAGAATGCGAATCGAGGAGATAGTGAAGATTTCGGCCTGGCGACGGTTGGATTTTCAGACAATGGTGATTTGGCGGGCAGAATTGAGCAGAAAGATAAGACGCTCATGACGGTCAGAGGAGACAGCAGTGTAATCGTTAACAATTATATGCGGGGAAAAGCATATGATACTTTTAACGGAAGAGAATGGAAGAAAACAGTTTCGGAGGATTTGACAGAATATCCGATGGATACATTTGAAATGATGTATGCACTCGAGCGATATGACCGCGAAAATATACGGAATTATATGCGAGCAGCGAATCTGACAGTACGGTATGAGTATTTTAATACAGGGTACTTATTTGCCCCCAATAAGGTAATCGGTATTCGTGATATGGAGTGTGAATGGAATGCCGGAGATGCGGTTTTTGGAGAACAGCGGGGATATGGTACGGAATATGGGGTGTTTTACTATCAGCTGAACCTGAATACGCCGGAGTTTGCGACATTTTTAGAGACAGAACAGGAAGAAGACGTTGGGGTGTGGAATAATATTATGGCGACAAAGCATTCGCTTATTTCCAATCAATACTCCTTGGAAGACCTGGAACGGTATCGTGCATCCATGCAGGAACGTTATTATGAAAAACTCACATTGTCCGAACAGACTCGGAGCTATTTGGAAGAAGTGACGGCGGGGTGTGAAACACCGTTGCAAAAGTTGAAAGCAATAGAGGAAGAATTGGCGGGATATAATTATACAACTTCCCCCGGAGAATTGCCCAAAAAGGTGAAGTCACAGGAAGCATTTCTGGACTATTTTTTGTTACAAAGTAAGCAGGGCTTTTGTACGCATTTTGCTTCTGCTTTCGTCCTGCTTGCAAGAGCGGAAGGTTTTCCGGCAAGATATGTGGAAGGTTTTTGTGTGCCGCTGACGGATGATAGTGTTATGAATGTTTCTTCTGATATGGGGCATGCGTGGCCGGAGGTTTACCTGGAAGGAATAGGATGGATTCCGTTTGAACCGACACCGGGATATGGTGAATATCGCTATCACGGATGGCAGCAGGTAAATACGGATGCTGAGATGACAGAAGAGGATGATTCAATAACTGAAGCGGATATGCAAGAAGAGGAAGCCAGACTGCAGGAAGAGTTGGAGGAAAAGAAACAGAAAAGAAAGCAAAGAATGGCATTGATTCTGCAGGGAATGGCGCTGATACTGATTATTTGCGCAATGATGATTATTGCAGAAAAAATTTTAACTAAGAAGCGCTATAAGCGAATGAGTGCGGAAAGGAAATTCCTAGTAGAGGTAAGGCGTAACTTATGGATTCTTGCAAGATTCGGCTATAGAAGAACGGAATCAGAAACGCTGAACGAATTGCAGGAAAGAATTCGTAAATCAAGACCTCACTGGTTTGAAAAAAAGAAAGAATTTGTATTCCTAAAAGCATACGAGGAACATTTGTATCGTGATAGTGAGGTGTCAGACAAACTTCTTCGGGAGATTCGTGAGGAAACAACGGAATTGCTGGCTTTGATTAAAGCAGAGAATAAATGGACTTATTATGTTGTAAGAGTAGCGCTTTGGCTCCGTATGAGTATGTAAGTGATTTGGACGGTTCGGATGCGGGGATAAAGAAAGTAGGATATGACATTGTGAAAGAATAATAAGCTTGCCGTTTATGCATCTTACCCCATGAAAATGCATCTTGCGGCCTTGCATATTGTTCTGATAAATAAAATCATATATAGTCACCTTATCAACAAAAAGAAAGGTGATAAGAGATATGAAAAAAACAAATCATAAAGAGAAAAACAAAATTAAAAAAAGTACCGGATGCAAAACAAAATGGCTGATACTCGGAATTTTAACCGGTTTGTTTGCGTTAGCGGTACTTTTTGTATTGCTGATTCCTAAGATTCTTTTTACGGACTATGAAGGGCTGCCGGTTACGGGAGAATATGAGGTCAAAGAGGTTGCTGCGATTCTGACCGATGAAAGCAGGGTGGAGACTTTTGAGACGGATGGATCGAATCGTGAGGTGCCGGTGCATTTCTTTTATCCGGTTGCTTCGGATGCGAAAGAAGACAGTTTTCCGCTGGTAATCTTTTCCCATGGAGCATTTGGATATTATCAGAGTAATATGTCAACTTATATGGAACTTGCAAGTCACGGATATGTGGTAATCAGCATGGATCATCCGTATCATTCCTTTTTTACAACAGATACGAGCGGAAAAACCGTGACGGTTAATCCAACATTTATTCAGGATGTAATGCGTGCGAATGGAGATGATATCACAGAGGAAGAAGTAATGGCGTTAAGTCAGGAGTGGCTTTCTCTTCGTCTTTTGGATATGAATTTTGTTTTAGATACCGTAAAAGAAGCAAAAGAAGCAGGTGGATTGTCCACAAATGCCTGGTTCGTTGCAGATGGTGAAAGTGACTGTATTTGTAATATTTTGTCGATGACTGATACCGAAAGAATTGGTTCGATGGGGCATTCCATGGGTGGTGCAAGCAGTGTAACCCTTGGTCGCATCAGAGAAGATATTAATGCGGTAGTTGATTTGGACGGAACCATGTTGGGGGAAAGAGTGCTTGATGAAAACGGAGAAGTGATTTTTTATGAAGATGCCTATCCTGTTGCCATGTTATTCATCAGTAATGAGGCTCATCATCTGGAACGGGAAAAAGCCGGAAGTCTGTACGTCAATAACGAGGTTCTTGAAAATGCATTAGAGAGTCATTATACTTATTTTATCGGAAGCGGACATATGAATTTCACGGATTTACCGCTGTTCTCACCGCCGCTTGCTTCCCTGCTTGGCGTAGGTGAGGTAGATGCTACGGAATGCATTGTTACCATGAATGAGATTATTCTTCAGTTTTTTGACTGCTATCTGAAGGGTGAAGGCGAGTTTGTGGCAGAAGAAAGCTATTAGGCTGAAAAGACGGAAATGCTGAGGGCTTATCAAAGGAGAAAAAATGAAAATTAAGTTGCTCAAAATCAAAAAGGAACAGCCGGAAGAGATTGAAATCCGCTGTCATGAGGTGACGGATGAGGTACGCGAGATTGTTACTTTTATCAAGACCAGACAAGGTCAGCTGACCGGCATGCTGGAAGGAGAACAATATGAGATTCCGCTACCTGAGATTTGTTATATTGAAAGTGTGGATGACAAAAATTTTCTTTATACGGCAAATCAGGTGTATGAAACCAGACAGAAGCTATACGAGCTTGAGGAATCACTGAAAGAAAAGCACTTTTTACGTGTGTCCAAGTCGTCGCTTTTGAACCTGATGAAAGTGAGGGCAATTCGCCCGGCACTAAACGGCCGGTTGGCAGCTGTTCTGAAAAGTGGAGAGGAAATCATTATTTCCAGAAAATATGTGCCGGAATTGAAAAAGGCATTGAAAGGTGGTGCATCCTGATGCATGGAAAAGAATTTGTATTAGATTGTATAAGGACTTTTTTTGCAGTGGTTACTTTGGTGAATGTGGCAAATCTGGTCTTTGGTGTTATTATGATGCCGGATGCGAGCTTTGGCTATGAAGTCTTTCTGGCTCCGCTGGTTTTCGGATTTGTGGGGGTGCTTCCGAACCTTGTACTCTATTCGAGGAAGGAACTGACAATGAAGCAATTGCTTGTAAGAAAGGTGATTCAGATTATCCTGATTGAGATTTTGGTTCTTTTGGTTGCTCTCGGATTTTCGGAGAAAAATTGGAGTCAGCCTCATCTTGTGCTTAGCGTTGCGGGTAGTGTTCTGATTATTTATTGTGCAGTGAGCGCTCTGGATTGGCTTCAGAATTATCTGATGGCCAAAAATCTGACAGAGGATTTAGTGAAGTTTCAAAACAGGATGGAAGAATAAGATACAATTAAAGCAAACGGCAGGTTTGAAAAAAACGCCCGTGAAAATGAGATGTTTGAAAGGATAAGGGTTTGATGATGTGGTAGCAGCCTCTGTAAAGTCTTGATATAGTATTTGTCAGGAATAAAATAGGATGTTATAATATCTTTCGCGCAATGGAAACATTGCTATATGAAATTGGAAAACAAAAGGGAGGAACAAAATGTTTAGTGAGGAAGCGTTGGTGCGGGTAGCTAAAAGAGAGAATAATACCAAAAGAAGCTACCTTGTGCTGAATTGCCTGCAGGCAAAGCACATTCCGGCTTTGCCAGGAAAAACCCTGGAAATGTTTGGTGCACTGGCCGGAAAGGTCAAAACCGCATATCCGGACGAAAGGATTCTTGTAATTGGATTTGCAGAAACAGCAACTGCAATAGGGGCGCATCTTGCTGTTGATATGGATTGTATGCTGATGCAAACGACAAGAGAACCGATTGAAGGTGTGGAATATCTTTATTTTACAGAGTCACACAGTCATGCTACAGAACAGAAGGTAGTAAAAGATGATTTGGATTCTGTGATTGGGCAGATTGATCGCATTGTATTTGCCGAAGATGAAGTGACAACAGGAAATACCATTATGAAGATTGTGTATCTGATTAAAGAAGGATATCAGGAGCATCGGGTGAAGTTTGCCGTAGCTTCTCTTTTGAATGGTATGGATGAAGCGGCGTTAGAAACTTATGCAAGGCAGGAGATTGACGTGCACTATCTGGTGAAAACGGATCATTCGCGTTATTCGGATATTGTGCAAAACATTGAAATGAACGGGAGATACGTTACAGAGTATGAAATGTGTCCCTCCGTGACAGAGACAGAGATAGGCGGTTATGTGAACGGACGCAGACTGACTTCGGGTAAAGCATATCGGGAAGCACTTGAAGCGCTGAGTGCGCAATTAGAGGCCAAAGAAGCATTTGTTTCAGGAGCAAATTATCTGGTTATAGGAACAGAGGAATGTATGTATCCTGCGATTTTTGCAGCTTCCTGTATGGAGCAGGCCGGATGCAAAGTAAAATGTCACTCAACAACGCGCAGTCCGATAGCCGTTAGCGAAGCGCAGACGTATCCGTTACATTGCAGATATGCCTTACGCAGCATGTATGATGCAGAAAGAAACACGTTTATTTATGATCTGGATAAATATGACAGAGTTTACATTATCACCGATGCAACAGATGACGGAGCAGGTAAGCGTGATTTGCTCGGAGCTCTTGCTGAGAGTGGAAACGATGATATCAGGATAGTGAGGTGGAAGGCGCTGTGAGAAGTACATATTTGAAAGAAGATGTTGTTCTTTTACTAAAAGATATTACAGGATTGGTAGAACCGCAGAGTACACAGGAAAGAGAAAAATTAATCCAGTCCGGAAAACATTATTGCGAGATGCTGCCGATTGAATATGTGCCCACCGATAAATACATGCAGGTATATGAGGAGGCGTTGGAGGCATATGCCGGAACCGTCGCAAATGCAATAGGTGTTCTTGCGGATAAAGTAATGAAACGAAACGGAAAAAATGTTGTTTTGGTTTCTCTGGCAAGAGCCGGAATTCCGGTTGGCATTTTGTTGAAAAGATATATCCGATATAAATATGATGTTGATGTGATGCACTATTCCATTTCGATTATCAGAGGGCGCGGAATTGATAAAAATGCGATGAAATATTTGTTGGAACGACATGATGCTAAGGATTTGCTGTTTGTTGACGGATGGATTGGCAAGGGAGCAATTCTGAATGAGCTAAAAAAAGAGATTGATCAGTATGAAGGTGTATCACCGGAGATTGCAGTAGTGGCAGATCCTGCAAATGTAACCGAATTGTGCGGTACGCATGAAGATATCCTGATTCCGAGTTCCTGTCTGAATTGTACTGTTTCCGGATTGATCAGCAGAACTTTTTTGCGGGATGATATTATCGGAAAAGATGATTTCCATGGGGCGGTATATTACGGTGAACTGGAAGAAAATGATTTATCCTATCAGTTTATTAATGCAATAGAGAAGCAGTTCAAAAAAGAAAATATTGTGTCCGATGAAGAAACCGAAGGGTTTGGACTGGATGAAGTTAAAGAACTGGCGCAGGAATATGGCATTGAGGATATTAATCTGATCAAGCCCGGAATCGGTGAGACGACCAGGGTTTTGTTACGCAGACTTCCGTGGAAAATATTGATAGATGAGCGTTTCAAGGATAGCCCTGAGCTTGCTCACTTAATCAGATTGGCTGAGGAAAAAAATGTCGAGATAGAAAGTCATGAACTGAAGCATTACCGAACCTGTGGCATTATTCGAAAAATAGCAGACGCATAACGGAGGATATTATGATAAAAGTATGGTTTAATCATTGGTTTAGTACTTCATATCGTTTGATTGAATTAATGAAACAGGATGAAGCGCAGGATATTTATGTAGTGGGGACGAACAGACAGGCAGACTCTGTCATTAAGCTTGTGTGTGATGAGTGGTATACGGAACCGGATGTTGCGGGAGACGACTATGTGGAATTTTGTCTTGCATTTTGCCAAAAGCACGGAATTGATGTTTTTGTACCGCGCCGGGAAATGATAGCAATCAGCCGCAACCGCAAATTATTCGAAGAAAAAAATATTCGTGTAATGTTGGATGATTATTCTATTGTAAGTGTGTTGAATGATAAGGTGAAAACATATGAGTTGCTTCGCGATGTGCCGGGGATTCATATTCCGGAATTTTATCTTGTAAATGATGCTGAGTCCTTCGCGAAAGCCTATCATAAATTGAAGGAGACTTATGCGACGGTGTGCATGAAATTTGTGCGAGATGAAGGTGGAATGAGTTTCCGCAAAATAGTTGAAGTGTCGGATAAGTTTCAGGCTTTAAAATATTATCCGGGAACGGGAGTGTCGTTTGAGGATGTATATGAGACGTTTTGTGCACAGGGAACGTTCGATGATTTGATGGTTATGCCGTATTTGCCGGATGATGAGATAAGCGTCGATTGTCTGCAGACGCCCCAAGGTCTGATAGCAGTTACCAGACGAAAAGGACCGGTGCGACAGGAACTTGTAATATACGATGAATATATTTTGGATATGTCACGAAAAATCATGGAAAAACTTGATCTTAAGAATCCTTGCAATATACAGTTCAAATTATGTGGCGATATACCTTACCTGTTGGAAATTAATCCGAGAATGTCCGGCGGGTTACAAATGAGTTGTCTGGCTTCGGGTGTGAATATTCCGAATATTGCCTTGAACCGTTTGTTGGGCAAACAGATTGACTGGGAGATGAGACAGGAAGAGTGCGTGGTTTCTTACATTGAAATTCCCAAAATTATTTCATGAAAAAAATGTGTATAATGTTTTCGGCGAAAAAGAAGTGTGCTATAATAGAAAATGTGATGCATCAACAGGACTGTGATGCATCTGTAACAAAAGGGAAAAAATGTGTAAAAATGGAGGGAAAAGAATGTTTGAAAAAGCAACAAAAACAGTAGTCAGTGTCGGAGAAAATGTGGTTAATTCTGCTAAGAGCGTCGGAACTACAATCTATTCTTCAACCAAGGAACAAAGTGAGCTTGCAAGTTTGAATGTCCAGAAATCTGTTGTGGAAAAGAAGCTGAATTCTGCTTATGCTGAAATCGGTAAACGCTATGTTGCGTATGTTCAGAATTGTCAGGGAGATGAGCAGTTTGATGTGAGCGATGTGATGGAAGGAATTCAGCCGGATTTAGAACGCTTAGGGGCATTGAATGAATCAATTGAACAGAAGAAAGGCGAAATTAAGCAGGCTGGAGACGAACGTTTACGTAAGCGTGCAGAAAGTGCGTATGAAGCCGAAAAGAGTAAGCTGGATAAGGCTTTGGAAATGGATATTATTAACGAGGCCGAGTATAAAAGCAAATTGGATTCAGCTCAGAAAAAGTTGGATAATTACGAGATTCTTCGCAAAGTCGAACTGCAATATGAGATGGGAATCATAACCAAAGAAGAATATGAGATTAAGAACAAGAACATATTGGGATAATGAAAAAGGCGCACAGCTGTTATTTGCTGTGCGCTTTCATTTTTTTGTTATTCTGCAAACGGGTTGGTATCTGATTCGGTAATTCCGTAGTACTGTGCTCGTAAAAGTGTCTTAAGTGCCCAGTTTGAATGCGTTTTATATTCGTTCATTCGCTCTTTGTTATGGTTCCCGGATACCATTGTGGCGGAAGTGTCATCCCAGTTCAGAATGGATCGGGCATCTTCGTAATCACTTCTGGAAACTTGAAGAGCCGCATTTACGACTTCAATTTGCTTGGGGTGAATGACTGTTTTTCCGATGAATCCGCTCAACAGGTCTTCTTTTAATTCCTGATACAGACCGGTTTGCCATCCTGAACCGTTATAGTATTCCCAGACCGGGCCGGAAACAATATAATCCATGCCAAAAACAGAAACAATATCCGTTAAAATATTTGCGACCGGCTTCATGTTATGTATGGATTCATTGACATGACGTCTCAAGCCGAAAGAATGGCTCAAATCATTTCCGCCGACGCGGATGTTCAAAACGGATTCTTCGATACGGGAAAGCTTGTCCTTGAGCTCATAAAGCATGGGGATTCTGGTTCGTAAATCTACCAGGGTAGCGCTTTCCAAAATCGGCATAAAGTAAAATATGCGGTTATAAGTTTTTTGAATTGCAAGAATGGTTTGGGTATAATCATCGACATTTGAAAGGTCGAATTTCGGAGCAATAAAACCGCTGATTATTGTTAGAGATTCTCCAAGTGCCGCGCAAATACGAACAATTTGTTCTACATGGCGGACACGTATGAAAATTTTAGGCATATAGAAAGTAGAAGTCAAAGAATTTCGATACAGATTTTGCAAAGATTCTATCATGATTTCTTCTGCTTCCTGTACATGATTATCTGAAATGGTATCCTCCAGGCAGAGTGCCAATGAATACTTTTCTCCGAATCGTCCTTCGCGGATGGAGTCCGGAAACCCCTTGTTGTTGGCAGGGCAATATAGCAACGCACCAACCGAATAATAAATAATTGAATTTTTCATTTATGTTCTCCCTATAGTTTTTCCCTTTTTACACTGTAAAACTTATTCTAACACTCTCCGTAATAAAAAACAATAAAGTAAATGTGGAAAAAGTACGTGTTAAGTGGTAAAATAAAAGACAATGATTTACAATGATAACGGATGGATGAAAATATGGGTCGGACTGTTTCGATAATATATAATACAAAAAAGATTTGTACCTTTGCAGAATTTGTGTCAAAACAGGATAAACCACAGGGGGATGAGAGACAGGTCTGTTTTGTTGCAATGATGGGGGTGAGTGGGAATTACGCTGAGGATATTGCCCAAATGGACAGGGGGATTGCTCCGGATGTATTCTACAAAAGAGTGGGGAAACTTTCTGCGCTCATCTCACCGGCACAAACAGAATATTATTCCAATGCATATGAATTGTGGTGTGCCTCCGGCAGGAAAAAAATGCAGATTAAGATGAAAGCATGTTCCGATGATTCGTTTAAGGAACTGCTCGGCACGGTTTGCAGTCAGGCAGAACTGCTTTATAAGGAGAATTCGGTATCCTGTAGTGATTCGATGTTGAAAAACTTTGTCGTGAAGTTTTTGTTTTGGCTGGATACTGTTTTTGAAGGTGAGGATTTTACATGGTCTCCGGATTGTAATGTCAAAATCGTTGCCGGAAACGCATACAAAAAACAGGAAATTCTTTTTTGGTATCTGTTTACCCGTCTTGGTGCGGATGTATTACTTTTGCAGAATGAGACCGCAGTTGAAAAAACTTCGGTTACAGATTTCTTACATATTGTTTCCCTTGGGGAATTACAGCCTTTTGTCTATCCGGAATGGAAACGAAATGCGGCCAGAAACGTATCTGAAGGCAGACCGACGCTCAGAGTTGCAGCAACGGTTAAACCGGCTCCTGTCGCAGCAACTGAGGCTGGCATGATTAAAATGGCAGTTCCTCCGCATCCGTCGAGAAAAACCAATCCTATTCAACCTGTGTTAACAGGACCAAGATGCGAGAAATCCTATGAGGAGCTTGCACGACTGGCTACTTCGGTTGTAATGATTGCAATCCATGATGCTGACGGCAAAATTATCGGAAGCGGTTCCGGTATTATGATTGGTCCGAACGGTTATATTCTTACCAATAACCATGTTGCGTGCGGTGGTAAGTTTTATTCGGTTAAAATAGAAGATGAAGACAAGGTATATGAAACGGATGAGGTAATCAAATACAATCCTTTGCTCGATCTCGCGATTATAAGAATTCAGCGTAAATTGAATGTGTTGCCCCTGTACAATGGGAAAGAACCTCTCGTAAGAGGTCAGCGCGTGGTAGCAATCGGAAGTCCGCTGGGATTGTTTAATTCAGTGTCGGATGGAATTATTGCCGGGTTTAGAACAATAGATTGTGTCGATATGATTCAGTTTACGGCGCCGATTTCCCATGGAAGTTCCGGCGGAGCGGTTTTGAATCTTTACGGAGAAGTAATAGGAATCAGCACTGCAGGTTTTGGTGACGGTCAGAATATCAATCTGGCAGTAGGCTATGAAAGTATTATTCCGTTTGTGAAAGGTTTTACGGGCTGATTTCGTAAAAATATAGGATGTTTTTGGAAATAAAAACAGTTGTAATGTGAATCGGGAAATGTTATAATCATATGGGAAATAACAAGTGAGAGGTGGGCCGGCATGAAAAAAATCCGTTTTACTTATAATTCTCCGGTTGTTTTGTCTTTTGTACTGGTCTGCTTTGCGGCCTTGATAATCAGTGCTCTGACAGCCGGATTTACCAATGATCTGCTTTTTAGCGTTTATCGTTCGTCCTTGACAAATCCTCTTACGTATGTGCGTTTTTTTGGACATGTAATTGGGCATGCGGACTGGAGTCACTTTTTTGGAAATGTAACCCTTCTGTTGGTTTTAGGACCTTTGCTGGAAGAAAAGTACGGTTCGCGTAATATACTTTTTGTTATGCTGGCGACGGCCCTGGTTACCGGACTTGTTAATTTTGTGTTCTTTCCTCACACACAGCTTCTGGGTGCGAGCGGAATCGTATTTGCATTTATTTTACTTTCACCATTTACAAGTTTTAAAGAAGGGACTCTTCCCATAACTTTGATTTTGGTTGCATTGGTTTATATAGGACAGCAGATATACGAAGGAATAGCGGTGCGAGATAATGTGGCGAATCTGACCCATATCATTGGAGGTTTGGTAGGGGCCGGTTTGGGATTTGTAATGCACAAAAATAAAATGAACAGATATTGAGGGGGTTAATATGCCGAATCAAACAGAACTTCGGGATTTGGATGATTACTTTCTTGTTCTGAGTCAGAGAAAACAACAAAGAGGTTTTTTTTACAGAATAAACGGATATAATGAGCAGATACATGCTTTTATTGTTCGTTAT
This sequence comes from Lachnospiraceae bacterium, assembly GCA_045530835.1. GTDB lineage: Bacteria > Bacillota > Clostridia > Lachnospirales > Lachnospiraceae > UBA3766. The sequence goes on along the minus strand of JAZSCW010000004.1, from coordinate 23,828 downwards.
TATCAGGAAGCACGCAGAAACGGTGCTGTAATAGAAGGACGTATTCCGAATCCGGATGATAAAAAACTTGCTTTTTATCAGGAAATGATGGGAGGACAGTTTTCGCCTGAGGTGAATTTCATCAAGATGAGCCTGAAAAAATGGCTTCCCAGAATGAAAGATTTGCAAAGAGATGCCGTGGCAACTGCCATATACACAACTTTGGCCAGCCTCAAAGCATCAGGTAAAAACGATAACATGTTAAAAAACGCATACATTAAGTTTATGTGTTGGCTATATTATAAATTTGAAACGGTTGTGAAAAATCTCGGCGGTGAGAATGTTCCTAAAATCTTATATGAAGGAAGCATTAGCAACTATGAGTTTTTGTTAATTCGCGTTCTCGCGGATGCAGGATGCGATGTGGTTCTTTTACAATATGCCGGTGATAGTGCATATTTGCAATTGGATAGCAATTCGACTTATTCGAAGGTATGGAATGTGGCAGGCCTTGGTGCTTTTCCTCAGAATTTTAATATGGATTATGTGCGGGAAGAGATGCGCAGTGCGATGAATCGTGAAAGGATGTATGGTACCAAACCGGCAGTCAATCCTTGTACCAATGCGTGGATTAAGGGCAAAGGACTGGAGGATATTCAGATGCCCCTGCAACTGCGTGGGGACAAGCAGGATTTTTATTATAATGCTTTTATCAGGATAAACGGCTGTGTGGATAAAGTAACGTACCAGAATGAATTGTATCAGTTTCAGCTTCAGTTGAAAAACAGTAAGCGACGGGTGGTAATCGTTGAACAGCAGATTCCGAATCCGACTGTTGCGGAGATTTCGACTGTCAGCAGAGGAAACTATACCAAAACGGAACAGCTGATCATGGATCTGCAAAAGAACATTAAGTATACAGCAAATAATGAGTTACAACGCATTATGGTACGAAGCTTTGTGGATGTTTTGATGGCAGAGGCAGCAGTGCCGGGGATGAGTGTCAACAAGTTAAGCGGTAAAGCTGTATACTTGATTTGTTGGTTGAAACGATATCAGGAGAGCCTTTTTTCTAATTGGAAATTACCGGATGTTTCCTGCTTTATATATTTAGGTGGTTGCAAGACCGAAAATGAAGCGTTGTTTCTTAAGTTTTTATCATCGCTTCCGATTGATGTTCTGATTTTGAATCCTAATTTGAATCATAAGTGCATTTTGGAAGACAAAATGCTTTATGAAATCAATTACGGTGAATCTGTTGTGTTGGAAAAGTTTCCGACTGAAAATGTCGACCTGCATTTGGCAACGACGGCATTTCACGCAGAGCAGGAACTTACGACATTGATGTATCAGGATTCGGGGATTTATCGGAATCAGCAATATGCCAAGGCTAATGTAATCACGCTTCAGACTATGTATGAAGAAATTGAGTTGCTTTGGAAACAGGAATTGAAATACCGGCCGAATTTCAGTACGGAAGCTGATTGTGTAAATATTCCTGTTTTGTTCGCAAAAGTATGCGGTGTTAAAAATGCCGATTTGACACAGTATTGGAAAAAAATAAAGGAATTGGCATCACAGGGCGTGATTGTAATCACGAAGCCGAATTATATCGATACGACTGCGCCGAATCCTATGAAAGCTGTTTCGACAGAATTTTTCAAGAATCGTAAGCTCCAAAAAAATAAAATTAAGAATCATCCGGCATATCAATATAGTATGTTGCGTGAAGAGATACAGGATTATATTCTTGAAAAATTAGAATTGATGATTGAACGGCAAATCATCAAGGGAATCTTTCAGAACGGTATGGAATATTCCGTAATTGCGACTGTTCTTAATATGCCGAAGGATATTGTAAGACTGATTCAGAAATTTGATTTTACGAAGGCCAATCCGAAGATAGTGTATATCAATACAACGGAGGATAATATTTCTTTGGAAGATACGATATTAACATCGTTTCTGAACTTGATTGGTTTTGATATAGTCTTTTTTATCCCGACAGGGTATCAGACTATTGAAAAATATATTAACAAAAGCAATGTGATTGAGCATCAGATAGGGGAATATGTGTATGACTTGTCTGTGCCGGATTTGAAGGCACCCGTGCAGACATCTGAGCGCAAAACATGGCGTGATAAAATTTTTAAGAGAGGTAAATAAGTATGGGTATGGATTTTAGCAAAGTAAACACTCAACAGGAAACCGTACAGGTTAACACACTTCCCGAAACAAAGGAAGAGCTTGCGGTTGTAGAGAATTATGACATTGTTGCGGACAGACAGCAGATGACTACCGCATTGGTGAACTCACCGGAAGTCGATGCACTTGTAAGCCAGATTGAGTTGAATAATCTTGAGTCCATTGTTACATTTGGTGCAGAAGCGGCAGAAGGAATTTCCAAAGCTTCCGACGTGGTATTAAACAGCATGAATCTTTCGCAGCTTGACGGCTCAAGTGAGATGCTTAAAATTTTGGCGGACGTAATGTCTAAATTTGATGTGGAGGAATTGAAAGAGAATCCTTCATTATTCGGAAAGTTATTCGGTAATTTGAGAAAACAGTTAGACAAGATTCTTGCCAAATATCATACAATGGGTGAAGAAATCGATAAGATTTATGTTCAGCTGAAGCAGTATGAGTCAGAAATTAAGCAGTCAAACAGAAATCTCGAGCAGATGTTTGAAGCGAATGTGGCATATTATCACGAACTGGTTAAGTATATTCTTGCAGGCGAGCAGGGATGTCGTGAACTTGAAGCATATATTGCTCAAAGAACAGCGGATTTAGAGTCCACCGGAGATAATTCCATTCGTTTTGAAATTCAGTCTCTTGAACAGGCGTTAGCGATGCTTGAGCAGAGAACACAGGATTTGAGAACGGCTGAAAATGTTGCAATGCAGTCTATTCCGATGATTAAAACCATGGAATTTTCTAATATGAATCTTGTTCGTAAGATTAATTCAGCATTTATCATTACCCTTCCTGTATTTAAGCAGGCTTTGGCACAGGCAATCATGCTGAAACGTCAGAAAATCCAGGCAGAAGCAATGTCTGCATTGGATAAAAAGACAAACGAAATGTTGATTCAGAATGCAAAGAATACGGTGGATCAGGCAAAACTGACTGCACAGCTTACATCAGGAAGTTCAATTAAGATTGAGACACTTGAAACAACATGGAAGACGATTATGACAGGTATTGATGAAACACGTATGATTCAGCAGAATGCAAGAAAGCAGCGTGTGGAAGATCAGGCAAGACTTGAAGTAATCAAGAAAGAATTTAATGAGAAATATAATATGCCGACTAATAAATAAACGGTATATTAATATTATATAAAAGGAGGAAAAAGGAATGGCGATTAGTTTGTCAAAAGGACAAAAGGTTGATTTGACGAAGGGAAACCCCGGACTCAAAAAAATCATGGTTGGTCTCGGATGGGACGTAAACTCATTTGATTCAGGTGCGGCATTTGACCTTGACGCTGCAGCATTTATGATTGGCGAAACAGGAAAATGCCCTACGGAAAAAGAATTTGTGTTCTACGGAAACTTAGAGCATGCGAGCGGTGCCGTGAAGCACATGGGGGATAACCTTACAGGAGACGGTGATGGCGATGATGAGCAGATTTTGGTTGATTTGGAACTGATTCCTGCAAATGTCAGCAAAATTGCGTTTACTGTAACAATTTATGATGCAGATAAGAGAAATCAGAATTTCGGACAGGTTTCCAATTCTTTCATCAGAATTGTAGATGAAGCAACCAACACAGAAATTATCAGATACGATTTGGGAGAAGATTTCTCCATTGAGACTGCAGTTGTTGTTGGTGAACTGTACAGACATAACGGCGAATGGAAGTTCAACGCAATCGGAAGCGGCTTCCAGGGTGGTTTGGCTGCATTGTGTGGTCATTACGGAATTGAAGTAGCATAATATTTAGTGTATTAAGGAGGAAAAAATAATGCCGATTAGTTTACAAAAAGGACAGAAAGTTAGTTTGACAAAGGGAAATCCCGGATTGAATAAGGTAGTTGTAGGTATTGGATGGGACGTGAATGCGTTTGATACAGGTGGTGCATTTGACCTTGATGGTGCAGCATTTTTGCTTGCAGATTCAGGTGTAGTATCCAAACCGGAAGATTTCGTATTTTATGGTAATTTGAAACATCCCTCAGGTGCAGTAGAACATTTGGGTGATAATACTACCGGAGCCGGAGACGGAGATGATGAACAGATCAAAATTACTTTATCCGGTATTCCTGCAGAAATTAGCAAGATTGCATTTTCTGTAACAATTTATGAAGCAGAGCAGAGAAATCAGAATTTTGGTCAGGTAAGCAATGCTTATATTAGAATTTTCAACGAAGAGACCGGTGAAGAATTGCTCAGATATGATTTGGGTGAAGACTTCTCTATTGAAACTGCAGTTGTTTTCGGTGAATTGTATAAGAACAACGGCGAATGGAAATTCAACGCAATCGGAAGCGGTTTCCAGGGTGGTCTTGCTGCATTATGCGGTAACTATGGTGTAGAAGTAGGCTAATTGATTGGAATTTGAATTTGGAGGAATAATATGTCGATAAGTTTACAAAAGGGACAGAAAGTAAGTCTGTCTAAAGATAATGCAGGATTGTCTAAAGTTCTTGTCGGTCTTGGCTGGGATGAAGTACCTCAGCATAGAGGATTATTTGCGCCAAAGCCGACAGCGATTGACTGTGATGCATCTGCTATCATGTTACAGAATGGCAGATTGGTAGATAAAGATGATGTGGTGTATTTTGGTAATTTAAGACACAGAAGCGGAACTGTTCAGCATATGGGAGATAACCTTACCGGAGCCGGAGATGGTGATGATGAGCAGATCGTGGTAGATTTGTCTGCAATTCCCGCACAGTATGACAGAATTGTTATTGTTGTAAATATTTATCAGGCAATCGGCAGAAAACAGCATTTTGGTATGATTCAGAATGCATTCTGCAGACTGGTAGACAGCAGAACAGGAATGGAAATGTGCAAGTATAATCTTACAGAGAATTATAGTGGTATGACAGCTATGATTTTTGGTGAGATTTACAGACACAATGGCGAATGGAAGTTCAATGCAATGGGCCAGGGAACCAATGATGATGGACTGAATGGATTGGTTGCCAGATATCGCTAATGTGAAAAAATTTATAGTAAAGATATGTGATGGAAGGAGATGCCTTGCCGCGTCTCCTTCCGAATGTTGTTTAGAATAAGAGGAGATAATATATGAAATTTGACGGACTGAATGACCAGGAGGTGCTTGCGTCACGTGAGCAATACGGAACAAACCAGATTCCGGATTCTGAGCCTACCACTTTCTGGCAGGAGTTTAAAGAAACTTTTGGCGATCCTATGATTAAAATCCTGATTGCCATCGCGATTTTGATGATTATCATGTGCTTCTTTGGTCTGGCTGAGCCATATGAACCGATTGGTACGGTTGTAGCTATTTTAATTGTAGCTTTTGTATCAGCAAAGACAGGTGTTGCCAGCGATACGAAGTATCGTGAGTTAAAAGACAGTACTAAGAAAGACCAGTGTAAGGTATACAGAAACGGTCTGGTTACTGTTATTGATGTTGATGATGTAGTAGTCGGCGATAAAGTATTGTTACAATCCGGTGACAAGATTCCTGCTGACGGTATCCTGGTATCAGGTGATTTAAGAGTTGATAATTCAGCTTTGAACGGTGAAGCAGAAGAATGTAAAAAGACGGCTGCTTCAGATTCTGTAGAGCTTGCAGATGATATAACCGGTGATACGTTTGTAGATGCACACTCTCTTTTCAGAGGCGCAGTGGTATTTGACGGCGAAGGTATCCTGGATGTAAGAAAAGTCGGTCTTAAGACCATGATGGGTAAGATGGCTGAAGAAATGCAGGAAGATGAGCCTGATTCACCTTTGAAGGTTAAGTTGAATAAACTCGCACGCCAGATTTCCACATTCGGATATATTGGTGCTATTGCAATTTCAATTTTATATCTTGGTTATTTTATTATTAACGCCGGCGGATTTGAGCCGTTCTTCGCTTTGGGATTTGTAGAGATTCTTAAGAAAGTCGTTGAAGCGGTTTCCTTGGCAATCGTTATTATTGTTTGTGCGGTTCCGGAAGGTCTTCCTTTGATGATTTCCCTTGTACTGATGCAGAATACAAGTAAGATGCTTGATCATAATGTATTGGTTCGTAAGGCAGAAGGTATTGAAACTGCAGGTTCCCTGAATATTTTATTCAGTGATAAAACAGGTACCATTACCAAAGGTATGCTTGAAGTTGTTGATTTCTTTACAGCAGACGGTAATTCCATTGAGATTTCTGATTTAAGTAAGCACAGTCAGATAAAAGGTTTGATGGACCTTGCAATCGGTAAGAACACACAGTCTATGTATGATTCCGAGCACCGTGTGATTGGCGGTAATGCAACCGATCAGGCTTTGATGAAATTTATCGGTGAAGAAACCTTTAAGCTTTTGGCACAAAATAAACAGTATGAAATAATTGCAAGTCAGGGCTTTAACTCTTCCAATAAGTTTAGCCAGGCAAGAGTAACCGGAGTGGATAAGACATTTTACAAAGGTGCTCCTGAACGTCTTCTTGCCAAGGCAACAAAATATTTGGATGCAGATGGTAAAATCAGAGAGATTGATAAGGCAGTACTTGACAGAAAAATTGATGAACTTGCATCTAAGGCGATGCGTGTACTTTCTTTCGGATATTCCGAGAAAGAACTTGTTGAGAACCAGATTAATGATGATATCGTAATCATCGGTCTTGTTGGTATTCGTGATGATGTTAGACCTGAGGCGAAGGAAGCGATTGAACAGGTTAAGAGTGCAGGAATTCAGGTTGTTATGATTACCGGTGACAGACTTGAGACTGCAATTGCAATTGCTAAAGACGCAGGTCTGTTAACCAACAATGATGAGAAAGCACTTTCTTCTGCACAGTTAAATGAAATGTCAGATGATGAAGTGAAGAAGATTATTCCGCAGATTCGTGTTATCGCACGTGCCCTTCCTACTGATAAGTCCAGAATGGTACGTTTGTGTCAGGAAATGAACCTGGTTGTAGGTATGACCGGTGACGGTGTAAATGACTCTCCGGCATTAAAGAGAGCAGACGTAGGTTTTGCTATGGGTAGTGGTACAGAAGCTGCGAAAGAAGCAGGTAAGATTGTTATTCTTGATGATAATTTCAAATCTATCAAGGATGCAATCTGGTACGGAAGAACTATTTACCACAATATTTTGAAGTTCTGTAAGTTCCAGTTGGTAATTAACGTTGCGGCGGTAATCGTTAGTGCGATTGCACCGTTCTTAGGTGTAGAAGAGCCGTTGAAGGTAACACACTTGTTGTTTGTTAACCTTGTAATGGATAGTTTGGGAGCAATCATGCTTGGTAATGAGCCGGCATTGAAGAAGTATATGTCTGAAGCTCCCAGAAAGAGAGATGAGAGTATCGTAAGTAAGAAGATGGCAATCCAGATTGGTATCATGGGTGCATGGCTTACAGTGCTTAGTTTCCTTTTCCTTAAACTTCCGTTCTTTGCTAACATCTTTGGCGGATGGGCTGAGGTGGAAATGCACGGTAAAACAATGTTGATGCCGAATGCACAGCATTTGACTGCTTATTTCGTTTTATTCATCGTAGCTGCATTGTTTAACGGCTTTAACGTTAGAGATGAAGGATTCGGAATTTTCAAAGGCTTCAATGAGAATAAAGGCTTCTTAAAGGTATTCTTTATTATCATTTTGGTTCAGGCTGCGATTGTAAACGCTGCATTGATTCCTTTCCCTGTATTTACATGGATCGGAAATATGTTTAGTTGTGTTCCGTTTGGACCTTTAGGCTGGTGCGTTGTTGTGCTTCTTGCAATGACAATGATTCCGGTGGATATGATCAGAAAGCTTTTTACAAAGCGTTCATAATTGGAAAGGACCTGGTGTGCGGTCAAAAAACCGCACACCTTTTTGCTAGAATGATTGTTTTTAATACAGATTTGGATAATACAATAATTTACTCTTATAAACATGATATCGGACCGGAAAAAAGAGGGGTGGAACAGTATCAGGGGAGGACAATTTCTTACGTTACGGAGAAGACATATCAACTGTTAAATGAAGTCAGAAAAAAGGTTGAAATTGTTCCCACAACAACGCGTACCATTGAACAATATAAGAGAATAGATCTTGGTGTAGGGGCTTTTCGTTATGCTTTGGTATGTAACGGTGGGGTTCTTTTGGTAGATGGGATTGAGGATGAGAACTGGTATCAGGAATCCCTGTTGCTTGTTGAACCAAGCAAGGCGGACTTGTTGTCCGGAATTGCTTTCTTACAACAGGATGAAAATGTCAATTTTGAAATCAGGTTCATCAAAGACTTATTTGTTTTCACGAAGAGTAGCGAACCTGAAAAAACAGTAGCATTTTTGCGTGAAAAGCTGAATCGCGCGTTGGTAGATGTGTTTCATAACGGGACAAAAGTGTATATTGTTCCGGTTTTGTTAAATAAGGGGCGTGCTTTGGAACGATTACAAAACCGCATGGGTACAGAATGTGTGATTGCGGCAGGCGACAGTGAATTTGATATTTCCATGTTGGAAAAAGCAGATTTTGCAATAGCACCTGAAGAATTGCCTGTGAACAGGGAAGAACAAATTACATGGGTTAATGAACAGGAAATTTTTTCGGAGAAGGTTTTGGAAACTGTTAATAAAATAGCTTTGTGTTTTCGGAAAGGATGAGAAAAGATGATTTTTAGAAGGGGAATGCGTGACAAACTGAGTAATTTTGTGGATATTACGCGAGAAATCGTGCTGGAAATGTCTGTGGCAGGGGCTGCAGAATATGATTTTTGTTGTTTTGGTGTTGATAATAATGGGAAATTATCCGATGATAGATATATGGTGTTTTACAATCAGGTTAATTCTCCCAATAATGAGATACAGTATAAAAAGGAAAACGAAAGAGCTTTTTTCAATGTGGAGCTTAATCGGATTCCCAATACCATCAATCGTCTGATTTTTACGGTTAGTATTGATGGAAACGGAACTATGGGAGAGATTGGAAATGCATGTTTCCGGATTCTTCAGGATAATGTTTCAAAAATCGAAATGGAGTTGACGGGGGCAGATTTTAATGCTGAAAAAGCAATTATAGCCGTTGAAATGTATATGAAAGATGAATGGCGTGTTGCAACAAGCGCAAGTGGATTTAACGGAGGACTCTCAGCGCTTCTTGCGCATTACGGGGGTACGGAGATTACGCCTGAGCCTTCGCCTGCACCTTCGCCGGTTGCGTCTTCACCATCCGCGTTTTCACCGGTTGCACCTGCAGCTTTCACGGAACCGCCCGCACCTTCTCCGGTTGCACAACCGGTCAAGTTAGAGAAGATTTCTCTGAAAAAAGGAGAAAGAGTGAGCCTTAGAAAGAGCAGCGGTATTCCAATCATTGTTGAAAATGGATGGAATGCGAAAGGAAAAGATTATGATTTGAAGGCATTGGTGCGATATCGGAACGGTGATTTGGTTTATGTTGGTGCAGCAAATGCAGATGAGGTACTTGCGACGCCTGAGGGAGCCGTGTGCCATGGTGGTGATGTGAAAAATCCGGGTGATTTGGAACAGATAAATATTAGCTGGCATAAGGATATTGCTTCGGTGGCAGTTAGTTCCTATTCGGCAAGAGAAAATGGTCTGGGATCTTTTTTTGAGTATGGAGTTTATGTAAGAATCAAAAATGGGGAACAGACGATAGAAATTCCGGCATACAATGCAAGTGCAGAGCCTACCAGTTATACATTGTGCTTTGGAGAAATTATATATGGAACACAGCCGGATTCGTTTGAAGTGTCGGCGCTAGAGATGTACAGCAAGCCATGCTCCGAAAAAAGAATCGGTTATTGCGGTGAAACGGTTCAAATGGATATCGGACCTGTGGGAAGAAAGAAGTAGAGCAGACAGGGGAAAAATATGAAATTTATCGGCATTGAAAAAAGAGAAGAAGGAAAGCATATTACCCGCTATAATCTTACTTATGAGACGGTAGACAACAGAACGAAAGTGTATGAGATGATTAGCCGGAAAAAGAATCTGACAACACGAGAGGAATTATCGCAGCATTCGGCAGATTCAGTTGTGATTATTATGCATGATGAGACAGGGGAGAAGGTGCTTTTGAATCGTGAATTCAGAATGCCGTGCGGTGATTTTGTATACAATTTTCCGGCGGGATTAATTGATCCCGGAGAAAATTATGAACAAAGTGCAAGAAGAGAATTGAAGGAAGAAACCGGGTTGGATCTGGTTGAAATCAAAGATGTAATGAATGAGAGTTTCAGTGCAGTTGGATTTTCCAATGAAAAAAATATCTGTGTGGTTGGAGTTGCTGCGGGGCAGTTTGCGCCCAGTTCATCAACAGTGGAAGAGATAGAGGCAAATTGGTTTACCAGAGAAGAAGTCAGGGAACTTTTACAAACAGAATATTTTGCGGCGAGGACACAGGCGTATTGTTATTTGTGGAGTCGTTCGTGACAGCATATCGTCTGAAAGGACGGTTTTTACGGGAGTATCGGGGTATTGAATAAAGTGACGGAAAGGAAGGCGTTTCTATGGTTAGGGTTACATCGACATTAATTGTACATAGGCCGGAACGGGTATTGTATTATCTTCCGGATGCAGATACGGAGCTGAATCAGTGCATTTCGGAAGGTGTCTGTCCTGAAGCATTGGAAAAATATCAGAATGAGTTTGGTACCTATGATAAAGTGGGCATTTTCTGTCTCCCGTCTCATTTGCAAAAAGAGACAGGTAAACGTTGGGTTGTAGGTTTGGAATACAGAAAAGATGATCCGAAGCTGAATGTGCCTGTTCAGTTGCCTTTTGTGGTGCTTCCGGAATGCGATATTATTATTCAGGATGTTGCATATGAGTATCGTTTGAATAACGAGATTTTAGATGATATTATTTCTTTTGTACGCAACAGAAAAAATGAAAGAAGTTCCGGATATCGCTATGTTCAGGATGGATTGGTTGTTGCATTCTGTAATGCTGAGAAGCTTCGCATTATGTATGAAATTGAGTTGTTACATTCCCGTGTCCGTTTTATGACCGGAGATTGCGAAGCGTATACGAAGGAAGAGCTCTATCACAGAGCTTTTCATGAACCGATTACAGAGTACTATAACTGGGCATGGATGTCAGAGTGTCTGTCGACTTATTATTTCAGTGGTGTCAAGGATTATGCTTTTGTTCACTTTGATATCAAAGATTTCAAAATGGTCAATGAATTGTACGGGCACCAGATTGCGAATCTTCTTTTGAAAAGTATTACACAAAATATTGAGGCACATAAAGACTGGATTTATTTTGGGGCAAGATGCGATAATGATAATTTTTCGCTGATGATTCATGATATGCCGGAACATGAAACAAGGGAACGGTTAATGAACTTTTTCGAAGAAGTATCCAGACTGGAAGCGGAACCGTCATATCAGATTTATTATCGGTGCGGTGTGGTAAGTATGCGTAATGCAATGAATACCGGAGACATTGTTGCCGACTGTGCAAAGCTTGCGCAGGCTACGGGGACGGGGATTAATGTTACGGAAATTAAATTTTACACAAATGAGATGCACGAGAATGTACTATGGGGAAAACAGCTGAAGGCATACCTGGATACTGCAATCCGTGCAAATGAGTTCGTGGTTTATCTCCAACCCAAGATGGATATCAATAAAGAGTGTGTCTGTGGAGCAGAGGCGCTTGTTCGTTGGAATTATAAGCATAAGGAGCTAATGTCACCGTTTCGTTTCATTCCGCTTCTTGAATCAGATGATTCCATCATTAAAGTGGATGATGTTGTGCTTCACCGGGTTTGTGCGAAGCTGAAAGAGTGGAAGGATAAGGGATTCGGGTTACATCCGATTTCGGTTAATTTGTCCCGCAAGCATATGGAGCAACCACGACTTGCGAGCCATCTGGCGGGGATTGTTGATTCCTATGGGGTGGATCATTCTCTGATAGAGTTTGAGTTGACAGAGTCAGCAACCTATGATAATCAAAAGTTCATGGTTTCCGTTTTGAACGAATTAAAGAGTAAAGGCTTTTTGATTTCGATGGATGATTTCGGAACAGGTTATTCGTCTTTTAGCCTGTTAAAAGAGATGCCGCTTGATACGCTTAAAATTGATAAAAGTTTTATTGATTTGATTACGGCTCAAAATGATGCAGATAAGAGTCTGATTATTTTGCGGCATATCATTTCCATGGCAAAAGAATTGGGAATACAGTGTATCGCAGAAGGTGCGGAAGAATACGAACAGATTCTGGCTTTGCGAAAGCTCGGATGTGAAACCGTACAGGGATATTATTACAGTAAGCCGATTCCGATAGAATCTTATGAAAAGAAGTATATTAATCAGGAGTGTTTACGTGGATGAAACGTGAATTACGTTTGATATATTCTACACAGGAACAATCAAATAATGGTAAAAGAAACACAAGTCTTGATATGGCGCGGGGAATTGCCATTATTTTGATTGTAATCGGTCATAGCGGCTTTGTGGATAAAGTGCCGGCAGTATGGTTATCAACTTTTCACTTACCGGCCTTTTTCCTGTTGTCCGGTTGGTTGATTGCAGAAAAACAAGAGATGAATTTGGAATGGAAACCCTTGTTTTTGCGCAAAATTTCAGGAATTATTGTACCATATTTATGGTTTTCGGCAGGGTCTCTTATTTTAGATTTTATACAGGTTCTGCGTGGTAGTTTTAGTGGTGAAATATTGTTACAGCATCTGGCGGAGACCGTTAGTCTGCAGGGCTATTCTGTGATGTGGTTTTTGCCGGTCCTTTTTTTCGCCCAGCTTGGGGTAATCGGATGTTATCGGCTTTTTTGGAAAAAAAGTGGTGCAAAAGGTGCATCCTATACAATAACGGCATTCATCTGGACAATGGGTGCAATCGCGGCATATGGATTGTATCGGATTCTTGTTAATACTTCCGTTCATTCGTTTGTGCTTGCAGAGTTACGGATTATTGTAAAAGCTGTGATTGCGGCTGCTTTTCTGACCCATGGAGTGTTGGTATATCATGTAACATCACGTCTGAGAGAAAAAAAGAGCAAGGCAATCCTGTTTTTGATTGGTGCCGGCTGTGTTGTGATTAATATTGTTGCAGCTTGCTTTGTACAACATATGGATTTGAACAATCTGAATGTAGGTTTTCTGCCTTTGTATTTGTGCCTGGGAACCTGTGGCTCAATTGGGCTTATTTTCCTGTGTTTAATCATTCCTAATTTCCCGATTCTTACATTCTTCGGACAGAATTCGCTGATTATAATGTGTACACATTTGAATTTTTATGTCATGTATCTGGCAATCAGAATTACGGATTTTTTGGTATTGCCGTTTGGTAATATTCCGATATTGTTTCGGACAATGGTAATGTTTTTACTTACAATGTTAATTGAAATTCCGGTCATACTGGTAATTCGCATTTTTTTGCCGTTTGTATTGGGGCGGGCACGTGCACATCGGGAGTCTCAACCAAAAGCCGGATAAAAAAATTAAGAAAAAATTGAATTTTCCTATAAAGTTTTTGATAGATATTCCGATATTTTTAGCAGAAGATAAAACATCCATGGAGGGAGGAGTCGCAAATGCGTATTGAATCTTATATTCAGGTCCAACAGCTTTACAAAGCAAACAAACCGAATAAAGCGGACAACACTAAGGCGTCAAATTTTTCCGATAAACTTCAGATTTCGATGTTAGGAAAGGATATCCAGACAGCGAAACAGGCACTTGCAGCAACTTCTGATATCAGAGAGGACAGAATCGCAGCATTAAGAACCGAAATTCAGAATGGTACTTATGAAGTAAGCGGAGAGTCATTTGCCGATAAATTATTGGAGAAATACAATCAGACACTCGCTTAATTTCAATCATATTGTAATTAAGCGAAGTGTTTGCCTTATTCGCAAGGCAAACACTTTTTGATTTTAGAAGCACTTAAGCTCCGCCCGGTAAAAAATGCCGGGTGGGGTGATACATTTTATAATCTTGGAGGAATGAAGCGTGGCAAGTTTGATGGAAAATTTGATCGAAGTATTGAATAAGCAGTATGAAGTATATGAACAATTGCTTGTTCTTTCAACGACGAAAACATCTGCCATTGTGAAAGGAAACCTTGAAGATTTAGCCAAAATCACGGATGAAGAACAAGACGTAGTGGGCATCCTGAATCGTTACGACAAAGAGCGTGACGAAATCATGAAGGATATTGCAAACGTCATCAACAAGGATGTTGAAGAATTAAGAATTGCGAACCTGGCACAGATGCTTTCGAACAGACCGGAAGAGCAGAAACAATTGAACGAGGTGGGAGATAAACTTCGTGATGTTGCGTTCCGCATGAAGAAGGTGAATGAACAGAACAAAGAACTTCTTGAGAATTCACTTGAGATGGTTGCTTTTGATATGAATCTGCTACAGGCGATGAGACAGGCACCGGAAACCGCAAACTACAATAAGGGAGCGTATAATACAGGTACGACCATGGGTAGTGCACCGGGAACATTCGATGCCAAACAATAGACATACATGTTGAATGGGGGCTGTATATTATGCCATTGATGGGAAGCTTATACGTAGGAACAACAGGTTTACAGACAAGTCAGAATGCATTAAACACGACCGGGCATAACCTTACCAATACGGATACCGTAGGATATGTAAGGCAGCAGACTATGCTTGGGGATCGTGGATATAATACCATATCTATAGACGCAAATGCTATTGCTAATAAGCAGTTGGGTCTCGGTGTCAATTATTCCCAAATCAGACAGGTAAGAGATGTATTTTTGGACCAGACGTATCGCGAGGAGAGCGGCCGCCTGGCTTTTTATGAAACGTATTATTCAGCAATCGAAGAAGTGGAAACACTTTTGGGAGAGATGGATGGTGCGTCTTTTCAGTTGTCACTCGACGGCCTTTGGGTATCCATTCAGGAATTGGCGAAAGATCCGGACAGTTCTGTAACACAGGGATTGTTAATGCAACGCGCGTATACTTTTATGACGGATGCTAAGGCCGTTTATAAGGGATTGTGCGATTATCAGGATAATTTGAATCTGGACATCAAAAACATGGTAGATACAATCAATGAGTATGGTGCCAAAATCAAAGATTTGAATGAACAGATTATTAAAATAGAAACAGGCGGTATTGAGAAGGCAAACGATTTGAAAGATGAGCGAAATCGTCTGGTGGATGAGTTAAGTTCTCTTGCAAATATTGATTATATGACGGATGCTTTCGGTAATATTCTGGTTAAAGTGGAAGGTCATATGTTTGTTACACCTGAGAAGGTGAATGAAATCGGATATCAGTTGGATGATGCAGCAACCTTTTATAATGTATTTTGGAAGGATGATACGCAGCTTGCAAAAAATTCCGATGGTGTGGAATATTATTTGGGAGTAGAAGATGCGGCAGTATTTGATCTGACGCAAGATATTGAGACTGCAATGGACACTGACATAGGTGAATTGAAGGCGCTGATGATTACGCGTGGTGACCATAGAGCCAATTACACGGATTTGATGCCTAAACACGATGAGAATGGGGAAGAAATTGTTTCGGCAAGTGATGAGTATGCAAAGATTTCAGACTCGGTTATTATGACGGTTCAGGCTGAGTTTGACAGACTGGTACATGGTGTTGTGACGGTTATCAACGGGGCACTTGAACAGGCATGGGCGAATAGCGGCGGAACATATATGTCGGATGGAAGAGGAAATCCGATGCAGATTTTTCATCGTGAAACAGCAGATGTCAGTGAAGCAGAAGATATTAATGAAAGTGAAACTCTTTTTACAACGGCCAATCTGATTATTAATATGGAATTGATGCAGACGCCGGCCAAGCTTTCTTTCATGAAACCGGATGGAAGCGTTGATTATGAAACGGCTGAAGTGGTAAAAGGAGCATTTGAAGAAAAAAAACTTGTATTGAATCCTGATAATACGAATCCTCTTGGAATTTCTGAGTATTATTCGTCTCTGGTTGCACATGTTGCAAACAACGGAGCGGTTTATAAGAGTATCCGGGATAATGAACAGATTACCGTTGATTCGACAGAGAATGCAAGACAGCAGATAATAGGAGTTTCAACAGATGAGGAACTTTCGAATATGATTCGGTTCCAAAATGCATATAACGCATCCAGTCGTTACATAAATGTAATCAGCGAAATGCTTGAACATCTTTTGAACGCACTTGGATAATCCGGTCTGACCGGGAGAAAGGAGGAGCAAAATGGCCTCACAATTTTACGGATTAAATATTTCATACACAGGCTTGCTTGCTTCAAATGCAGCCTTAAATACAACAGCAAATAACATTGCAAATGCAGAAACACAGGGATACAGCCGTCAGGTTGTTAACCAGGTTGCAGGCAATGCGTTGCGTACATATACTACCTTCGGATGTTCAGGCTCCGGTGTTGATGTCAGATCCATTGAACGCGTCAGGGATGAGTTTTATGATGTGAAGTATTGGATTAACAAATCTACCGAGGGTGAGTACGACAAGAAGCAGTATTATATGTGCCAGATGGAAGATTATTTTCTGGATGACACCACGGTAAAAGGCTTTAAATCCATTTTTGATGAGATGCGCGGGTCTTTGGAAGAACTGATGAAAAATGCCGGTGATACAACGGTAAAGAGTCAGTTTGTAGGTTATGCGAGAAATCTTACTACCTATTTCAATGAAATGGCCGGTAATCTGACAAAGATGCAGGAAGATGTGAATTCCGAAATCAAGGTTAAGGTTGATGAGATTAACTCTTATGCACAGGAAATTTGTTCTTTGAATAAGCAGATTAATGTAATTGAATTGACCGGTGTGATGGCCAATGAGCTTAGAGACCAGAGAACCGTTATTATTGATAGACTATCGAAGGTTATTGATGTGGAAGTGAGTGAAACCCCGATTTATGACACGAACAATCCGGAACGTTTTACCGGAGCACATCGTTGTATTGTAAGAATCGGTGGCGGACAGATTTTGGTAGATATGAATGAATATAATCCACTTCGTTGTGTTGCACGCGAAACGGATGAAAAGGCATATCAGTCTGATGCACTCGGTCTTTATGATATTGAGTGGGCAAACGGTGCAACGTTTGGTATGTACAACAAGACCATGCGTGGAGAACTTGCAGGTCTGATTCAGTTACGTGACGGTAATAACGGGGAGTATTTTAACGGTGAGATTGCTGAAATCAGAAGAGATTCCCAAGGTTATGATTATGTAACGGTTAAGGTGAGTTCAGATTATCTTCTTGATATGAAAAAATCGACACTTAATAGCGATGGTGTAATTAATCTGGGCGATACGCTTTTTAAATATGAAAGTTGGACATTTGACAAAAACAGTAAAACATACACATTCAAGATTAATCAGGAAGAAAACGGACAGCAGGTGCCTTACGCTAAAATGCATCGTGAAGCTGCTGTGAATCAGCCGGTAGAATACAAAGGAATTCCGTATTATATGCAGCAGATGAATGAGTGGGTAAGATTGTTTGCATCAGCTGCAAATGAGATTATTACACAGCCGGGCAGCAGCGACGAATACGGAAATGCCGGACAGATTCTTTTTACCGGTAATATGGCAAATGCGAAGCAACTTAAGTTCCGTAAAGAACTGTTGGATATGGATATGATTACTTCGGAAGATGACTGTTACAGACAGTTGACGGCAGGTAATTTCGGCATATCAAATGCACTTCTTGCCGATCCGATGCTTTTGGCAACAAAGACGGATGCGCAGGAAGGACAGGATAAATATGATATTCTCGAAGAACTTTACGATATGACAAGTGACGAGAGAATGATGAGTTTCCGTGGTGGCAGCGCAGATGAGTTTCTTGAATGGATGTTGGCAGATGTTTCGTTGAATACGGAACGTGCCAAAACATTCCACACCAATGCGGAGACAATGTCAAACAGTATTGAAAATCAGAGAATTTCCATTTCCGGTGTAGATCATGATGAAGAAACCGTTAACCTTGTGAAATTCCAGAATGCATATAATTTATCTTCGAAAATGATTCAGGTTCTTACGGAAATTTATGACCGTCTTATTCTTGAAACCGGTGTATAGTTCTATGGGCAAACTAAAGAAGTGACAGGTACAAAAGGAGGCAGGGAAAATGAGAATTACCAATAAGATTATGCAGAATAATACACTGTATAACATTAATAATAATAAAATTCTTCAGGATAAGCTGAATACTCAGATGACAACACGTAAAAAAATTATTAAGCCTTCGGATGATCCTGTTATTGCTATCAGAGCGTTACGTTTGCGCAGTAATCTCAATCAGGTGAGCCAGTACAATGAACGTAATATTCCGGATGCAGAGCATTGGATTGAATTGACGGAAAGTGCTGTTTCCACGACTGTGGATTTGGTAGGCGATATGATTGAACAGTTCCAGAAAGGCTCTAAGAGCAGCTATAAAACTTCGGACAGAGAAATTCTTTTACAAAGTCTGAAACAGCTTCGTGAGGAAGTGTATGCAACCGGTGATGCTGACTATGCGGGAAGAACGATTTTTACCGGTTACCGTACGGATATGAAATTGTCATTCGACAGGAGCGAAGAAAAAACATATCGCATTAATGAACAGCTGACCAATGTTGATACGGATACAATTACATATTTGGATTACGGCGATGTGGGAATTATGAATGAGACGAATTTCAATGATCCGGCGATGACATCCCAGCAGGAAGTTCAGACATATCAGGTGAATCGAATCAGATTGGCATACGAAAATCTTGACCCGGCCAATCCGCCGACTATTCAGCAGACCATCGGATATGAGGAGGATGGAACTCCGATGTACGCATCTCTTGGAGATGTTCAGACGATTTCCATCAATGATGCTGTGGATGCATATCGTGTGGTATCCGATCCGGATTATGCCAATTATGATGCGGATGCAATCATCTTTGTTCCTGAGACAGGAGAATTGTTGCTTGGCGAGAATGCATACAACAAGATTAAGGCATTGCCCGTTAATGCTGAAATTGTAGTTTCTTATGATAAAACACAGTGGATTGAAGGCGATTTGAGACCGGAACACTATTTTGCCTGTGAAGCAGACGGACTTGCGTATAATCCGAACTATCTGACCCGCGCCGGACGCAATGAGAAACAGGTGATTTCTTATGACGTTGGATTTAATCAGGATTTGCAGGTGAATACGACTGCAGATGAAGTATACAAACATGGCATTGGACGTGAAGTAGATGAGTTAATTCGTCTTTTGGAACAGATGGAGGAAATTGACCTTGCGGTTGAAAAAATATCTGCTCTTGAGGGTAACGGAAACTATGATGCTGATGCAGTTGAAACGGCACTTGCTACAGCAGAAAAGGCACAAACTTACATTAGGGATTTGTTGCAGAGACGATTTGAACGCGGCATAACAACCATGCAGGGATATTTCGACGAGGCCAATGCTGCTTATACTGCAATCGGTAACCGTTCCCTTCGTTTGGAACTGATTGGAAACAGACTTGATAGTCAGATGGTTTCTTTCCAGACTTTGGTTACGAAGAATGAAGATGCTGATTTGGAGGATTTGGCTGTACAGCTTAGCAGCTCCAAGCTTACCTATGATGCTGCATTGGCAGCAACCGGCAAATTATTGCAAACAACATTGATGAATTATATTTAGAAATATGATACAATGATTAGAGAGTCAGAAAAATGATGAGAAGTTATTTTTCTGAAGGAAACAGAAAGGCGGAATTGGGGTATGGTAATTAATACAAGAGTATTTGGCGAAGTTACAATTGAAGACAACAAATTAATTCATTTTCCCGGAGGAATCGTTGGTTTCCCGCAGCTTAAGGATTTTGCGCTGATTCATGATCCGGACCAGGGTGAAAACGGAGGAATTCGTTGGATGCAGTCCGTACAGGAGCCTCAGTTTGCAATGCCTGTAATCGATCCGTTAAGAGTGAAGCCCGATTATAATCCGGTTGTGGAAGATGATTTGCTGGCGCCCCTTGGCGAATTGGAGGCAGAGGAACTTCTTGTATTGGTTACAATTACGGTTCCTTCTGATTTGACAAAGATGTCTGTGAATCTGAAAGCTCCTTTTATCATCAATGCAGCCAATCGTAAAGCGGCACAGATTATCGGAGATGGCTATGAGGTGAAATTCCCTGTATATGATATTCTCCAAAACTTGAAAAAGGAAGGTGAGTAAAAATGCTTGCATTATCAAGAAAAAAGAATGAGGCAATTGTGGTTAATAATAATGTGGAAATCACCGTCCTTGAAGTCAAAGGGGATCAGGTGAAACTCGGAATTTCTGCACCGAAAGAGGTTCCGGTATACCGTAAGGAAGTATATGTACAGATTCAGGAGGCAAATGAGGCTGCAATGAATCTGACGGATGCGGATGCTTTGAAGAAGATTTTTTAGATGTATTTTATAAGAAAAGTTAAAAAATGGACTAAATAAAATGACGGGTTTTTCCGATATTCTATGTAAGAAAGCGGGAAAACCCGTTTGAGGTATCTATAAACAACAAACAGTTATCACACGGAGGTGATTTTGTATGGCAATTGAAAGTTTAGGCGCTGTAACGACATTGCAGGCGCAACCGGCAATGAAACCACAGCCAGTGGTGCAGAATTCGGTTCAGACCATGGAAGGTCAGAATTACGAATCCGTTCCCAAGGTGGATGCGACAACCGTTGCTGTGGCAAATGTTGGAGAACAACAGAGGGAGTATCAGGAACCCAATCAACCGACTCAGGAGCAGTTAAAGAAGGCAATTGATGAAATTAATCGCAAAGCTACATATACAACTGCACAGTTTGGAGTACATGAGGCAACAAACCGTATCACAATTAAGATTGTTGATAAGGATACAAAGAAGGTAATTAAAGAACTGCCGCCTGAGAAAACGCTTGATATGATTGCGAAAGCATGGGAGTTGGCAGGTATTCTTGTAGATGAGAAAAGATAAGGAGGGAAAACGATGGCAGAATTAATGAGATTATCAGGACTTAGTTCCGGAATGGATACGGAAAGCCTTGTTTCTGCATTGGTTTCCGGACAGAAAACTAAGATTGATAAAGCGAAACAGGCACAGACTAAGTTGGAATGGAAACAGGATGCTTGGAAGGATATGAATAGTAAGATTTATGGTTTGTATACCAGCAAACTTTCTAATCTTAGATTTAGTTCTTCTTTTAGCAAGAAGGTTATGAAGTCTTCCAATGCTGCCGTAACAGCAATTGCAGGAGAAAGTGCTGCTATTGGTGTGCAGACGGCTAAAGTAAATGCACTTGCAAGAGCCGGTTATCTGACCGGTGCAGTGATTAAGACCGTAGACGGAGGCAAAGTGAGTGGTGGTACTAAGCTTTCTGATCTTGGTATTGCAACCGGTACTTCAATTGAGATGAAGTTGAAGGGTGAAACGACTGAAATTGCCATTGAAGATGGTATGACAGTGAATGACCTTATGGCCAAATTACGTGATGCGGGCGTGAATGCAAGTTTTGATGAAGGGAACGGAAGAATCTTTATCAGCGCAAAAGAAACCGGTGTTGAGAACGATTTCCTTTTTACTGATGGAACGGATGCGTTAAATAAGCTTGGATTGACAAGTGGTACCGGTGCAACAAGAATCAAAGGTACAGATGCTGAATTGGTGTTAAATGGTGCAACCTTTAAGTCATCCAGCAATACGTTTAATATTAATGGTTCTACCTATACGGTGAATTCTTTGACAAACGAGGAATTCACAATTGCAACAGAGAATGATACCAGTGGCATCTATGATATGATTAAGGATTTCATCAGTACCTATAATGATACCATCAATGCTATGACAAAGGCCTATAATGCAGATGCCGCTAAAGGATATGAACCTTTGACCGACGAAATGCGTGAGACATTGACGGACAAACAGGCAGAAGACTGGGAGAAGAAAGTAAAAGATGGACTTCTCAGTAAAGATTCTACCCTGTCATCGGTTATGAGTGCAATGAGAATGGCGATGTCTTCCGGAATTGAGTTGGATGGCAAGATGTATTATTTGTCGGATTTCGGTATTGATACTCAGGCATTACTGGAAGCGGATAAAGATGAAAGATACGCATATCACATTGATGGAAATGAAGATGATACCGTTTCAGCAGGAAAGACAGATAAGTTGAAAGCGACCATCGCAGCGGATCCTGAATTGGTAACGAAATTCTTTACGAAACTTTCAGCTCAGGTATATGATACTTTGACTGACAAGATGGCCAGTACGGAATATAGCAGTATTTATAAAGTTTATAATGATAAACAGATGAAAACGGAATATTCCGATTATACGAAGAAGATTGCGGAACTTGAAGCAAAGCTTACCGCGATGGAAGATCGTTATTACAAGAAATTTACGGCAATGGAAAAGGCACTTTCGAATTTGAATTCACAGCAGAGTGCAATTTCCGGATTATTCGGAATGTAAAAGGTATGATGTATAGACTCCCTGCTTCTGAAGGAGTAGGGAGTCTTAGTAATTTAAACGGTAGAAGTTATTATAACGGAGGTTTCTTACATGGCAGTTAATCCTTACGCACAATATCAGAATAGTAAGATTCTTACAGCATCCCCGGCTGAATTGACTTTGATGCTTTATGACGGCGCAATTAAGTTTGGTAATATTGCAATTGCGGCAATGAATGAAAATGACGTGCAGAAAGCACATACCAATATCCTTAAAGTGCAAAAGATTATTGAGGAGTTTCGTTCTACGCTGGACTTCAAATATCCGGTTGCGAAAGATTTTGATAATGTATATTCCTATTTGCAACAGCGACTTCTTCAGGCAAATATGAAAAAAGATCCGGTGATCATGGAAGAAGTTTTAAGTCACTTACGTTCCATGCGTGAAACATGGGCAGAAGTTATTAAGAAGAGCAAAGGAATTGAATAAGGAGAATACGGGAGAAAGAAATGACGATAAGCTATTTGAAGGTGTTAGAAGAGAGTCTGATTAAGAAAAAAGAAGTTTTGGAGAGTATTGTACTTGCGTGTGAGAAGCAGCGTGAAATTGTATCCGGCGAAAACGTGGACTGGGATGCATTTGACAGAAGTATAGATGCAAAAGGTGTTCTGATTGATAATCTTACGAAACTGGATGATGGTTTTCAGAATATCTATGATCGCGTAAAAGAAGAACTCTCGAATAACAGAGAGTTCTACAAAAATCAAATTGTGACTATACAGGACTTAATTCGCAGTGTGACAGAACTTAGTGCAAAAGTTGAAACATTGGAACTAAGGAACAAAACTTTGATTGAAAAGAGGTTTGCCAAAGAACATCAGCAAATCAAACAATCTAAGGTCGGTTCTAAGGCGGCAATGGAGTATTACCGGAAAATGAATAAACTAAATGTGGTTGATCCGCAACTAATGGACCGTAAAAGTTAAAAAAGCACAAAAAAAATTAAAAAAATCAAAAATTGCTATAAAGTTTCCACAAAAGAGACCGATATATATAACAAGTAAAACAAAGTTACTTATTAACCAACGTAAGATTGAAACCTAAGCGTACGATTGGAAGACAATCTTACAACCAGTTAAAGCGAGTAGCAAGGATGCTACCGTAAATTCAAGGAGGAAAAACTATGATAGTACAGCACAATTTAAGAGCAATGAATTCCAACAGAATGTTAGGTTTAACCCAGACATCACAGTCTAAGTCAACTGAGAAGTTATCATCCGGT
>JAZSCW010000062.1:0-4667 GCA_045530835.1 Lachnospiraceae bacterium | reverse complement strand
CCTTTTGGTCCGTAGCCAAACGCTCTATCCAGCTGAGCTAAGCGCACATCTGTTACCTCCGTAACACTCTGCCTATTTTACTCCATCTTTATTTTTTTGTCAAGCAGATAAAACGCGTTTTTTTAATTTTTTCAAAAAAATCAAAATCTAAATCTGATATAATCACTCTTCCTTATACAAATCGCCAAAGACATCTCGACATACCTGTTTGGTCGATTCAATGGAAAATTGGGGATCTCGACCTGTCATTTGATTCGTTGCAGCAAGTTCTTCCGTATAATCACACAACTTATAAGTTGTCATATTACCTGCACCGCGCATAATCTGCGTAATTAACGGTTCTACACCGTAATCCGAAATATAAACTTCTCCTGATTTATCTTTTGCAATTGTAACCCGTGCCATTCCCCCAAGAATACGTTTGCCGATTCCGACGCCGGTATCCGCTGTTGAGTTAATAAAATTACCCAGCGAAAAATACACAAGCATCTTATTTCCCTGCTCATCCTCTATCCACTCTATCGGCTGGATGACATGCGGATGTGTACCTATTACCAAATCAACACCGTGTTCTAAGAAAAAATCACACCACATATGCTGATTTGCCGACTCAGTCGTCTGATACTCAATTCCCCAATGCGGACACACTACCACAAAATCAGCAAGACGGTTGGCTTCATCAAGCTGTTTTGCCATGAAAGCTTCATTCATCATATCGACAGCATAAGGCATATCTGACGGCATGGGAAGTCCGTTAAGACCATATGTAAAATTAAGAATTGCCACCTTAATCCCATTCTTCTCATAAACAAAGATTTCATCCTGCTCTTCCTGCGTTTTATTTGCACCGAGAACAGCAATTTGCGGATGATTTTTCTCCCAGTAATTCAGGCAATTCATCAACCCTGTTTTACCCTTGTCCATCGTATGATTTGTCGCATGAAGAACCACATCAAATCCGGCATCAACAATTGCATCCCCTAATTCAAATGCGGTATTAAACATCGGATATCCGGAAAATCCAAGATCCTTTCCGCCTAAAATCACTTCCTGATTAATAAGTGCAATATCCGCACTTTCAATATCTTCTTTCACATGTTCAAAAATATGATCATAATTATAGGTTCCGTCTTCCATAAGACCACTTTGCGTAACCTTAAGATGCATTAGCATATCACCTACCATTACAAGTGAAATCTGCTGTGGTATCTCCATCACAAGCTGCTCTTCCAGTGCTTTCCACTCCGGTGGTGTTCCGATTTCACCGGCGGCGTCTTCCCGATATACCACATCCGTTCTCGGTAAAATAGTTCCGGCCTCCCGTCCGCCGTTTCCTCGTTCAAAATATATCACAATTAATGCACACAACGCTGTAGCGCTTATTACTACGGTAAGCAGGATATAGGCCTTGTAATTCAATTTTCTTCTGTTTCGTTTTTTCTTCTCCATACTACTCACGATCCCTTTCCTGCTCTCTATTATATCATAATAAATATGTGTGTCCAGTCTGTTAAATTTTTTTATTATTTTTATTGACAAATGAACAACTATTCACATATAATACATTTGAACACTCATTCAACTATAAGGAGGTGCTTTTGATGCACAAACATGAACATGATACCTCTGTATGTGACATAACCTGCAGCCATGCAGATACTACTGAGGAATTGAAATCAACATTTCCTTCGCAGGATACTTTTGATGAACTGTCAGCTTTTTTTAAAGTTCTCGGAGACCCCACCCGAATGAAAATCATGTGGGCACTTGACCGCAAGGAACTTTGTGTATGTGATATCGCAGAATTGCTTGATATGACCAAATCAGCAGTGTCCCATCAACTCGCAATCCTACGCCATACCAATCTTGTAAAATATCGCAAAGACGGCAAAAGTGTCTTTTACACCCTTTCAGACGAACATGTAAGACTACTTTTCGAGGCCGGACTTGACCATATTAATGAATAAACAACATAAAACTTATGATATCTGAAATGAAAGGAAGATGATTATGAAAAGAAATTATCGTATTGAAGGACTCGACTGCGCACACTGTGCAGCAAAAATGGAAAAAAACGTATCTAAGGTGAACGGTGTCAAAGAAGTGAGTATCAATTTTCTCACTACCAAAATGATGCTTGAGCTTGAAGAAGATAATCTTGATGATACCATCAAAGGAATCGAAGCAGCTGTCAAATCCGTTGATCCGCGCGTGACTCTCAAAAGAGCCTGAACAGTCCTGATCCTATCTTACTCTAAATACCTACAACACAAACGGAGACCGATATGAAAAAAAGATTAATTCGATTTATATTCAGTGCCGTTCTTTTTATTATTGCATTACTATTATCCGGCAGATTTTTCTATCCGGGTCTGGCACTTTTTATAACAGCATACTTGATTGCAGGATATGATGTTGTCCTGAATGCACTTCGCAACATTTTCCGCGGTAAACTTTTTGACGAAAACTTTCTGATGTCCGTAGCAACCATCGGCGCTTTTTTTATCGAAGAATATGCAGAAGCAGTTGCGGTTATGCTCTTCTTTCAGTTAGGTGAGCTTTTCCAGTCCTATGCCGTCAACAAATCCCGCAAATCAATTGCTGCACTCATGGATATCCGCCCTGATTATGCTAATCTATTGCACAACGGCGAGCTCCAAAAAGTCGATCCCTATGACGTAAGCATCGGTGATATTATTGTAATCCATGCCGGTGAAAAAGTTCCGTTAGACGGTATTATTCAGGAAGGTAATGCACAACTGGATACCTCAGCGCTTACCGGAGAATCGCTGCCTTTGGATGCCAAAGCCGGAGACACAATTCTAAGCGGTTCCATCAATCTAAACGGAGTTTTACGGGTAAGCGTCACGTCTGAATTTGCCGATTCTACCGTTAATAAAATACTTGATCTCGTCGAAAATGCAGGAAACAAAAAATCAAACTCAGAAAATTTCATTACTTCATTTTCGTTGATATATACCCCCATTGTGGTAGGCTGTGCCGTTTTGCTTGCACTGGTTCCTCCTTTTATCTTTCACTTGGAAAGCTTTTCCTTCTGGCTGGAACGCGCGTTATCTTTCCTCGTTGTTTCCTGCCCCTGTGCCCTTGTCATCTCAGTTCCGCTAAGCTTCTTTGGCGGAATCGGCGGTGCCTCTAAAGCCGGCATTCTGGTAAAAGGAAGTAACTACTTAGAGGCTTTAGCAACTGCGGATACAATCGTCTGGGACAAAACCGGAACTTTGACGAAAGGTGTTTTTGAAGTTGTAGACATTACACCGGTTAACACAGATGAAAATACGCTGCTGTGCTATACAGCACATGCGGAAGCACATTCTTCACACCCGATTGCTGTTTCTCTCAAAAAAGCGTATGCAGGCGAAATCAAAACAGAGCAAATAAGCGACTGGCAAGAAGTTTCCGGTTTCGGTGTAAATACGCGAATTAACAATAAGCAGGTTCATGTCGGAAATGAAACTTATATGAAACAGCTCGGCATTTCATATAAGGTAAATGAAGGAACAGGAACCGCAGTTTACGTTGCAATCAATCAGGTTTTTGCAGGTTCCATCCTTATTGCCGATACACTAAAGCCGGATTCCGCACAAGCAATTGCATCGCTTCGTAAGCTTGGAATCGAAAAGAACATTATGTTAACCGGAGATCGAAATGCCGTAGGACTGGAAGTCGGTCAAAAACTTGGAATGGATGAGATTCATACCGAACTGCTTCCGCAGCACAAAGTCGAAAAAGTGGAATCTTTTCTCTCTACCCGTTCAAGCAAGCATAAACTTCTTTTTGTAGGAGACGGTATGAATGACGCGCCGGTTCTTGCACGCGCCGATATCGGCGTAGCCATGGGAGGACTTGGTAGCGACGTTGCAATCGAAGCCGCTGATATCGTGATTATGAATGATGAACCTTCCAAACTGGCTACTGCAATCCGAATCGCCAGACGGACTCATCATATTGCAATGCAGAATATCATATTTGCACTTGGAATCAAAATCGGAATTCTGGTTCTTATCGCCTTAGGTTTTGCAAATATGTGGGCCGCTGTTTTTGCTGACGTGGGAGTATGCGTACTTGCCATTCTCAATGCCATGCGTGCCTTACGTTTCGACCACCCCCGCTGACAGAGTTAATATCTTGACAACAATGTTTTCTTCTAGGATAATAAACGGCAGAATTTATGTTATTTTACAAATAAACAAAGGAGAGATTCGATGACTCGTTCTGTAAGTGTCATCGTGCAAGTTTTTTATGAGTATATTAAATGTTGAACATCTTTCACATGGTTTTGGCGACCGCGCCATTTTTCAGGATGTATCCTTCCGCTTGCTTAAAGGCGAGCACATCGGCCTGATTGGTGCTAACGGAGAAGGAAAATCTACCTTTATGAACATCATTACCGGGAAGCTTCAGCCTGATGAGGGTAAAATTGAATGGACCAAAAATGTCCGTGTTGGCTATCTGGACCAACATACCGTATTACAGCAGGGCATGACTATCCGCGATGTACTGGCTTCCGCTTTTGACTTCCTGTTTGAAATGGAAACCCAGATGAATGAGCTATGTGACAAAATGGGGGAAGCCTCAGAGGAAGAGCTGGAAGTATACATGGAAGAATTTGGTACCATCCAGGAGCTGCTGACCCAGCATGACTTCTA
>JAZSCW010000038.1:0-4435 GCA_045530835.1 Lachnospiraceae bacterium | reverse complement strand
GTGCCTGCTTCCATTTTTTTGCCAAAATATTCGGAAGTGCGGTACATCAGGTATTCCTTGTTGCCCACACCCTTGGCGCCGGCAAGGATTTTATCCACACGTTCGGGTGCGTTCATGGCCAGTACCGACATTTCCAGGTCAATCTTCTGGATTCCCATCAATTCAGCTTCCATATTGTCTGCCAGCATATCAAAAACTTGATCAATAACTTCGCCGGCACTGAATTCGTCTGCTTTGGCAAGAATGGCGTCTAATTCATCTTTGATGGTAACCCTTTGGCGCATATCCGCCAGCATGTCACCGAAGATTTCATCAATATCCTTATAAAAGCGGTAAATTCCGCCCTGGCTTAACCCTGTGCGGTTGATGATGTCTTGCATCGTTACGGTGCTGACCGTCTTTTCTAAGCAGAGTTCGTAGGCTGCGTCGATGATTTTTTTCTTTTTATTAAGTATGTATTCCTGCGTTACTTTCGGCATGTTGTTTCCTTCCTGAATTGTATAGCGTTTCCTTATATATGTTGTTTTGCTTGTAAGAGGTATAGGATTAGTCAATATAAGATAAAGATACAACGCAAACAAAAGTGAATGTGGTTTCATTTTAAAGCCTGCATATGCATTTGTCAATATAAAAATGAAATAAGTTTCATTTTTATATAAATTATATTCCGGCCGGCAGTTGTGATTATAAGCGGGAAGGGATATAATAAGGTCAGCATTCGCCTTCAGACCGAAGCTGAGCGAAAAGCAGTATAATTGACAGGAGCAAATAATGGCAGAAAGCGAGAATACGTGGGACAAACTTCTACATATTAAAACAACCGGCCGGGATGATTCCAATGCAGATCAATATCGTTACCCATATGAACCGACACCGTACAGGGTTCTGGAGCGTTTGGCAAACAGTGGTTTGATCGGTAAAAAAGATGTGGTTTTGGACTATGGCTGCGGCAAAGGGCGTGTCGACTTTTATCTGGCTTATCAGACGAAGGCAAATACCATAGGGGTTGAATATGATGAACGTATTTATCAGGGTGCGATAGAGAATCGGAAGACTGCTGTTTCGGGAGCCAGGACAGAATTTGTACAGATGCGTGCGGAAGAGTACCGGGTGCCGGGGGAAGTCAACCGGTGTTACTTCTTTAATCCGTTTTCCGTGGAACTCTTGCACAAAGTGATGGCAAGAATGATAGAATCCTATTATGAGAACCCGAGGGAAGTGTTTTTGTTCTTTTATTATCCGTCCGAGGAGTACATTTTCTATCTTATGACCGTGGATGAGCTGGAATTTTATGATGAAATTGATTGCAGCGATTTGTTTGAAGGAAATGGCGCACGAGAGCGGATAATGATTTTTAGGTTTCCTTATTATATGGGAAATGAAGAGTAAAATTGGAAGTTGGTGGTGATAATATTATGAATAATCCGTGGAAGGATATTAGCTTATCTGATTATGAGAGGCATATGGCATTGGATTCTGTTCAGCAGTTGCAGGCAATGAATCAGATGATGAAAGGACAATTAAATCAATATTATATACAATCTGCTATGATACTTGGGGTTGCAGGTGGTAATGGCTTGGAGCATGTTGATACTGAAAAATTAAACAAGGTTTATGGTGTGGATATAAATCAAGAATACCTAACAATAACCAAAAAGAGATATGAGAACATCTCTGATACATTGGAGTGTCTTTGTGTAGATTTGATTAGTGAGGCAGAAAAACTTCCGCAAGTAGATATGTTAATTGCGAACCTATTGATCGAATATATTGGATATGAATGTTTCAAAAAAGTAGTGACAGTGACAAAACCTATATATGTATCGTGTATTATTCAGATAAATGTGGATGATAGCTTTGTATCAGATTCTCCTTATCTGCATGCGTTTGATGGTTTGGAGACTGTTCATCATCAAATGGCTGAACAGGAACTGCAGAATAGTATGAATGAAATTGATTATCAGTTAATTCAGATGTTAGAACATCAGTTGCCGAATGGAAAGAAATTAGTACAATTAGATTTCTATAAAAAACAGTAACAGGGAGATGGATTTGAAGTTAATGGAGAAAAATATGGATATTTGGGAAAAATTATATTTAAAAGCAAAGGAACAATATCACCCAGAGGAGGTTTCTCCTTTTGTATATGCACATCACGTGGTTTGTGCTGTGGAAAGTGAGAATGGAGAAATATTTACAGGTTTTTGTATCGAAGGCTGCAGTGGGGTTATGAACCTTTGTGCAGAAAGAGTGGCAGCTCTTAATATGTATGTTAATAGTGGTCAAACTGTTATTAAACGACTGATTGCATTTAGAGATGAAGCTCCAAATGGAGCGATAGAGGGTAGCGGTATGCCTTGTGGCGCATGTAGAGAGTTTCTTATGCAGTTGTCATACGAGAATAGAAATATGGAAATAATGACGGACTATAAAACAAGAAAAACCATTACATTAGGCGAGCTGGTTCCTGGATGGTGGGGTGAGCGTAGATACATAGATGGCGAGGATTCTTGATATGTTCTAAGATAGTAATGAGAACAGAAAATTTCAGTTTTCAACATAAAAGCGCATACAATCAAAAGAATTGTATGGGTTATGATAAAATGCGGAGGAAATCTATGCGATACCGGGAACTTGATACCTATTGGAAAAGAATCTTTGAATTGGAATGGATTTCGTTATGTGAGGGAAGTAAAGCGATTGCAGCGTTAATCGTATCAGATGATGGGGAAATTATATCAGAAGGCAGAAATAAAATCGGTGAGGTTACCGTTCCGAATCCGAGAGTCTCGCATGCGGAAGTTGAGGCAATTCGAAATTTAGATATCAGCAAATTTCCGAATGTAAAAACATATACGTTATATGCTGCATTAGAGCCATGTCCGATGTGTATGGGAACTTTAGTAATGGGCGGACTCAGAAACGTGGTGATTGGTGCTAAAGATGCACATGGCGGAGCGATGGGATTACTGGAACAGAGTGAATATCTGAAAGGAAAGAATATTAAGGTTGTATGGATGCCGCAAGTGTATGGCGATGTTCAACGCGGATTTCAGGCCCTGAAAGAATTGCTGTATAATACGAATGAAGAACTGTTAGAACGTATGATGGCGGATTTTTCGGTATATAACAAAAGAGGAGTGCTGGCGGCAAAAGAGCTTATTGACGGAGGTATCTTTGCGGATAAAGCACCGGATTCATATAGCGTGGAGGAAATCTTTGATAAGTTAATGATGGTTATTGAGAGAGAAGCATTTTAGCGTATACATCCTTGCAAATTCACTGATGCAACTCAAAGTTTACATAAAGAAACGCCGGGTTGATGGTGCGTTTTCTTCCTGCGTGTTACAATCGTAGCAACGCAGCGTTAGAAATTAGAATACATAAGGGGAATTCGTATGACATTTGGTGAAAAACTATCAAAACTCAGGAAAGAATACAATTATTCACAAGAGCAGCTTGCCGGTATTCTTGGCATCTCCCGTCAATCGATTAGCAAATGGGAATCGAATATCGCATATCCGGAAACTGATAAGCTGATTAAAATGGGACAACTCTTTGAATGCTCGATGGATTATCTTCTTAATGAAGAGGTTACGGAAAAGCAAGGTACACAACCAACGAAAAAAGAAGACTTTTGGGATATATTGAAAGCGCAATCTTTCGAACGCAAGAGCGAGAAAATGATATTCGGTATGCCGCTTTATCATATCGGTAAAAATGCACACGGATTCTTTGCAGTCGGAATGAAAGCGCGCGGAGTGTTCGCCCTCGGTCTTATGTCACGAGGAATTGTATCCGTTGGTTTGCTTTCGCTCGGAGTAATATCCATCGGCAATCTGACACTTGGTTTGGTTTCAGCGGGCATAATCTCGCTTGGTCTTCTTGCTGCAGGTGCTTTTGCCCTTGGATTGTTTGCAATAGGTGCAATCGGTATCGGTCTGATATCTTTTGGTGCGCTTTCTGTCGGGTGTTTTTCAACCGGCGCGCTTGCTATCGGTAAATATGCCGCTGTTGGCGACCATGCACACAGCATGGTTGCCATTGGCAAAACAGTTGCTGACGGAAGTGTTTATAGCCATATAGGAGATATTACAACGGCAGATATAGCAAGGGTGGTCGATTGGCTTGATGCAAACGTTCCGGCTTGGCTGGGTTGGGCAAAAGAAATATTTAAATTCAGTATACAATAAATTTGCATTTGTCGAAGTCGGAGAATGTAAAGTAGCCATAGTGCCCGGGAGTTTTATCATGCGAGTGGGAGTGGGCGTGGGAATGACGTAGAGGCATTGGATTCTTACTTGCTTGAAAGTCACCCGGAACTGGGGGATTTGTTCTCTGAATTAACAAGTAAGGAGGTTGATTATTGTTTGCCCGGATGGATTGAAAAGCAATATATAAAGAATAGTATACGGTGGTGGAACAATCATTATTT
>JAZSCW010000096.1:0-55303 GCA_045530835.1 Lachnospiraceae bacterium | reverse complement strand
TCCTAATTTTTTTATATTTATGTTAGTTTTTCTGTTATAAAGTTACAAAAATAATATAACTAACAAATATATAAATAATAAATTCTTCAGGAGGTAGTGATAATTATGTATAATGATCCTAATGAACTAGTAACCATTGATGAACTCTGCAGTATTTTGGCAATTGGTCGTAATACAGCCTATGATCTATTAATCAAACAAAAAATAAAGGCATTTAAAATAGGACGTATTTGGAAGATAAGCAAATTAGCGGTGGAAGATTATATCAGAACGCAATCTGGATTAAAATAAAAATGCAGGATAGCAACCCTATCCTGCGGATACTCTATTATAAACTTACTTTTTTGTATATTCTGCACGCCATTCTACATTTTTATAGATACTTATCAATGATTGCCCCCTATTTTTTTATGTTTTCGCGTGCAAAATCAAATTCGGCGTGCAAACTGAGCAATAGGATGAAGACATATAATACTATAGATTAGCTGCAACATTTACTGCATCATAGATTTCATCAAAACATACTTTTTGTGCTCCTAATTTGATAAGCGAATTTAAACCAATCTTTTTTTGCTCCGGGACGCGAACATTTAAAACTTTAGTACTTAAAATATAAAATTCCCATTGTTTTAAATCCAATGGATTAGCCACTTTAGAATCCATACTGGCAAATAAACAGAATACATATACATCAGCGCTTCTAAGTTTTGTTTCACTGTATAAATTAGTACTGCTGTCCCAAGATTTCTTGGGGGCGATATCAAACTGAATACTAGAAAACTTCTCTTGACTCCATGCTTGTAAGTAAGCAGATGATTTTACTTCAACCTTGATACCATTCGAAGCTACAACATCAACAGCATCCCATTCAATACGATACTGAGAAGATGATTGTAATGCGCAACTTACGATATATTCCGCAAATCGTCCGCGTTCAGCATTCGATATCATATCGGAATGTGCCCACGCCCAAAAATCCAGCAATGAATGGTTCATGCCTAAAAACATTTCTGCTCCAGTTTTCTTTTCAATCACAATGCGGTCTATCATAATATATCCTCACTCTATTTCTAATTCCTTTGTGTTGCAAATTGTCCATATGGAAACCTACATTGTTTTATTCTTTAAATCAATTCCACATTTCCATCTGTTTTTACCAGCATAAACTTAATACCAACCATCTGAATCTGTTTAAACCGCGACCATCGATGTGCAAGTTCATAACTCTTTTCAGAATAAGGAACGGCAACCACCGGAATCAATTGTTCATTCAACTCGCATCCAGTCATTAACTGTCCTATCGCCTCTCTCATAAGTGGATATTCGGAATTGCTACGGTTATTATCCTTGCCCTTCTTACTCTCAACATATATGTGTTTTCCATCCTGTGTTACTATATTCACATCACCAATGCCCGGCGTTGATGAAATAATAAGCTTCGGTTTATAGTTTTCAACTTCATATACCCCTTGCCATCCATCTGCCGTGCCATCTACTTTACGGCAGGAGTTTTTATTTAGAAAGCCATAAATATCAAAATATATTGTATCTTTGATTTTTACATGAGCCCCATCCAAGGAAACTCTCACATCTTCATCAGTAAGCCGATTCTTAATATAATAAAGTGCAATGTTAAGACTAACCTCTGCCTCTCGCATAACAACCCCCAGATTAAAATTTCTTTCTGTTTCATTTATTATATCTTTTCTCCACAAAAAACACAATTCCGAGAAGAAGACGCTATATTTATGTATCCCTAATTTTTCACTATATTTTCACTATCTTTCATCACAAACGCTTATTTTGACCTATTTTTGCCTTTTTCACTCAATCACAATAAAATACCCATTCATACAGCTGAAATCAAAAACAACGCCCAAATACGCTGTTCTAGCGCACAAAAAAACCTCTGAAGTTTCCTTCAGAGGTTTCTTAGCAGGGCTACAAGGATTCGAACCTTGAGATGACGGAGTCAGAGTCCGTTGCCTTACCGTTTGGCGATAGCCCTTTATTATTTTTGCGATACGTTCTTGTTTATCGCACTTGATTAATATACACGATTTTTATCAACTTTGCAAGTACTTTTTTAATTTTTTTTATTTTTCATTGGAATAATCATGTTCCTTCTTATTTTTCCTTTGCAGAATATCCATTTTCAACAGCAATTCTTCCTGTTCTTCTTTCAACTTTTCGCATATTACATATGCATCGCGATTTCTGCGGCCCAACTCTTCCAAAATAACGCAACCATTCTTTACACCAAACAGTTTAGCAAGCCCTCTGGCAAGTTCATCTCCTGTATAGCGAACATAATATAACAGCAGACTAAACAACAAAATAACTGCAACAATTGCCGTCAGGGGAATTCCGACAAAAGAGCCGATTAATATCAGAAACCTCTCAATAACCATGGAAATATATATCATAATCGGGAGTGCATCTGCCGGCATACCGGGCATAATATTCATCACAAATCCCGCTGTTGCAATTACGATACAAATCAGCAAGATTACACCCCATATTTTCAACCTGTACTTTGCGTCCGATTTACGTTTTTTCCACATCTTAATGTCCTGTTGTATATCATTGCTTTCAAGCTCAGACAACTCAATCTGTCTGCGAAGAGCCGACAGACGGGAATAAATCTCGTCTTCTTCCTGACTAATAACATCAAATGTTCCGAAATACTGCATAACCCCTTCTCCTCTTTTTACCTTCATATGCGCATAGTTCACATCACTTCTTCGCATATATCACTACTATTTTTGTCGAGAATACGTAAAAAGTATTGACACAAAATCTTATCTTGCTATAATATACATAGTTTCAAAAACTACATGCCAATACATATGTATTGGCTTTCCATATTTTATCAGTTATTCATACATTCACTGTATTACAGGGAGGTTTCCATGAATTCATTCATTTTAACATGCTGTTCCACCGTGGACATGCCCAAGGAGTATTTTGAAGAGCATAATCTGCCCTACATTTCTTATCACTTTATCATCGATGGTGAAGAATATCTTGATGATTGCGGCCAAAGCATTCCGTTTGATGATTTTTACAATCGTATCCGTGGCGGAGCAATGCCTACCACTTCACAAATCAATGCCAGCGAATTTGCCAATTTCTTTGAGCCATTTTTAATGGCGGGACACGATGTATTACATGTTTCCATGTCCTCCGGCATTTCGGGCACCTGTAACTCGGCATTTAACGCAGCAAATGAATTACGCGAGAAATATCCCGAACGTAAAATTATAGTAATAGACAGTCTTGCTGCCTCGGCAGGCTACGGTCTTCTTGTTGATGCATTGGTTATGATGCGCGACAACGGTGCTTCCATCGAAGAAGCTTATCAGTTTGCAGAAGATAATAAGCTTAATCTCCATCACTGGTTTTATTCAACCGACCTTACTCATTTCAAAAGAGGCGGACGTATTTCGGGTGCAGCAGCAACCATCGGTAATATTTTAAATCTCTGTCCCTTTATGAATGTAAATGACAAAGGTTCACTGATTGTCCGCGAAAAAATCCGCGGAAAGAAGAAGGTTTTACAGCACTCCTATCAAACAATGGAAAAACTTGCCCGAGACGGTAAAAATTATAACGGAAAATGTTTCATTTCCACTGCTGACTGCTACGAAGAAGCCTGTCAGCTGGCACGTCTGATTGAAGAAAACATGCCCAATCTTGACGGAAAGGTTCAAATTTCTTCCATCGGAACCGTAATCGGTTCACACACCGGCCCCGGAACAGTTGCAGTCTTCTTCTGGGGAAATAAGCGCGAAGAATAGAGGAACCCTTTCATACAATTCTTTTTTGTAAAATATGCATCGTGCAGAATATTGAAATATAAAAGCGCCTCCCGAAAAGTAAAAGGGAAGCGCTTTCATTTCATCTCCGGCACTCTATCTGATTTTGGTGAAATTATTATCTACCTCAGGTGTCAGTTCATCATGTACAATATTAAGCAATTTCTCCAGAACCTTCAACTCTTCTTCCGTGAAACGCTCTTTCATACGTTCCGTCACAATATCCACATAATTTGTTGTAATATGATGGTAGTTCAGGTATTTATCCGTTACCTCCAGAAAATACTCACGCTTATCTTCCTGTGACTGCACTTTATTCAAATAGCCCTTTTTAACAAGGGAATTAATCTTATACGCCGCATTCGGGGAAGAAATCTTGATAAAGGATGCAAACTCACTGACCGTAGGACGTCCCATTGCGTAAATAATTTCAATACAATATGTCTCAACAGTTGTTAATGAAGTTTCACGATTTTTAATCTTTTCAAATAATGACTTATAGAAATAAAGTTTAAATTTCGTATACACCTTCATAAAAGCTACATTCAACATAAAAATCACCTTCTCTTCATCGTATTGTAATCTTTATTTTCTACCATTATACCTTTATTGTACCGCAAATGTCAATTCTGCATTCACTGCAATCTTACCATTGACGGTAACGGTACCCTCACCGATTCCGATAGGTCCTTTCTGCTTAATGATTTTTACTTCCATCTCCATCACATCCCCCGGAAAGACCTGGCTGCGAAATCTTGCATTTTTGATACCACCAAAAAATGCAATCTTTCCCTTATTCTCTTCCATAGAAAGAATTGCAACCGCTCCGGTCTGCGCCATAGCTTCAATCATCAGCACGCCCGGCATAACCGGATAATCCGGAAAATGCCCCATAAACTGCATCTCATTCGCCGACACACACTTAATCCCTTTTGCCCATACTCCCGGCTCATAATCCGTAATACGGTCTACCAGCAAAAAAGGATAACGGTGAGGAATTATCTTTTGAATTTCATTTATATTCAACTCCATTGTTTGTGCTCCCTTCACTTAAGCTACACTGCTTCCTGTTACTTTTATTCAGAAATAATATCCTGTTACGCCTCATAACGCTTGAAAAGCAAGCTTGCATTATGACCTCCAAATCCTAATGAATTTGACATTGCCAGACGAATTTCACTTTCAATTCCTTCATTTGGTACAATATTCAAATCACAATTTTCGTCTGCCACCTCATAATGAATGGTAGGCGGAACAAATCCTTCCTGAATTGCCTTAATTGTAATAATACCTTCTACCGCACCTGCTGCACCAAGAAGATGTCCTGTATTCCCCTTGGTAGAAGAGATAAAAAGTTCTTTGGCATGCTCACCGAATGCTGTCTTTACAGCAAGTGTCTCGCACTTATCATTCATAGGTGTTGATGTACCATGTGCATTAATATACGTAATCTCTTCCGGCTTCACGCCTGCGTCCTTCATTGCCTGTAACATACAATTTGCCGCACCGGAACCGTCTGCTGAAGGCGCAGTAATGTGATATGCATCACAGTTAGCTCCATATCCGACAATCTCTGCGTAGATTTTTGCCCCACGTGCTTTGGCATGTTCAAGTTCTTCTAACAACAAAATACCTGCGCCTTCTCCCATTACAAAACCGTTACGCTCTTTGTCAAAGGGAATGGACGCACGATTAGGATCAGCCGACTGTGAAAGCGCCATAAGGGCAGTAAAACCTCCGATTGCAAACTCCGTCACGCTGCTTTCCGTACCGCCGCAAAGCATCCCGGTCGCATAACCGTCTCTGATATGTCTGAAAGCATCTCCGATTGCATTGCTTCCGCCTGCGCATGCTGTTACAACACTGTTACACATATTTTTCAATCCATGCGAAATAGCAATTCTACCCGGTGCAATATTGGAAATAATAGACGGGATAAAATAGGGTGAAACCCTGTCAAATCCTTTTTCCATACCTTTGCGGTATTCTTCTTCAATCGTGGTAAGGCCACCAATACCGGAAGATACGATTACACCAAAATCCTCCTCTTCGCCTTCAAAAGAAATTCCCGCATCGGCAACAGCCTCATTTGCGGCAATCTGCGCAAGTGCAACAAAACGGTCCATCTTACGCAATTCTCTTTTGTCGATATAATCCTCAAGATTTAAGTCTTTTACCTCGCCTGCCACCTTCACTTTGCGGTTGGAAGTATCATATTTGGTAATCAGTCCGATTCCGCATTTTCCATCACGAATTCCCTGCCAGGTCTCTGCCACACTGTTTCCAATCGGGGTTACAGCTCCCATACCGGTAACCACTACTCTTCTTTTCCCTTCCATGCTTTTCGTTCCTTTCTGTATCTTCAAACCTTTTACTCAAACTAACCCATCAGACCGCCGTCGATGGTAAGTACCTGTCCGGTAATATATGATGCCTCTTCAGAAGCGAGGAATAATACTCCGTTAGCAATATCCTCAGGATTTCCGATTCTCTTAAGCGGAATCTGCTGCAACATCGCTTCATGCATCGCTTCGGGAATCGCATCCGTCATATCTGTCTCAATCATTCCCGGTGCAACCGCATTCACGGTAATTCCTCTGGACGCAAACTCTTTGGCAACAGACTTTGTGAAACCGATTACACCTGCCTTACTTGCCGCATAATTGGACTGTCCTGCGTTACCATGAACACCTACCACACTGCTTAAATTAATGATTCTTCCGCAACGTTTCTTCATCATATCCTTAACCGCAAGCTTCGTGCATAAATATGTGCCTTTCAGATTCACTTCCAGAACTGACATAAAATCTTCTTCCGACAATCCGATCAAAAGCTTATCTCTCGTAATTCCGGCATTATTAACCAATATTGATACTTCTCCGAAAGTTGCACGCGTTTCTTCAAATAAACGTTTGCAATCCTCTTCTTTTGAAACATCACCTTTCACGCAAATCGCCTTTGCACCGGTCTGTTCACACAACGCTTTTGTTTCATTTGCTGCATCTTCCCTTCCGGCATAGTTAATCACAACGTTCGCACCTTCTCTTGCAAAAGCAACCGCAACCGCTCTTCCGATTCCGCGTCCGCCACCTGTTACAACAACTGTTTTTCCCTCAAATCTTTTCATCTTACTCTCCATTCTGCCGCAAAACTTCCGTAGCGGGCTATTATGCCTGATACATTTTCAATACTGCTTCCAAACTATCTGCATCCGTAACAGAAAAACATTCTATTCCCGAAGCCGTTCTCTTCACGAAACCACCCAGTGTTTTTCCCGGACCGATTTCTATGATTCGCTCCACACCTTCCGCCGCAAGATACTGAATGGTATCTTCCATATAGATGCTGCTTTGCACCTGCTTAACAAGCTGCTTTTCTATGGTTTCATCTACGGCTAACGGACGTGCCGTTGTATTAAAAATAACCGGATACTTCATTTCACCAAATTTCACTTTTGTAAAATAATTTTCCAATTCCTTAGCCGCCGGTTCCATATATTTGGTGTGGAACGGCCCGCTTACTTTTAAAGGAATTATTCTTTTCACACCCTGATTGCGACATAATTCCTCGACTTCGGTAACACCGGACAGTTTTCCGCAGATTACATACTGACCCGTGCAATTATAGTTAGATACGGTTACGTAATATTCCTCTCCCTTTGCGGATACTTCGTCACATATTTTTGCAAGAAGCTCTTTTTCCATGCCCATTACAGCACTCATGCGACATTCCATTCCCTGTGCTGCCTTATTCATGACTTTACCCCGGAATGCCACCAGCGCAAGAAATGCTTTCAAGTCAAATACACCTGCACTGTATAATGCGCTATACTCGCCAAGACTTAAGCCCGCCACATAATCCGGAGTGATGCCGGCGTCCTTCATCACTGCAAGGACACCCGCAGCAAATGCTGCCATACAAGGTTGCGTATTCACGGTAAGCGACAATTCTTCCGGTTCCGCTTCAAACATCATTTTTTTTAAATCAAAATCCAGTTCAGCTCCATCAATCACCTCTGCAAAAGCCGGGTATTTTTCATACAGGTCTTTTCCCATTCCCTGACACTGACTTCCCTGACCGGCAAACAAAAATGCTGTCTTCATGTTTTCCTCCTCTACACTATGCAAGAAACTCGTTTACTTCTTTAAGCACACCGAAACGTTCCTCATATAAATCCGCAAGAATCTCTTCCACACTCTTTATTGCGGATATCTGACCCGAAACCTGGCCGGCCATCAAAGAACCGTTCTCCGTGTCACCGTCATAAACAGCCTTACGCAATGAACCGAGTGTATAATGCTCCAGTTCCATCTTGTCCGCACCTTCGCGTTCCTTTTTCACATATTCGCGAGCCATGGTGTTTTTCAGAATTCTCACGGGCGTTCCTGCAATACGTCCGGTAACAATGGTATCGTTATCTTTTGAAGCAAGAATTGCATTTTTATAGTTTTCATGAATCGGACACTCATGGCTTGTCAAAAGGCAGGTTCCTACCTGTACGCCTGCTGCACCCAGACAAAACGCTGCGAGAAGCTGTCTTGCATCTGCAATACCGCCTGCTGCAATAACAGGAACTTCTACAGCATCCACAACCTGCGGAATCAAAGCCATTGTAGTCATTTCACCGACATGACCGCCGCTTTCGGTGCCTTCTGCAATGATGTAATCAGCACCTTTATCCGCAAGACGTTTGGCAATGGATACACTCGGAACTACGGGCATTACAAGACTTCCGGCTTCTTTCCACATTTCCATGTGTCTTGAAGGATTTCCGGCACCGGTGGTTATAACGTCAACTTTTTTTGCAGCAAGTAAATCTGCAATCTCCGAAGCCTGCGGATGCATCAGCATAAGATTTACACCAAACGGATTTTGGGTCAATTTTCTGCATTTTTCAATCTCTTCTTCAAGTCGCTCCACAGAAAGCCCGCCGGTGGCTATCAAACCAAGTCCGCCTGCATTTGAAACTGCTGCCGCAAATGCTCCGTCAGCAATATTTGCCATTCCACCCTGTATAATCGGGTACTTGATTCCCAATCTGATATCTAATCTCATCTCTTTTTTCATTGTTATTCTCCTCACTTTAACTAAAAGGTCACCACAATACCGCCATAGGTAAATCCGGCCCCGAATGCCACGCAAAGAACACGGTCTCCTGCCTTCACCTTTCCGCTCTCCTTCAACTCATTTAAGGCAATCGGAATACTTGCTGCCGATGTATTTCCGTATTTGGCAATATTCACGAAAAACTGTTCTTCCCTGCCGTCCAAATGCTTCATAACACTTCTGATAATTCTCTCATTCGCCTGATGACATACCACATACGGGATTTCATCCAGAGTCAACCCTGCCTGCTTCAAAACAGTTCCGGCACATTCCGTCATCGTGCGAACCGCACTTTTGAAAACGCTCTGTCCATCCATATGTACATAAGGATCTTCTCTGTCATAAGAGCAATATAATCCTGCCTTATTTCCAAAGCTTCCCCAATCTGCTGCCCAGACTGCATTTTCGTCTGTCCTAATCACTGCCGCACCTGCGCCGTCTCCAAAAAGCACACAGGTACTGCGATCTGTTTTATCCAGTTTCGCAGATATTTTTTCGCTTCCGACAATCAACGCATATTTTTTATCATCCTGCGCAAGCAACGCAGCAGCACTCTTTAATGCAAACAGGAAACCCGAA
The DNA here is from genome assembly GCA_045530835.1 of Lachnospiraceae bacterium. Classification (GTDB taxonomy): domain Bacteria; phylum Bacillota; class Clostridia; order Lachnospirales; family Lachnospiraceae; genus UBA3766. The sequence goes on along the minus strand of JAZSCW010000096.1, from coordinate 45,800 downwards.
CATGCCGCATTGATATCGAATGCCGCAACATGAGCCGGCAATTCCAGTGCTTCATGAATCATACATGCCTGAGAAGGAGTTGCATAATCCGGCGAAAAAGTTGCCACAATCAGAAACGCTATTTCATTCTTATCAATCCTGGAACGTTCCAACGCCTGTTTTGCTGCAGCAAGACCTAAATCAAAATTGAGTTCATTTTCACACATATGACGTTCCTTGATTCCGGTGCGGGTACTAATCCATTCGTCATTGGTATCCACAAGTTTAGCCCAGTCATCATTGGTCATTATTTTTCCCGGCACTGCACTTCCTGTGGCTACAATCTGTATCCCTTTCATTCTCTATCTCCTATCTGTATCTTATGTGTTTTCCTTTGAGGGCTTATTGCCCTTTCTAAACACCGGCAATATTTTTTTCATCCATTCTTCTGAATTTTTGATATCTGTGTCCTGCCAATGCAACAGGCGTAAAAGAATCATACTTTTGAAGTTCACGCCGAAGCACACGGTCCGTTTCTTTGAAAGCAGCTGCCCAGTCGGACTGAATGCCTGCCGCAGGCTCTTTGATGATTTTATCAATCATACCAAACTCATACAAATCCGCCGCTGTCATTTTCATTGCTTCACAGGCATTTGCACTTTGTGAAGCATCTTTGTATAAAATTGATGCAAATCCTTCGGGTGAAAGAATCGAATAAACAGCATGCTCAAACATCAGAACGCTGTTTGCAACTGCAATTGCCAAAGCTCCGCCGGAATTTCCCTCGCCCGTTATAATTGCAATCACGGGAACCTTCAGGGAACTCATTCCTGCAATCGCCTGTGCAATCGCAATACTCTGACCATGCTCCTCTGCTTCCAAACCCGGATATGCTCCCGGCGTATCAATAAAAGTAATAATCGGACGACCGAATTTTTCTGCCTGTTTCATCAGACGCAGTGCTTTGCGATACCCTTCAGGCTCCGGCATTCCGAAATTATATTTTACATTTTCTTCCATCGAACGCCCTTTACGATGTCCGATTACCGTAACACAGCGTCCGTGATACCATGCAATTCCGCCAATGATTCCACTATCCTCTTTCCCGAGACGGTCACCACGAAGTTCTATAAAATCATCAAAAAGCGCTTTGATAAAGTCCTCGGTCTTAGGGCGATTGGTATCCCTCGCAATCCGGACCTTCTCATATGCTGAAATCCTTTTTCCCATTCGCACTACCTCTTCATACGTGTATGCATCAAAAGCAGCATACCGATTGTCTTCTTCAAATTCTTTCTGCTCACAATGCTGTCTACAAAGCCATGTTCCACCTGGAATTCGGAGCGCTGAAATCCGCCCGGAAGTTTTTCATGGATTGTCTGCTCAATCACACGCGGTCCGGCAAACCCGATAAGAGCTCCGGGTTCTGCAAGAATCACATCTCCGAGCATGGCAAAACTCGCACTGACACCACCCATGGTCGGATGTGTTAAAACAGAAAGATAAAAACCGCCCATTGCCGAGAACTTTTCAATTGCCGCAGATGTCTTTGCCATCTGCATCAGTGAAAACATCCCTTCCTGCATACGCGCTCCACCGCTTGCGGATACACAAACAACCGGAAGGCTGTGTTTCATCGCATACTCTACAGCTCTGGTAAATTCTTCTCCCACAACGCATCCCATACTTCCCATCATGAAAGTAGAATCCAATACAATCAGCATCGTCTTATTTCCGTCTATATTTCCCACACCGGTTACAATTGCATCACTGTTACCGGTTTTTTCACGATTCACTTCCAGCTTCTGTTCGTACCCCGGGAATGCAATCGGGTCGCTGCTCAAAAGCTTTCCCGTATGTTCGCGGAATGTTTTCCGGTCCACCAGCTGTTTTACCCTGCGACGCGCAGATATCGGAAAATGATAGTCACAGGCATCACACACATAAAAATGCTCTGCAAGATATACTTTCTCATGCTCCTTATTGCAGACCGGGCAGGTAAAAGTCCCCTCCGATGCCGCTACACCTTTGCGCGCACGCAATTCTTTTAACTGAAACATCTGTCTTCTTCTGTCATCAAAAAGCTTACTCATAATCTTTGCCCCATTCCAGCAGTTCTTCCAGATTTTTCTCTATAAACCCTGTATCATATCTGCCTTTAATAAATTCCGGATGAAACAGAATCAGGTATTGAAATTTGTCGTTCGTTTCAATTCCGCCTATAATCATTTCCTCAAGTGCACAGCGCATTTTACGGATTGCTTCAAGACGGTTATCTCCATGTACAATAATTTTGGCAATCATGGAATCATAAAATGGACTGATTTCATAGCCGTCATAGATTGCACTTTCCACACGCACCCCTTTTCCGCCCGGGAAATGCAAAAAGTCAATTCTGCCGGGCGAAGGCATAAATTCCATCTTCGGATTTTCCGCATTAATGCGACACTCTATGGCATGACCGCTCAGTACAACATCCTCCTGGGAAAGAGAAAGATTCATGCCGGCCGCAATCTTAATCTGTTCACGCACCAGATCAATCCCCGTTACCATCTCCGTCACCGGATGTTCCACCTGGATTCTTGTATTCATTTCAATAAAATAGTAGTTTCCCTCTCCGTCAACCACAAACTCAATTGTCCCGGCACTGAAATATCCTGCCGCTTTTGCGGCTCTGACCGCAACCTCGCCCATTTCACGGCGCATTTCGCGATTCAATATTTTAGAAGGGGATTCTTCAATCATTTTTTGATTTCTGCGTTGGATTGAACAATCTCTTTCTCCCAGATAAATGGTATTTCCCGCTTTATCCGCAAGAATCTGAAACTCTATATGATGGGGATTTAAAATCAATTTTTCAAGATACATATCCCCATTTCCGAAAGCCGTCTTGGCTTCCATGGACGCGCTCCGGTATGCCTGCTCAAACTCCGCAGGCTCATACACACGCCTCATACCGCGTCCGCCGCCCCCCGCCACTGCTTTGAGCAGAACAGGGTAGCCGATTCTATCTGCAAGTTCCTTTGCCGCGGCAAGGCTTTCACACACTTCCTTTGACCCCGGCACAACCGGAACATTATGTTCCATCATCAATTTACGTGCTTCCATTTTATCGCCCATACGACGGATTATTTCTGCTGAGGGACCGATAAAACAGATTCCCATTTTTTCACATTTTGCCGCAAACTCGGCATTTTCCGAAAGGAAACCGTACCCCGGATGAATTGCTTCACATCCTGTTTTAACTGCAATGTCAAGAATCAAATCCTGATTTAAGTAACTTTCCTTCGCATTCGCCGGACCGATACAAACCGGAATTGTTGCAATTTTAACCGGAAGTGACTCCTTATCCGCCTCTGAATAAATCAGTACGCTCTCAATCTCCATCTCACGCAGACAGCGAATGATTCGAAGCGCAATCTCTCCTCGGTTTGCCACCAACACTCTCTGAAACATCTATGTTTTCCTCTCTTTACTTCTCTCACTATTTAAAGCAGCAGACGACGGCCCATTGGGGGGGAGACCGTCGCGTTTCTCTGCTGTCTTTTCCGACACGCCTATCCTATGTAAAACAAAGGCGCACCGAAAGATACCAACGTCGCATTTTCGACGGGAATCTCCTTAATCGTACCATCTGCCGGCGCAACTACGTTGCTCATCATTTTCATCGCTTCCATCAAACCGAGCGTCTCACCTTTTTTTACGGTCTGTCCAACCTTAACAAAAGGCTCTTCATCCGGTGACGGGGCACGGTAAAAAGTACCTGCAATCTGTGCGGTAACCGCAACATAACCTTCTGTGGAAGAAGAATCTTCCCTCATATCAGCATTTGCTTTTTCTGTACTTTCGGCACACTTTTGCAAATGCAGTTCGCTGCCTGCCGTTTGTGCAGAAACAACATTATCAGTTACTGTCATGCTGCCGCCTTTTTTTCCGTGAAAGGATACCCCTTCCATCTCTAAACTAAGTTCACTTAAATTGCTCTGCTCAAAGCGTGTAAGCAGGTCATATACATCTTTCATCTGCATAACTTCGCTCTGCCTTTCTTATTTGTTGGCATCGATGTAATCAACAACATCCTTTACCGTTTTGAAGTTCACGAGCGCTTCCTCTGCAATGGTAATATCAAACGCTTCCTCAAGTGCCATGTTCAATTCCATAGCATCTAAGGAATCTGCACCAAGGTCATCCATAATGGATGCTTCCAATGTAATCTTCTCCTGGCTTGTGTGTAATGTTTCCATAATAATTTCTTTTACCTTATCAAATGTCATTTCTTTGTTCTCCTTCGATTAAATATTTTTAGTTAAATATTTCGTTGGTAATTCTACTGTATTCTTTTTTTATTGTCAATATTTTTTCTAAATTTTTTTAGCTTAATTACTATAATTTAATTTTTTAAATTATTTAGTTTGTTGGAACTTGTTGTAATAAGACGTTTTTTAGTTGCAATTTGACGCATTTTTTTTTATTCTATTTACATAGGAAGTACGCAAAAAAAACAGGGAGGTTACAAACCATGAAAAGAAGCGTAACAGATTTGATTCAGATGATTCAGGATAATGATATTCAGATGATTGATTTCAAGATTGTGGATATCAACGGACAATACCGCCATGTAACAATTCCGGCAGAGCAGTTCTCTGAGGAAACCATCCGTGACGGTATCGGATTCGATGCATCCAACTATGGATATGCCGTTGTAGAAAAGAGTGACATGGTCTTTATTCCGGATCTTGATACAGCAATTATTGATCCGTTCTGCAGTATTCCGACCTTGTCCATTACAGGTAACGCGATGATTATTGATTATCCCAATAACCGTCCGCTTGACCAGTATCCGCGAAACATTGTACAGGCTGCAGAAAATTATATGCAGGAATCCGGAATTGCAGATACCATGCTCATTCTTCCGGAATTTGAATTCCATTTATTTGATAATGTTGACTGGTCCGTGGAACCGGCACAGATCTCACTTTCCCTGGATGCTTCACAGGCATACTGGAACAGTGATTGTGAGGGACTCGGCCGCATCGTTCCTCACCAGAAAGCTTATCATGTGGCAAAACCGCTTGATACCTCTTATGAATGCCGTTCCGAGATGTGTCTGGAGATGCAGAAAGCAGGCATTCCCATTAAATATCATCATCCCGAGGTAGGAGCTGCCGGCCAGTTTGAAATCGAACCCATGCTTGGTCAGATGTCCAAAATGGCAGACAACACCATGATGATTAAGTACATCATCCACAACACAGCACTGAAGTACGGAAAGGTAGCAACGTTCATGCCTAAGCCCGTATATAATGAAGCCGGTAACGGTATGCATGTACATATGCTTCTTCTCAAAGACGGAAAACCTGTCTTCTCCGATGATAACGGTTATTCACATTTGAGTCAGGAAGCACACTATTTCATGGGTGGACTTTTGAAACACATCGCATCCCTTTGTGCTATCACAAATCCGAGCACCAACTCCTTCAAGCGTCTGGTACCCGGTTTTGAAGCTCCTGTAACGGTTGGTTATGCAACTTCGAACCGCAGTGCGGTAATCAGAATTCCCGCCTATGCCAAAACACCGGAATTAAGGCGTTTCGAATTACGTAATCCCGATGCTACCTGCAACCCTTATCTTTGCTATGCCGCAATCCTGATGGCAGGTCTTGACGGTATCAAAAATAAGATTGATCCGCATGCAAACGGCTGGGGACCTTACGATATGAACCTTTACTCTCTCTCAGATGAAGAAAAGGCCAAATTATCTTCCCTTCCTACTCGTTTGGAGGATGCACTTGATGCTCTCGAAGCTGACCATGACTATTTAACAGCCGGCGGCGTATTCCCTGAGCACCTGATTCAAAATTTCATCAAGCTCAAACGCAAGGAATGCAGTGAATTGTCCAAGATTCCTCACCCTGCTGAATTTGACAGATATTTCAACTTATAAAATGCGGTCCTTTTAACAGGAACAAAAGATAAATAAATACCCCTCATTCGTGTCCATTTTCATCTAAAAACACGAACGAGGGGTTCTTTTTCTCTTATAAAGGATATTTCATATGAATTTCATCTTCAGGTTCATACTCTAAAATAATATGCTGCCCCATCTCAACCAATCGTTCATACGGAAGAAACGGAACATATCTATAGCCCATCTCCTCAAGCAGAAAAGAAGTTTCTTTACGATAAAAAGCAGTCATTCCTTTCATATCTGCAATCGGTGTAAGCGTTGTATCAAGGATATAATCTCTTCCCTGCGTATCAAGCACATATGCCTGTATTGCCGTTTCATACCACATATCAGCTTTGTTTCCGGGGTTGTCCAGTTCAAATAATGTATTACGCTTTTTCAAAGTTGTACCATCATAAAGTTCCAATACATCCGCATCATTCAGCACACACAAAATCCTGCCGTCCCCGCTGAAAAATACATCTTTTGCATGTAGCATTGAAATGGATTCCTGCGCAATCAGTTCTCCATTCTTGGTTCGATAGAGGAATACATTATCCAGATTCTCTGAAATCAACGCATATGTATTGCCACGATTTCCCAGCACAAGATTCAGCGTTTTGGCATCAGCTTTGTTCATCATAGTGCCAACTTTTTCTCCCGTAACCAGATTATACACGCCATTCTCGTTTTTGGGCAAATACACCGCGTCATACTCCGATGAAAAGAGCGGTGATGTCGCATTTTCAAAGGAATATACCACACTTGCATCTTCCACGGAACATACATCTAATGTAGAACCGTATAACAGAAAATATTTCGCCCCATCTTCCACAAATGCAAACGAACGATACTCTCCCTGCAATCTGGCACGCTCTTCTCCGGTTTCAAAATCATACAGAATATATTCACGTTCTGCGCCATTGTCATTGCAAACCATCTGCAAAGTACCCCGTCTGTTTACGATGCCTTCCGGCGCATCTTCTTTGTATTGCTGCTGCAAATTACGGGAAACACCGTAACAATACAGTTCTTTTTGTCCTTCAAAACATACAAAAGCATATTCTGCCGTTAAAACCACTGCCGTTGCCTCGTTTTCCGGCTGCTTATCAAAAAAAGTATGCCGCGTACTTTCCCAGTCCACTGTTGAAATCAAGCGATACGTATTATCATCCAGCATTACTCTTACATAATCTTTACCTCGCTTATCTTCTACCATAAGAATTTCGGCATTATAGTTTTCTTCAAATATGCACTCCCCTGACTCGCCAAATGCCAGACAGGTCGTAGCGTTTGCCAGAAAGAGACTCTTTTGAGCATTTTCCGAATGTATAAACATGGTGCGAATTTCCGGCAAAACAAACGTAGAACGCCACACTTCCTCTCCTTTTAGCATATCATAACAGACCAGCTGACTGTTAATTTGCTGATACGGAGTCAGATAATAAAGCAATGCACCATCTGCCAAATGTTTGCCCGGCTCGATGTCTGAAAGACTGCGGCGTCCTACGAATTCGCCCTCGGGTGTATATTCGAGCAACTGGGTTTCCGCTGCCGAATGAGCAAGAATAAAAATCCGCTCCGTTGTCAGATAGATATCATCCACTTCCATAAGACTGTTTAATTGCGGCGTCACAAAACGCTTCAACACACGTCCGTCCTTCGGACTGATTACCGATACCTCACGATACGCATACGCATAAAGATTACGGTCAATCGCATAGCTAAGGTACGCATAATCTCCTTCTTCCACAAGAAGCTTGCTTCCTTCCTCGCTACACACCGCTATATCATTATCCCTGTCAATGTAAAAAAGACTTTCGCCAATCCAGATGGGCTTAGCCCCCTGTGCCACATCATCAATCACAGCAATCTCAGACATTGTGGTACTGTCCATAAAAAGATAATTGCCTGCCTCATCATATAAATAGAATCTGGTTCGTTCTTCCGATAAGGACATTGACACTGCCGCATGCTCCAGTACGCTGTTCTTAAGCGGCACATATGACACATCCGATGCATAAACACCTAACGCCTGTGTAAGCGCATAACGTACCTCAGATGAATACGGCATCATGCCGTCTTCACTCGCATTCATTACATCTTTTAATACATAAAGAGCATCGTTTCTTTTTCCCAAATCGTACAATTCATCGGATGCAGCAGCCATCGCCTTCGCATGCAACTCATTCGAACAGCGAATGTCCTGTTCTAACTGCGCGATATATTTTTCCTTCTCATCCGTGCTTTTGGATGCCTGGGAAAACAGGATAAAACATAGTAAACCAAATGAGAAACAAACAGCGGTAAGTAATCCCCAGAATCGCACACCGAAACTGTGATTACGTATGTCTTCGTTCTGCTTAAACATAAATCTCCTTTTTATTTGATAATAAAACCTGCGGGTAACCTCCAAGAAGAATTTGCATAATAAAATGTCACACTCTCCATCAAATATTCTCCGTTATAGTACATACATGAAGAACTCCCTCCGTCCAGATTTGCGGCGTTGACTGCCTCATACTCCTGCATTACCGCGATTAAATCTGCGCTTGAAGCTCCAAGATGACCGGATTTGCCTCTACCATCCGTAACAAATAAAAGTACTGCCCCGTCTGCCCTTTGCCCGATTGCCGTTCTCGGATTCAGCCCACTTCCGGCACCATTCATCTGACGTGCCTCACCATTGATAATCAGCGAAACAAAATGGTTGTTAGCGTCACTCGCCTCTTCCTGAAATGTTACCGCATCACGTATCCTGCGACTCTCCACAAGCGCCTCCACGTCCTCCGGTGACAAACCGTCTATATCTATAATCTGAAGAATATCATCTCTTGTAAAACCGACAAGAACCAGACCTCTGCAGTCATTTGGACGGTTATACTGTATCTCACCGTTTGAGACAATAACCCCGAGGGGACGTCCTCCTGTATTGTTATCGGATCGATAAAGACCTCCGTTAATACCTCCGACTGCATCATTCTGCGTTACAAGTTCATCCAGGGTTACTCCGATTTCACGCCAGGGATAAATTGTTGCAAGACTGATACGGGAGGGATCTTTTACAATCATCATGGTTCCTGTATACGTTGTTCCCGCAACTTCTATCACTTCAATTTCTTCCTCATTTACAGGGCCCTCTCCGGTTTGCATTCCACTTTGTGAAAACTCACCCGGTCTGATTAAATTCTCATCAACATCAGCCTGTAACTCTTTCATGGAATTCGCATTTACAATCTCCGTAAGCTCCTCCTCCGACAAAAATACAGAGGCAAGAAACTTAAGTTGTCCTGTTTCAAGAAGTGTCGTGACAAAAGTAGACTGAACATTCGGATAAGCATCCGAACTCAGCATTTTTAATATCAAAAATAAGGTCAGAACCAACATTACAACCGCAGTACCCGTCATCAAAAGAATGCGAAGAAGAATCGTTCCCACGCCGGTTGCACTTTTCTGCTTTCCCTGCTTATCTTTCATTTTCCACAATCTCCTTCATGCTCACAAGTTTCCATTCCGGATTGAAAACACCATCTTCCGTATCATCGTACTTCACATAATAGAACCGGTCATTCATCGCATCATCTACAGGTTTTCCCGCACCTATTAACATATGCTTCATAAGACTTACATCAATCGAGAAACAGTTTGGTGCAATACGTATATAGTTCGTAACCTTTTCTCCTGAAAACGGCGGATTTTTCAATGTATGCGCGCTGATAAAAGTAATATCAACGCCTGTTGCATATTTTTTTGCAACATCATATTGATAGGAATCCTTCAGTAAAATTGGTGACATACCCGCAAACGTCATATCTTTTGACATGAAAAGACTCCAAGCCTTGGCATTCTCAAGCACATCTACTTCCTGCGCAATATCCTGCGGCATTTCCTCTAACCCTTCCGGCATCGCCAAAAGATCCTCCTGCAGCTCCCCACGGCGCAACGTGACAGGGATACCTTCTCTGTCCGTAACAAGAATTTCCGGATTTTCTTCCAGCACAGCAATCTCATATTCCGCCAACGCGGGAAGTTCATCCACATAATCGGCAAGCGGGCGATAATCCGGATTTTCCCGAAGGATTACATATTCCGAAGGAACCTTCATTCCGTTTACCGCTACGTCAAATGTGCTGTCTGTACACAATCTTTTGAAATACAACGGTACTTCCCTGTTTGCGTCATACATGATTTGATTACCGTATAAATCCTCAAGGCGTATTTCAGGTTTTATCCCTTCATGAATCTCATAGGTAACCGCTCCATCCGGACTGACACTTCCTTCTAATATTTTGTCATCCTGCCACACCTTAATCTGTCCGGGCATCTGAAAACGATATGCATAAAAGGAAGCAACAATTTGTTCCGTGCTGACACTTACCAAAACTTCCTCTCCCTTAGGATTGGTGATTGAAACCTCCGGCTTCAGATATAGATTTTCAAAACGATACGTTAATGTTCCGCCATCCTTTGGGGCATCAACCGGTTCGGCTTTTTGACCGTTGAGCATAATTTCATACCCCGTCGGAAGCGATATTTCGTATGTGTGCGGTTCAAAAATCGGTTCAACAGAAGCAATCTCCCATTCCTGAAACTGCAAAATAATCAATCTGGTGTATGGTTCCTTTTTGGGGCGCAATACTACCCTGGCAAGTGCAAAATCCCCATCTGTAATCTCATACGTAAGTTCTTCCGGCGTACTTTTTCTCTGCTTAATCTCAAGTACTTTCCCATACTGCTTTTCATATGCATCCCACAATGCCACGCCGGCCTCCCACTGTGAGGGATCGGCTCCCGGCAGGGCATAAGCGATATGCAGAGTATTGCCGGCAGCCTGCTCACACAAACCATCCATCGCTTCCTGCACATAACGCTCCGGCCTGAATGACTCATATTTTCGCAACAGAACGTGAACATAAAGAAGCATTGCAATACACAAAATAAGCAAAACACCTACATAAATAACATAGACGCCTCTAAAGTTTAATCTTCTTTTCACGCTTCCTTTTTCCCCTTTTGATTATAAACCCATTTATGCTGAATCCTGAAACTGAAGAAAAACAAAACCGTATCCACTACAGCTTTTACCAGTGTTGACAGAATCGGCGCTTCAATATGTAATAACTTCTCAATTCCAAAAACAATTACAGCAGACAATGAAATCTGAACTGCCGCAAGAATATAGTATTTAACCAAGGAGGATACCGACGGTTTCTCTCCGAATACCACTTTGGCATTGATTGCAAAATTAGCCAGCGAAGAAACAATTCTTGCAAGAATTGCAGCCGTAAAAGTAAGCGGGAGCGGCAAACAGGCAAGAAATGTCAAATGCTTGAATAAAAAGAACGCGCCCTCGTCAATAATGGCGGATGCCACCGAACTCAAGAGATATTTAATGATGAGCGCATATATTTTAATACTGTCCACAATCGGTCTGAAATGTGATGATTTATTGTCATCAATATAAACAGTATCAATGCCTACCTGTTCAAGCGGCATGCTCTTTTTGTTCATCATAAAAATCACATTCGTCTCATACTCGTAACGCTCTCCTTTGGCCTGCATAATATCCTGCAGATATTTACGCGGAAATGCCCGCAGACCGGTTTGCGTATCCTTTAATTTCATGCCGAAAAAGAGCATAAATGTAAGACAGGTGGCGCGATTCCCGAAACGGCTTCTGGGCAATACGCTGGGATGACTGAAATCCCGCACACCAAACACAATCTTCTCCTCTTTGACACAGGTTTGGGCAACAGCCAGAATATCCTTCGTCAAATGCTGACCGTCAGCATCAGCAGTCACCACACAATTCCGCGTCGGACGCTGCTCCATAAAAAAAGCAAACGCCGTTTTAAGTGCAGCACCTTTTCCTTTGTTTTTTTCATGTACCAGCAAGGTACACTCCGGAATGTTCTTCACTTCCTCAAACAATGTGTCGAATTCTTCACCACTTCCGTCATTCACCACAAGAATGTCATCAAATCCGGCCGCTGCCAATTCACGCAATGTAGTCAGCATCTTTTCATCCGGCTTATAGGCCGGAATAATTACTGTTATTTCCTCCATTTATTCCACCTCATTTTTCAAAAGTATATTTTTACGTTCCAAAGCAAGGGCTCGCTGTGAGGCAAACCATTCCTCCACAGCCTGATGCCTCTTCTCCAATGCCGCTTTCTGCTCGGCATACGGAACGATATTTTCCATAAAATCGCCGCCTGTAACATCCGGTCCGACTGTCGTATAATACAAACCGAACTCACAGGGTGAATAGGTTTGGATATCGGATGCCTGCATAACCGGCTTTCCGTCTGTTCCGTAAATCCAATCATAAAACCAGGTCCAATGCTGGCTTTTGTGACAGGCAAAACCATCCTGTGTCACCTCAAAGGCTGTTTTTTGACCAAAAGCCTGCAGCGGTAAATCGTAATTCATGGAAATCGGATTTTCTTTATACAGATGCGAATATGCTTTGCTGATGTTAAAAGTTCCGTATTCCCGAACACTTGACAGGTCATACGTTTCATCTGCGGCCTCCTGCACGGCTTCCTGCAAAGCTGTCGCACAGAGCACGTGTGTTCCGTGTCCGTATTCTCCGTTAAAATCATGCGAAATCACCACCTGCGGCTGAAAACGTCTGATGCACGTCACAAGATATCTTTTCACATCCTCATATGTTATCCCCGCATTTTCATATACGCGCACAGCATCGGCAAGTGCAATCTTAGGATTTTTCGATTGCGCATACAAATCCGGGAACTCTGACATGACCGGATAATTTCTGACGCCGACTGTCCACAACCCGTCAAGCTGCTCATGCGGTCTGGTATGATCCAAAACGCCGTTCGCTTCAAAATGCTGTACAACATATGCAACCTGGACGGCCATCTTCTTTTCACCCGCATACAAAGGTAATAATCCGGCAAAAAAAAGCTGCTCATCATCCGAATGCGATGAAACCAACAAAATATCCGCTTCGCTACAGGGCGGTTCCCATTGCTGGACATATTCCGGATATTCCTCCGTCCCAAAAGCATAAATATCAGCAATCACAGTTCCTTCCGGAAAAGTAAGCCTTATATTCTTAGGAAAACCGCCTGTCAGTTCACACAAATCCGTCCATTCATGCAGGAATGCATTCTGTCCGCACCAATAACGCTGCCTTGCATCAAGATCCGTAAACTCCCATACCTCAGGAACACGGTCAAATTCAATATAAATACCACGGATTCCATCCTCAGAAGAAATCAAAAATTCATTTCCCTCTTTCGCAGTGCTAAAAGTTGCGCGACTTGCATCCACAAGCATCGCCGGTGCAGTAAATCCTTCCGCTTCGCAACGCATCCCCTGCCATGCACCGTCACGATTTTCCGGCAAAAGACCTTGTGCCGATACGTTTTGGGTCATCCCCAAAAAACACAGACAAAAGACCGTAATACAAAAAAACCAAATTCTAAAATGCACATTACCACTTTTTGACACAAGCGTCAATCCCATTACAAAAACCCTCCCAATCCGCTGACTCTGCGACCTTCTTTGGTACGATTTCATGCAGAGTTCTTTGCGAAGTATATTGATATCAGGCATAGTATCATCCTTTTTTATACTATATCGTTCGTTTTAGTTATTTTTTTAAGATTATTTTTCTTAAAGAGGAGTATTTTCTTTTCTGTTTATCAATCGTGTCATAAGAGAATCCTGTTGCATACAATAACAATAAATCACGTTGGAGATTATTATGAATAACCATAAATCTTTCAATCCTTTTGAGGAAAGACCCATGCCCATTGAAAAAACGTTCATGGACTGGAAAATGCTTTATCCCGGAAGCTATCATAAAATGGAGACCAATCCTTACACCAAAACACGTATCATTCTTATGAATGGTACGGAATTCGAAGCACAATGGTTCTTACGCAATTTTTCCCGCAGATGCACAGACAACGACCTTCGTCGTGAACTGGCAATTGTGCGACGCGTTGAACAACAGCAGCAAAAACGCATTTCCTGTTTGAAACCCAGGGACGAAAATGTGCTTGAAACCACCATTGCCTATGAACAGCTTGCCGTGGATTTAACTGCGGTCATGGCAAAAAAAGAAACCAACTGTACCGTAAAAAATGCCCTTAATTTCGCACTTCTGGAAGATTTTGACCATTTGTACCGCTACGGCAATCTTTTAGGATATGAATATAATTTGGATCCCAAACTTTATGTTGGCGGTTACACGGAAATCACGCCTGCAAGACCGACCATTTCCGAGCACAGACACCCGGTGGATTCCATCTATCCTTATATTAATAACTGCACCAACAGCACTCTGACCAAGCTTCATATCGGTATCATCACAGCTGCGGAACAACAGACGATGAATTACTATATGAACATTGCACCGTTTTACTGCAAATCTGATCTGGGACGCAGGCTCTATCAGGAAATCGGTATGATCGAAGAAGAACACGTAACACAATATGAAAGCCTTAAGGATACTGCTGCAACCTTCTTGGAAGACTGGCTGATGCATGAATATACGGAGTGTTATCTGTATTATTCCTGTATGATTTCCGAATGTGATCTGCGCATCCGTCGCATCTGGGAAGAATGTCTCCTGCAGGAAATCGCACACCTTCACAAAGCAAAAGATATGCTTCTTAAATACGAAGGAAAAGAATGGCAACAGGTAATACCTGACGGTTGTTTCCCGGATCCTCTTATTTTAGGTCCTAACATTGAATATGTACGGAAAATTATCGCAACCACAACCGGAAACACACAACAGATCGAAGATATCGTTCCTTTGCACGAGTTATGTTCCGATGCACCATTTTACCATTATCAGAATATGGTAAACAAAGATATATGCAACGTGGCAAGCCACAAAGTAATTGAAGAAACAATTCGCGCCTTCCAAACAGACATCCGTTATGAAGTTGCACCCAATCCGCTTCCCTGTCTGCAAAACAGATGCGTAGATAATACCACGCTGGCACGCGTTGCCTCACACACACCGGAGTCCGCTTGCGTATGCAGCACAACCGAAGCCGGTTGCGACTGCACCGGTACACCTGACCACACTCCTGTAAGCTGGTAATTTGTCATTGCGCACCCTGCGCATAAATTTACAGGGCGCTATTCGTCATCGGATAGCGTCCTTTTGGCGTGGTGTCGTTGACATCCTGCAAAAAATATACTAAAATTGTTCTGAATAAAATCATAAAGGAGATATAGGTATGAATATTTCACCATTACAAAAAGCAAGATACGAGTATACACCTAAGCTTCCCGGAATGCTTAGAAACGGCATCGCAGACATCTGCGTAAAGGAAGGCGAGGAAACTCAGAGCGTAGCTGATCAGGAGAAAATCAAAGCTCTTTTCCCGAACACCTACGGTAAGAAGGAGATTACTTTCCAGAAAGGTCAGAACACCTCTGAAGCTAAGAAGCAGATTGTTGGTGTTATCCTTTCCGGTGGACAGGCTCCCGGCGGACACAACGTTGTTTGCGGTTTATATGATGCATTAAAGGCAACCAACAAAGAAAACGAGCTTTACGGCTTCAAGGGCGGCCCTAGCGGTCTTATCGAAGATAACTACATCGTTTTAACAGATGAGTATGTAGATCAGTTCAGAAACACAGGCGGATTCGATATCATCGGTTCCGGCAGAACAAAACTTGAAACAAATGAGCAGTTTGCTATTGCTGCAGAAGTTTGTAAAAAACACGGCATCACAGCTATCGTAATCATCGGTGGTGACGATTCCAACACTAACGCAGGTATCCTTGCTGAGTATTTTGCAGCTAACAATACAGGCGTTCAGGTAATCGGATGCCCTAAGACCATCGACGGTGACTTAAAGAACGAAGATATCGAATGCTCTTTCGGTTTCGATACCGCTACCAAAACTTACAGCGAAATCATCGGTAACATCGCAAGAGACTGTAACTCTGCTAAAAAATACTGGCACTTCATCAAAGTTATGGGACGTAGTGCTTCTCACGTAGCTTTGGAATGTGCTCTTGAAACACAGCCTAACATCTGCTTAATTTCAGAAGAAGTTGCTGCTAAGAAGATGTCTCTTTCTGCAATCGCTGATTACATCGCTGATTCTGTAGAAGCAAGAGCTGCTAAGGGAATGAACTTCGGTATCGCAGTTATCCCTGAAGGTGTTGTAGAATTCGTTCCTGAATTCTCCGTATTAATTCAGGAAATCAACGAGCTTCTTGCCGGAAGCAAGGCTGACGAGTTCAATGCTCTTCCTACATGGGCAGACAAATATGCTTTCATCGAAAAAGGCTTAACCAAAGAATCCATGGAAGTATTTGCAATCCTTCCGGAAGCAATCCAGCAGCAGTTATTCTTAGAAAGAGATCCTCACGGAAACGTACAGGTTTCCTTAATCGAATCCGAGAAATTATTCTCTGCACTTGTAGCTGATAAGTTAGCTGCAAGAAAAGCTGCAGGTACATACAAGGGCAAATTCAGCACACTTCATCACTTCTTAGGATACGAAGGAAGATGTGCATTCCCTTCAAACTTCGATTCAGACTACTGCTACTCACTTGGATACAATGCTTTCATGTTAATCCAGTACGGCTACAACGGATACTTATCCAAAGTTTCCAACCTTTCTGCTCCTGCTAATGAATGGGTTGCAGGTGGTATGCCTATCACCAAGATGATGAACATCGAAAGAAGACACGGCGAAGATAAGCCGGTTATCAAGAAAGCTCTTGTAGAACTCGATGGTGCACCCTTCAAGTACTTCGAAGCTCACCGCGAAGAATGGGCTCTTGAAACATGCTTCAAGTATCCCGGTGCAATTCAGTACTACGGACCTTCAGAGGTTTGTGACATCACAACCGTTACTCTTGCTTTAGAGCAGGCGAAATAAGTTTTTTAAAATTATATATTAAGATAGAAATACGGTGTAACCACTCAGGCTACACCGTATTTTTTATTTCTCTTGTAAACGTTACTTTTTTAATCCCGGAAACTTACTAAAATTGTATCTGCGATTTATGCATTTGGGATTAATAACCCACTTGGGCAATACGTTGCAAAAACGCCTCCACCTCGAGCGGTCTGTCAAAATAATATCCCTGAATGATATCGCAACCAACCTCACGCAGATATTCAAACTGTTTCTGCGTTTCCACACCTTCCACAACAACCTGGTATCCGAGTGCCTTGGCGAGATTGGCGATGTTTTCGAACATGATACAATCTTTCTTTTTATTCGGGTAGTCTTCCTCAAGCGGTATAAATGATTTATCTATTTTGAGCAAATCAATGGATGTCATTTTCAGCATATTCAAAGAAGAATAACCGGTACCAAAATCGTCGATAGAAGTACTGATTCCCTGTGATTTCAATTCATCAATCAACTTTGCCATAACAATATAATCACGAAAATCCTCACTTTCTGTCAATTCAATCTCCACAAATTCATGCGGAACCTTATGCTTATCAATAACAGCAATAATTTCATGGGTAAGATCCGGATTTCCGATATGTTTTCTTGAAAAGTTAATGGAAATTCGGGGTAACGCAAGCCCTGACTCCATACATTCACGCAATAACTCACAAGTCCGCTCCAGAACATAAAAGTCAAGTCTGCAGACACTTCCGTCTTTTTCCAGAATCGGAATAAAATCTCCGGGATAAATTAGCTTCCCATCCGTATTCCAGCGTACCAAAGCCTCTGCACCACATATTTTTTTATCTGCAGCTCTTACCTTAGGCTGGTAATGTACCACAAATTCCTTCGCCTCTAATCCGCGCTGAAAACCTGCAATGATTTCTTTCTGTCGCATAATATCCTTATAAAAATCATTGCTATAATACACAACCTCATTCTTCTCCTGCTGTCTTGCAACCTGATAAGCTATACTGGTGCGAAGCATAATGTCGCCCACATTCTCAATATCATGAAGCTTTGCCGCACCGATGGTTGCACCAAAGCTAAACTTCTTGATTTCATCTTCGTAATAATATGTAATCGCCATGTGACTAATCAGTTTGAGAAAGCGTTCCGTATTCTCGCTGCGAATTAGCGCAACATAATTATCTCCTCCCAAACGCGCCACGATTTCATCCCGATCTAATTCCTGCACCAGACGATTTGCATAGATTTTCATCACCTCATCTGCATGAATATGCGGCAAAATCTTATTCACATATTTGAAATTATGAATGTTAAAATAAATCGCGCTATAGCGGTCTATTCTGTTTTGGACAAAAATCATTCCGGCAAATTCCATAAAACCGGATACATTTGGAATACCGACTGCTAAATCCGTTTTGATTGCGGTTTTCAATAATCCCGATATATTTTCCAGACGAAACACCAGAAAAATCTGATGCGCTATTACATGAATATCTCTGAGTTCCACCTCACTCCACTGATATTCTCCACGCGGATAAAACGTGATAACCACCGTACCGCCATCACCCGTACGAAAACTGAACGTGGCCGGTTGAAATCCGCATGGTCCCGGTCTGTGATATAAGGTAGCGGACATATTTTCAATCTGCGCACGTAATTTAGTTTGCGGCACCGAAAAATGAAGAATCACTTTTCCGACAGATATGTCATCCTCAATGCAGGTAATTGCATCCCTTATATTTTTCATCAATTCATCATCAGAATGAATTGGTTTTTGCAATACATGAAAAAAACTTTCCATGTTATAATTTTCAATCAGTCTTCCCACAAAACCACCCCTAATCACGTCTTTCAGTGTATTATTGCAGGCACGGTTATTTCAATAATCCGTGCCTGTCTACGATACCTATTATAACACTTTTTTCAAATAATTAAAGCGAATTGCCAGAATTTTCTGATTTTTACAATTTTTGTCTGTTTTTGATATATAATATTTATTTTAACCCTTCTCCATCTGCATACTTACCTGCCTGCGCATGCCACATAGCTGCATATTTTCCATTGGCATCAAGTAACTGCTCGTGCGTTCCGGACTCAATAATGCGTCCCTTTTCAAGCATAATAATTCGATCCGCATCACGTGTCGTAGATAATCTGTGAGAGATATAAAAGACTGTTTTACCCTCAGCAGCATCATGCATTGCTTTGTTTAACTGGTACTCAGCAATCGGATCAAGCGCACTGGAGGGTTCATCCATAATCAGAATATCCGCATCCTTATAAAAAGCACGTGCAATTGCAACCTTCTGTGCCTCACCACCGGATAAATCCACACCTTTTGGGTCAAATTCCGTTGTAATTGGCGTTTCAAGGCCTAGCGGCATCTCACGGAGACGTTCTGTAAAACCGCTGTGCTTCAATGCATTCTCAACCTTAAGCGTAACCTCACCTTTTAACACAACAAGATTCTCCCGGGTTTCCTTTTCAAGCCAGGCCGTATCCTCCAATGTTACATTTTCCGCAAGTGTTGCACCAAACATTTTAAAATCCTGGAACACAACACCGATTCTTCGATGATACTCTGTCGGATTGAATTTGGAAATTGTCTCTCCATGATATCTGATTTCGCCCTCTGTCGGGTCATAAAGTCGCATCAAAAGCTTCACCAGTGTCGTTTTTCCTGCACCATTATATCCTACAATAGCGATACGTTCACCCGGTGAAACACGCAAGCTGATATCATTTAAAATATCCGGCGCATCCGGCGTATAGCGAAACGAAACATGATCAAGAACCAAATCTCCGGCTCCTGCAGGGATGGTAACATTTTCCGCAAAGTTTTTCTCATTCTGAATTGTAGGCTCATACGCAAGAAAAGCACGAATCTTATCAATATAAAGACTGTTCTCATTTGCCTGTGCCGGAATCTCCGCAAAGCGACGCATCGCATTTCGCAAACTTCCCGTTCTGTTAAATAATACCACCGCACTGCTGTAATCTATTGTATGCAACACTGCTGCCTGAAAAATCAAATATGTAATATACAAGCCGTCTAACACGAAATCACCTGCACAATAGCGCTGCCCAAACATCAGCAAAAAGCGCTTCGGCGACACTTTGCGCTGCTTCTGAATAATCTCATCTCCGGTTTTTTCAAAATCTTCCTTCAGCATTGCCCCGACTTCCGGATTCAAACGAAGTTCTTTGGCATAATCTTTCAGGTAAAAGATTCTTCCGGTATAATTACGGCGACGTTCCAAGGGATTTACCGCAAGACGGACCTTATAGTTGAGCTTATTGATAAACTTCGCAAGCACAAAATTCATAATGAAAGACGCAAAAACAAATACAATCCCAACCCAGTCTGTCGCAATATAGAAAGCTCCCGTTGTCGCAACAACCGTTACCGCCTGTACAATCGTATTCAAAAGCGTCAGGAAACGGTCAATGGAGGTCTCTGCCTCTGCGACTGCAAGCACAAAGTCATTGTAATACGTCGGATTATCGTAACATGCCAAATCCATTTTGGCCGCTTTCTCATACATTTGTTCTTTCAACGCCTGATAGAGTCTTGGTTTCTGGCGATTAGACCACGTATAGATAAAAAGACCATCCGGTATAATCTGTATTGCATTAATCAACAGGATCACACCAATGAAAACAAATACCTTCCAAAAAGGCTCCCCATGCTCCGCACAATAAAGCACATAATAAATCCCGAGCACATGCTCAATGAAAATAATAAACTGATAACGAAAGGCGTCATACATAAAATATAACATGTAAAGCGGCGCCGTTTTAAAACATAATTTCCATAGAAAAAGATGGTTACTTAATACATTTTTCATGCTTCCACCTCCTCATCCATGGCAAAAATACCGTCTCCGTGCTTCGCTCCTGCTAAGTAATTGACTGCCTGTTTCTCATACATTTCACGATATGCCCCCTTCATCTGCAGGAGCTGTGCGTGCGTTCCCGACTCAATAACGGTTCCGTTTTCCAGCATGAAAACCTTATCCGCCTTCTGCACTGAAGATAAACGGTGCGAAATAAACAGCATGGTTTTATCTTTTCCTGCTTTCAGAATATTGCGGAACAGTTCGTATTCTGCAATCGGATCGAGAGCACTGGATGGTTCATCGTATATTTTCACCGGGCACGGATTAACCAATGCTCTTGCCACAACAATTTTCTGATATTCACCACCGGAAAGAACTGCCCCATCCTCCGCAAACTCTTTGGTCAGAATGGTATGTATCCCTTGGGGAAGAGTGCAAACTTTATCATACACGCCTGCAAGCTGTAACGCCTTAATTGCTTTTTCTTCATCACCATCAGCACACTTATGCATCAGGACATTCTCCAAAACCGACATGGAAAAAATCTGATAATCCTGAAATGCTGTCGCAAATAAAGCCCTGTATTTAGCCAGTTCGTATGTTCTGATATCTTTACCGTTTAATAAAATCACGCCTTCCGTCGGATCATAAAAGCGAAGCAGAAGTTTAATGATGGTCGATTTTCCTGCTCCGTTGTGTCCAACCAACGCATATGTTTTACCACCCTCTAATTGAAAAGACAGGTTATGAATGACCTGCTCGTCTTTATAAGAAAAGGTAACATTACAAAACTCAATTTTCTTAATTTCATCGCCCGGATCATCACCCTGCAAATTCTCCGGAATTTTTTCTTCATACTCCATAAAGGTACGGAGATTGTCGACAAAAAGACCTTTTTTGAATGCAGTTGTCAGATTCTCGGTAAAACCAATCAATATCCAGGTGGTCGAAACCATCATACTCGTGATAACAGACAATTGCGCCAAATCCATTGTATGATTCACAATCGTTCTATAGGCACCATAAATCAACAACCCTTCGAAGATAAACGAGAACGTAAACATAACATAAAACCAATGAAAAATCATTGACTTAATCTTATATTTTCCGGTTACTTCCCACAGACCGCTGATAGCCTCACGATAGTAACGTTTCATCAATCCGAATGCACTTGTTAACCGAATTTCCTTGGCATAGTCAGCAAGGTACATGACACGGTTCACATAAGCGATTTTACGGTTATGAGGAGCCATTTCTTTATTTCTGATAAAATCTATCTTTGCAATCTGCTGATTGAAAACAAAATTACCGATAACAGGGAACAGAATAAACAATACCGACCAGGGATCCACTTCAAACATTAACACAAACGATGCCAAAGAAGCGATAACACCAAACAATACACCCCAGATGTTTTTAACGGTTTCAATCAGATTTTCTGTCGCTTTATCTATCGCAAGGGTATACTTATCATAAAATTCATTGTCTTCAAAACATGCCAGTTCCACGTTCGCTGATTTCTCATACAACATCAGATTCAGCTTTTTGTAAACGATCTCTTTGGTCACCGGAAGAACTTTTCCCTCTACATAATTTGTATAAAAGGAAAGCGCCGCAAATACGATAACCGTTATTCCCAAAAAGACCATAATGGAAGAAAATGCCTGTTGTGTTTCTAATGACTGAATTACATATCTCATAAAAAATGCACTGTAAAACAGCCACTCAAAATAACCAAGCAGACATGTTATTGCCTGATGAACAACCAGACTCGGACACAACTTCCACAACAAACGACATGCATATAAATTATTCCGTATTACCCTTCCTGCTTTTTTTGTTTTCTTTTTCATTTGTTTCCGCTTCTCCTATTATCTGTATACAACTACCGTATCACCTTCGTGAATAACCGTTTTTCCGTCCGGAATAATGGTTTGATCGTGCCTGATAATCAACGCAATCAATTCGTCATCTCCCAGGGAAAGACTTCCGATTGCCTGATTACACCATTTATGTTTTTTATCAATTAACAATTCCTGTAACTGCTCATCCTCTGACGGAATATAAGGAGGTACACTCAAAATCACTGTATCATGCGGCAAAATCTCTGTATCTCCCTTGGTAATAATGCTCTCATCGCCTCTTTTTATCATAATCGCCAAAGAACCATGCGGCATAGTAACATCTTTGATTTTTTGATGAATCCATGCATGATCCTCCGGAATATACATTCTCATCAACTGAAGCGACGTCTCTTCCTGATAATCATTGAACGTCTTGGTAACATCGGCATTATCATCAATCATTTTTAATTTTTTCGCAACGAGAGGCAACATTCCACCCTGAATTGCAACCGAAATCAAGGTTGTCATGAAAACAATGTGGAACAAATCCTGACGCATGGTAATCCCCGTTGCAACTGCCATAATCGCAAATACACAGGAGGATGCACCTCGAAGTCCTGCCCATGAAATCAAAGCACACTGGCGCAAAGAGCATTTTTGCACAATCAACAGAAGCAATACCGTAATCGGTCTGGCAATCAATGTCAGGAAAATCGCAACCGCAATTGCCATCAACATAATTCCGGGCATCTGACTGGGATAACTTAAAAGACCGATAACAAAGAAAACCAAAATCTGCGAAAGGGAAGTA
Source organism: Lachnospiraceae bacterium (assembly GCA_045530835.1). Lineage (GTDB taxonomy): Bacteria > Bacillota > Clostridia > Lachnospirales > Lachnospiraceae > UBA3766. Next base: position 22,497 of record JAZSCW010000096.1, on the reverse strand, counting down.
ACTCCGTCAAAGAACGGAATCAGCGTCTGCTTGCTGCGAATCCTGCTGTTACCGATAATAATTCCAAACAGATACAAACTCAAATATGCATTACCCTGCAATACAGAAGAAAGACCATAACACAACAACACCATTCCGATTAGGAAAATTGTATCAAGCCCTTCTGAAATTAATCTTGTCTTTTTGGAAATCCAAAGAGTAAGTAAGGCCGCTGCAATACCTGCTAAGATACCAACTACCATCTGTAACACCACGAGAAGAAACACCGAACCGGACCGGTCCGCTCCAAAGAACCCGATCGCAATTGTTGTCAGCATAAACGACATCGGATCGTTACTACCACTTTCAACTTCAAGGATGGACGCAGTACCGTCCTTAAGATTCAAACGTTTCTTTCGCAATATGGCAAACACACTCGCCGCATCGGTGGAAGAAAGCACTGCACCAATCAGAAAGCTTTCCGCCCAGGATAATTTTAAAAGGAAGTGGCATAAAATCATCGTAATCAGCGCCGTCATCACAACGCCCAACGTAGATAAGGAGACGGCCTGAACGGCATACCCCTTCGCTGCACTCCACTTTGTATTAAACCCTGAATAAAACATAATGAATACAAGTGCTATGGAACAAACATTCTCGGCAAGTGAGAAATTGTCAAACTCAATCCCAAAAAGCCCGTCTGAACCAAACACCATACCAATGAACATAAACAGTATCAATGCCGGCAAGCCAAATTTATCTGAAAATTTTTCAGCCAATATACAAAGCAATATAATAATTGCTACCACTAAAACATAACCAATCATATAAGTCTCACCATTTCATCTTTTTTACTTCATTCAATAACAGCCTATAAAACAGTCTCCCACTTAGCTCTTGGGCAAGTGGGAGACAATTCATTAAAACAATAAATATACGAAATATCCGGCATAAGCAACAAGGAAAATAATTCCCCAAACTCTTTTTAACTCCCGTCCTTTTAATACTGAAACGAACAGAAGCACACCTGCCAAAATTGCAATAATACCATCCGCCAAAAAAGCTGCCGGATATGCAACCGGTGTAATCACCGCAGATAATCCGATGACAAATAAAATGTTAAAAATATTACTTCCCACAATGTTTCCGATTGCGATATCAGCATTTCCCTTACGTGCCGCAATCACAGAAGTTACCAGCTCCGGAAGTGAGGTTCCGAGGGCAACAATTGTCAAACCGATGAATCGCTCGCTGATACCGATTGTTTTGGCAATTGTAGTTGCCGCATCAACGGTCACATTACTGCCAAGTACGATTACAACACCTCCGACCACAATCATAAGAAGCTGAAACCATACTTTTTTCTTAATCGATTTCGCATCAGACTCTGTTTCCTTTTCTTCTTCCGGTTCCTTGTTTTTATTCTTTATTGCGAGAATAAACAAATACGTCAAATATACAACAAAAAGAACCAAAAGGATAACGCCTTCCAAACGGAAAACATAAGAACCGGTCTGGCCCAGTAAAATCAAAATTACCGTTACCAAAATCATAAAAGGCATTTCAATCCACAAAGTGGACTTCTGTATTTTCAAATTACAAATCACAGCCGTAATACCAAGAATAATAAATATATTAAGAATATTACTTCCTACTACGTTTCCAATTGCGATATCGGCAGTTCCTTTTAATGCAGCAGAAATACTTACAGCAGCTTCAGGAGCACTCGTTCCCATAGCAACAATCGTAAGTCCTACTACAAGCTGGGGGATCCCCATTCGTCTGGCTATACCGGCAGAACCATCCACAAACCAGTCAGCACCTTTAATTAACATGGCAAAGCCAAGCACCAATAATAATATCTGTACAACAATCATGATTTTTCGTCTTCCTCCTTATTCGGTCCATAATTTTCGTACCACCAACCGAATGCGGTTGCCGCAAATACGATGATAAACATAACAATGACCAGAATGATTTCAAACATCTCTTTTTACCTAACCCTTCTATCGGGCCGGAACTGCCAAATGACAACGCAAAGGAAACATTGGCACTCCGGCACAATGATTCTTTCAAACCTCTGCAATATGTACGAAAAGAAGCCTATGTTACCATAGGCACTTTTCAAAGAGATGTCAATTTCTTTTTCTACCGTCCTGTTGATGCATATAATCCATCACGACAGACATATGACACCGGGTTGCAATTGCATCCCATTCATAGTCAAAAAACTGACGAATCCAATGATTTATAAATAAAGCATTTACAGGGAGAATTGCATGCAAATCAGGGTCAAAAAACTTACGCACCATGCGGTTTAGTAAAAGACGCACCTGAAGTCTTTCATTCCCCTTCTCCAATCGTTGCACGGCAACGACAACTTCAATATAGTCATCCGGAGAAGTGATATATGAGTCACTCAAGGTTTTACTTGAATTCCGGTCATATCTGTTCCAATGATCCAAATCTATATGAATGCCTGTAAAAAGCATACAAACAGCCATTAGTATACAAATTAAATTAGACAAAACAGAATTCACGTAAATCACCTCCCTGCAAAATAAACTCAATAGCTTATTTTACTTTATTTTCGGTTTTACGTCAATTATACACGCAATAAATTAAATCATTGCGACATTTTACATGCTATCTTGCATTTTCTGATGATTTCTCGCTGTTTTCATCGGAAGCAGTCTCGGAGTTTCCGCCCTCCATATCAAACATACCTTTCATTCGCTCCACAATATCTACATAAAAAGCTTTAACAGTATCTGTAAATCCACCCTGTTCGTTACCCAGTAATGTTACATACTCTTCCACGATGTTTGCAGTTTTGGTTCCGGCATTCTCTTCAAGGAATGTATTATAGGTATCAAGGACATCTTTTTTAATGTTCTTTCCGCCTTCATCGAGGTAGAGATGATTGTTCTGTTCTTCGCTGACATAACCACCTGTAATAGCGGCTGTCACAAGACGATTATAATACTCTACTGCTTCTTCACGATAGGCACTCTCCGGGTAATCCTGTAAAAATGTTTCTACCATGACTGCACGTCTTAACAATTCAGAAGCATCTACACTGGCACCGGTCTTATCAAAAGCCGGTTCGTTGGTTTCAAGCTCTTTCCACTCCTGATATGCGGTTTCTTCCTCAGTAAACACTGATTCCTCTTCGCCGGATGACATTTCCTGATTCATCTCAGAGGATGAAGCTTCCGGGGTAGAAGATTCTGAGGGAGTCTCCCCACTGCCGAAACATCCTGTCAAAAACATGGTCGCAGAAATTGCTGCAACACAACACATCATAACTTTTCTTTTCATAAATTAAACTCCTCCGTTTATTCATTTTATCACTTTTAGCTTATCCACTTTTCCAAACATTATACACATCTTTCCATTTTATTTTTCTTTGGCATTGTATTCGCGAATCGGCTGAGCCCGATAAGTGGACCGGCGAAATAAAAGCGGCAACAATTGTCTGACCCGTAACGGAAAAAGCGGCCACAGATACGACGTATGCGAAAAAGTAGGGGTTGTCACGACAGAAATCAGAATCAAAATCAGGCCAATAATAAAACCGGGCAACCCGCCAAACCCCGTTATGACTGAAAGAAACAGCCGATACATTCGTACACCTTCTGCAAATTCCAAACTTGGAATGGCAAGAGAAACCAACATGGTTACCGCACCGTAAAAAAGTGCTTCCTGGCTCGCCCATTCCAGTCCGATTGCGATTTCTCCGATAATCAGACCGCCTACGATAGATATCGTTCCGGCAAATCTGTCGGAGGTATGCGCCGCCGAATAGCGGAACAAATCCAAGGCAACCTCAATTACCATAATCAAAATAAATAGCTTAATCGGTCCTTGACCGGGTGTTACAATCGGCGAAAAGGCTTCCGGCAAAGGTACATGAATCCCAAACAATAGCAATAAGGGAAGAATCAGCAAGCTTCCCAAAATGCAAAGAAAACGGATAAAACGGATATAATTTCCGACCAGGGGACTTTTATAATAATCCTCCGGACTCTGCGTAAACTGGAATATCGACACCGGCAGAATCATCGCCGTTGGAGAGTTATCTGCAATCAGCACGATATGTCCTTCTTCCAGAAAAGAGCATGCCACGTCAGGTCTCTCTGTCAGGTGTACACTTGGAAGCGGATGCAAAAATGATTTTTTAATCAACAATTCCTCCAGTGTTTTCATTCCCATTGTCAAATCAGTCACTTCCAGCGCGGATAAGCGTGCGGAAATCTCTTTGACAAGTGCCTCCTGTGCACATCCTTCAATATAAGCAATTACAACATCACTTTTACTTTCCGTTCCGACCTCGTGTAAGGCAAACGTTAATTTCGGACTTCGGATGCGTCTTCGAATCAAGGTTGTATTAATCAGGAAATTTTCCACAAATCCATCCTTCGCACCGCGGGTCACCTTCTCTGTATCCGGCTCTTTCGTTCCACGCACCGGATAAGACCTGGTATCTAAGATAATACCTTCCTCACAACCTTCGAATAAAATCAGGCAGGTTCCGCTTAAAACCATCTTCGTAATGCGATTCCAATCCGATACAAACTCCACCTGGGCATAGCCGATCTTGGAATTTACGTAACTACGATAATCTTCCATCTGCGTATCCGCACAATATGAGTCATCCTGCAAATCAGAAATAATACGTTGCAGCACAGCCGTTTGTGTGAAACCATTCAGGGAAAGAAGATAAGCACGATTGGTCCCCAAAAAAAGGTCCCTTTCAATATAATCAAAACTTTTTCCAATTGTAAAAATATTCCGTGCGACAGCAATATTCTCTGTCAGATTTTTTGAAAGCATTCCATTCTCCTTTTCATCACGAAATTTCATTCTCTTATTATTCTGTCTGTTTTCTCACAAAAAATACCCGGCAAATGGTTTTAAATACCATCGCCGGGCAACTACTTTTACAATATTTTATTCATCCGCTGTATCATGATCGGTAATCCTGAAAAAATGAGAAATCTTATCACTGATTGCTTTTAGTTTATCAGATACACTATTGATATTACTAAGGGTTTCCTCCAGTTCGGCAGCATCTATCGTTTCCACGATTTCGCCGATTGCTTCCATGTCAACTTCTTCGAATGCTGCATTGATTTCCTCCAAATTCACCTGTTCCATGGTTACATTGAAATTCTCAATTGCACCATTCACCTGCTCCATGTCAATTTGAGCAAGCTGATCTACGGCCGGCTGAATTTCCTCGGCAAATGCGTTCAGACGCGAAACAGCAATAATGAACACGAGCACAAGCGAAAGAGACAAAACAGAAGAAATAATATTAAAAATCCTGTTTAGACGTAAAGAACGCTTCATTCCTTTTAACTCTTTCATCAGTTCTTCCTGCACCATGTTTTCATTCCCTTCTCCCATAACAAAGCCCTCCTTTTATTTTCCCTTTTTATAGCAATTATTCCGAGAATAACGGTGTTGACAAATAACGGTCTCCCGTGTCGGGTAAAAGTACTACAATATTTTTATCGGCATTTTCCGGTTTTCCTGCAAGCTCAATTGCTGCGTGCAATGCTGCACCGGCAGAAATCCCCACAAGAATGCCCTCCGTTTGACCAAGCATTCTTCCCACCTTATAAGCATCTTCCGTGGAAACCGCAATGATTTCATCATACACTTCCGTGTTTAAAACCTCCGGTACAAAGCCCGCACCGATTCCCTGAATTCCATGGGGACCGGCCTCTCCCGTTGAAAGCACGGCAGAGTCCTTCGGTTCTACTGCAACTACCTTGATTGCCGCATTCCTATCTTTTAAATATTCACCTGTACCGGTGAGTGTTCCTCCCGTGCCGACACCGGCAACAAAAATATCGACCTTACCGTCCGTATCTTCCCATATTTCCGGTCCGGTACTTTCCCTATGTGTCTTCGGGTTGGAAGGATTGATAAACTGGCCCGGAATAAAACTTCCCGGAATTTCACAAGCAAGCTCCTTTGCTTTTTCGATCGCTCCCGCCATACCTTTCGCGCCGTCGCTTAACACCAGCTTTGCACCATATGCAGTCATCAGAATTCGTCTCTCCATTGACATCGTATCCGGCATAACAATAATAACGCGGTATCCTCTTGCTGCCCCAACCGCCGCAAGGCCGATTCCCGTATTCCCGGAAGTAGGCTCTATAATAACGGAACCTTCTTTCAAAAGGCCTGCTGCTTCTGCATCATCAAGCATCATTTTGGCCACACGGTCTTTCACGGAACCCGCCGGATTTAAATACTCCAGTTTCGCATATATCTTTGCGCCCAAGCCATATTTCTTCTCAACTCTCACCAATTCCATCAACGGCGTTTTGCCGATTAATTCATCTACTGAATGATATATTTTTGCCATTTATTTTTTCACAGGTATTCTCTTTTTGCTCCGAACACCTGCTCTCCCTTCTTTGATAATCAGACGTCTACGTTTCTTTTCATCTGTGAAATTATTATACGCTGTATAAGATTCCATTGTAAATACGGAACTTATTTCCACATAGAGGGTGTCCCAAAAGTTATGTATTTTGGGAACACCCTCCTTATGTATCTTATAAATCTGCTACTGTGATTGTTATCAGCGCGTTCTCGTCCTCTCCCAAACCGTATTCGTTAATCATTCGGTTCGCCTGATTGGAAATGACACGCTCAAAATAGTTACGGATGGTTCTGGCATTTCCGAAATGCTGCATGTTAATCTCTTTCATGGAACGGATTTTATCCAGAATAACCTGTTTGGTACCCTCTGCCAGCAGATAGTCCTGTTGTTTACAATACAACTCAAAAATCTGATATAACTCCATTTCACTGTAATCCACAAACTGGATAAATTTGCTGAAACGGGAGCGCAGACCCGGATTAGAATCCAGAAACTGCTCCATCAAATCATTGTATCCTGCCACAATTACTACAAGATGGTCTCTTTCATCCTCCATAATCTTAAGGAGCGTATCTATTGCTTCCTGACCATAATCGCCGTCAATTTCGCTGGCAAGGGAATAAGCTTCGTCGATAAAAAGCACACCTCCCATTGCCTGTTCTGCCATCTTACGGACATTTTCTGCCGTTTTGCCCATTTCAGAAGCAACCAGCATTGAACGGTCTGCCTCAATAAGATGACCTTTTTCAAGAACATCAAGATGTTTGAAAATATCGGCCATTTTACGCGCAATCGTTGTTTTACCGGTACCCGGATTTCCCATGAAAACCATATGACGGGAGATATTCGTTGTCTTAAATCCCTTCATCATTCTGATCTTTTGAACAATCAAAAGATTCACCATATCATGAATTTCTTTCTTAACATTCACCAAACCAACCAGTGCATCAATTTCTTCGAGTACCAAATTGATTTCTTTGATAAAAGGTTCATCGCTTCGCGCGAATAAAGTAGCCTTATCCTCAATCCGACTTTCTCTCAATTTCGGTAATTGTGAAACCCCTTCTGCCGCTTCTGTCGCATAGATAAATTCCTTCATACCGTTTTGGAAAAATTCCATCAGCTTAATTGCAAATTTCAGTCGCGCTCCGCTACAATTCACCAACACATTACCGAACTGTTCCATGAACTGATATAGGCGCCATGTATCCTGCAGATAGTTGGTTTCTTTTAAAACATCTGCTTTCTCGGCACGCGCCACAAGTTGAATTACTTTAGGCACTTTTTGCAGGAAGCTGTCCTCAGAAAGGCAGTCATTTCCGTAGCGTCGAATGAGCATCTCATAATTAACCATCTTATCAAACGTATTATTAATCAAACTAATCTCCGCCGGCGTAACATTCTCATCGCATACCGCTATCAAAAAAGCCATGTTAATAGCCTCATCGCAGAATTGCACATAGAGTCCGCCTTTTGCGTAGCCGCCTATTGCATCTTCATATTTATCACATATCCTTTGACATTCCAATAAACCATCTTTTAATTCCGACATAAAATATCCCCCTGATTCGTAATCTGAATAAATGTATGATGACCACGTTGTAAACGTTCACCAACACCATTATATCATGTTCCTAAAATCTGTAAATCAAGAAAAACGTTACTCCTTGAAATAATATCTCCAATATTTGCCATCGACATAGTATGCAGGTTTAAAATCATTCTCAATCCATTGCATAATCCACGTATCCGGCGTTAAGTCACCATTGATTTCACCATAAAGACAAGATGCAATAATCATATCAGGGCGCTTATCCGGATTCTCTTCCCAATATTCACCAATTGCCTCACTGTATCCCGGCGTCGGCACAACTGATGGGGCTCCGATTACAGTATCTTTGTATAAATACCCCAAAGTATCCAGTCCTGTTCCGATTAAATATATTGTTTGCCCATCCTTAACATACTGATCCCATTCTTTCATGGATTCATTTTGGACATACGGTCCCATATATTCAGAAATAATACCGATTGCCGGACCGCCTTTGACTATGCCGTGTATCTTCAACATAGTACTCACATCACCGTACATCGGACGAATAATATACGCATTTCTAAAAACAATTACCCCTACACACAACACTACAAATGCATTTCCTATCGGTCTGAGATATTTCCCGTCTAATTGCGCCAAAGCCACGGACAACGGCAAAAGGGACGCCGTAACAGCCAGCAGCAGATACGGAATAGATGCTACAAACACAAGATTTGTCAAAAGTAATGTGGACAAAAGCTGTAATCCTGCAATAATTGTTGCACACAACCAAAAATTAAATTTAGCCTTTTCCAGTTTCCGGACATATTTTATCCCGATTAAAATCATGGCAAGAAAAAGAATTGAATAACTGTATCTTACATAATGTTTCCACGCAAATACCGTATACAAACTCATTACTGCAATCACAGAAAGGAAAAGAAGGTCAGTCAAAATCACGCGCACACCTTTGTCTTGGATTCGCTTATACGTAATAGCATGAATGATTCCAAATACGAAAACATATGTCACAAAGAAAACCAGAAGAATTCTTCCCAAATCTTTCGCATATAAAAGCATTTTTTCTGCTATACCGGTCGAATGCGCCGTTTCAATGGACAACATATGGTTAACCGATTCCACAAAACCTGCTACCGAAACCCTTGAAAAAATCAAACAAAGATAGAGTGCACCGACCAAAAAACAGATCCCCGTCAAGAGGGCTGTGCTTTTGTATTCTTTACGACAGAGCAGCAATATCGCAATTCCAAAACAAATAATCAGACAGGACGGATAGGAAAGCACTGCTCCGCAAAGCCCAAGAGCCGTAAATACAATAAACCTGCGCTTAGCCGTTTGAAAATACAGGAAAAGTGTAATACAGGTCACTGTAGCAAACCACACCTGCATATTCGTATAATCTGCCAGCGGAAAATCTTTAGGCGAAACAATCAGATAAATCCATGTCATAAAAAAAGCTGTTTTTTCTGTTTGCAAATGTTTTTTTACCGTACGGTATAGCAAATACGCCACACCCGCATCCAAAAGCACTCCGATCACCTGCAAATAAATCACAATTCCTGTCGTAGTATCAAAAATCCATAGAAAAATCTGAATGAAAAAAGCACACAAAAAAGCAGATGTTTGACACGGCTCCCACATTTCAAGGAACATAACATCTCCCATTGCCATACGATATGACATTGCAATCTGAAATTCAGCATCTATACCAAAATCAACAACAATATATTTTACAAGTAACAAGCAGGCTGCCACAATCATCAAAATCCTAAAATTTTGTTCAGCACTCCTCTTTTGTTTCATTTCTTTTCCCATTCCGCTTTTCCCTTTTACCTATCATTTTTCTTTTCCAATAGATGTCATCTTTTTATTCTCTGCCCTTCTCAACAGGCAACATAATAAATTATAGCACTCTCCTCCGATAAAATAAAGCAATACGCCCTGATTTCAGGCAGAAATCAAGGCGTATCTCTCAGAACCTATCATTTCCATCATGGCAGTATAAGGTGAAATATCAACCCCTACAATATTAGGAACTACCTTATCTGTAATCGTCATTGTTGTACCGATGGTACAGCCTTTCCCTGAATGCACGTCCGGCATAATTCTCACCAATGCATCCCTTGTAAACTCGTGATCGCACATTCTTCTGATTTGCTCAATTGCATCTTCTTCTATTACTGTCGCAAAACACATTGCGGTAGTTACTTTTCCTTTGATTTCAAACATTATACCTCTCCTCCTTTTTTACACAAAACGCCTTTTGTTCACAGGAAATATCATTGCTGTTCGTGCCTTTGCAAGCTGCGGATTCATGTTGTTTGCAACTTACGAGCTTATTGTATGAAATTATTTGTGGTATTTCACGGAAAAAAAACTGCGAACTCACTTAAAGTTCGCAGTTTTTGGATTAAAAATCTTCTATGAAACTATTTCTTCACAACGATATCGGTTATTTCTTTGACTGAACTTGTAACCTCAGTCAGCGCCATGTTAATCTCGTTGGTTTTGGAGGCCTGCACGGTTGCCACACGATTCGCTTCATTCACGGCATCCTCTACTTCCTTAACCGAATTGGTAATATCCTGCAATGACTGATTGATTCCTTTGGCAGAACTTCCGCTCTCCTGTGCCAGTTTACCCATTTCACCGGCCACTACAGAAAATCCCTTTCCGACATCGCCGGCTCTGGCTGCCTCTATAGACGCATTCAACGCCAGTATATTAGACTTTGACGCATTCTTTTGGATCATATTTACCATACCAAGCGCATTCTCTACAGCCACATTTACGGATTTCATAATGACATTGATACCGTCCATTTTTTCTTCGAGATTTACTGCCTCTTTCGCAATTTCATCAATTCTGTCCTTCGCCTTGAGTAAATCTGAATCCAACTGTTGTATGGAGTCTTGGACCTTCATATTCTGTTCCAAAGAAAATGCACATGCCACAAGTCCTACAACCTCACCCTTTTCATATACAGGAGTCAGAATCCCTTTGATGGGAGCTCCCAGCACTTCCTTCGGAAGAAAATTCACTACCTGCTTACCGCTTTCCATTGCTTCAAGCATGGAACGTTGCGCGGGATTGCTCCATTCCAATTTCAACCCGGGTTTTGCCGCCGGCATAGAAAAACTCTTTGCAGGCCATGTCGCCAAAGCCGTTGTTCTGTCACACAGCGATACCTGCACATCTTCCCCTGTCATCTGGCTAACCAATGGTAACACCAGTTGCAATGCTTCTATCATCTTACTTCCCATAATAAATCCGTACCTCCTTGCCTTCTATGTTTTTCATTCTTTTCCTTCTCCAATAACAACTCCCCCGAAAAGAATTACTTATTACATCTATTATAGTATTTTTTTTCAATTTCTTCAATCAAAAAAATAAATTCATTTCAAATCACATTCTTTTTGCAAATTCAGCCTTTCTTTTATCAGCTGCACAAAGCTTTGCGGCTCTGAAACTTTCACATACGGTCCGAAAGAAAGAACTCGAATCACGATTTCCGTCTCATCACTTTCATAGTATTTTAACCTGAGAATATAGCTATTTCCCTCTTTCCGTTCTGCACTCTTTTCAAAATGTGCAAAATGCAGCATCACATCGCTCCCTTCTTAATGATCTTATGATTATCTCTCACTGTTAGGCATATTGTACCTCGAAATTCCCCGCTTATTCTTTATTCCTATTTATCTTCCTTGATACTGCTGCATGCTTTCAGCGTTCCGTTCAGCGTTACAACGCCAAGTGTTAATCTGGCTGCCGGAGATGCGGGCGGAATAAACATGATTGATTTCATATTGTCGTTCTCTATTTTACCTAAATTCGTAATGCTGTACGATTCGCCCCTGTCAAACCCAAACATGACGCCACCGACAAACCTGCCTGCCTTACTCTCGAATCCGCCCAATGCGGAAATTGCGGCTGCATCCAGTAAAGTCGGAGACATTTCAAAATAGCAGGCTAATATAAGCATTCGTGACCGGTTACTGTTCATATGTTTCCGTACCAGTTTATGGACTTCCTTGGCCTTCCTCACAACATCTGTCGTCCGGGACTTACAGGAAATACCCATTGCAGTTGAATAGTTCCCCAATGCCCCCTTTTGGTATTTCGGAAGTTCCTTTCTGATATCCGCAGCAATAATAATCTTTTGTGTTCCTGTTTGCACATACATATGTGCCATCAGAAGGTCATTCATGGTAAAGCCGTTTTCCTTACAAAGCTGTAGCATCTGCACCATGGTGGCATCATCCACCTCATACGTTTCATATTTCACCGGATGGGTTAACGCATACGTATCCGCAAAGCTTTTGTATTGCTCGTAGGTAACCTTATGATTCTCTTTTTGCCACTGCCGGTTCGCATTTTTAACCAGTATTCTACTGAAAAAAGGAAGGTCACTTTTCTGAGGCAGGTCATTGATGTTATCCGGTAGTTCCTCCTCAACATAGGCCGGCAGAATCCCTCCCACATAATCATTGGCAAATTCCTGTGTAATCTCCAACAAACCTCTGCCATCAACCAGTAAATGATGCGCTACGAACAAAAGCGTCATTTCCTGTCCGCGCGGATATATGTATATTTTAAGCAGACCATTCTCAAATACATTCCATTCCGATTCTGAAATCTGCCTGTAATCAGACCACATTCCGTCTAAATCATCTTTCACGACAACACTTATCTGCGAAGAATCTGTTATTTGATAATACAACTGATTCGTTCCGTCCTCATATGCAATCAAGCTCTTCAAAAAGGGATGCGCCTCTGCCATTCTGCTCAAGGTCGCGTCTAAATGCTCTTTGCTATATTCTTTTTCGATTTCCATTAAAAGACCAAAATGCATATTGGGACACATAAAATGCGCCCGTTCCGATACCACGTATTGCTTCTTCATTGAAAAAATACCCCCACCAATTTCCATACTTGTAGCGCTCAATTTTCAGATTGTCTTACTTTCATTCTTTGCCAACTGATAAAACCATATAAATCATTTACCAGAAAAGCCACAAAACACACGGCAACTGAAATGTATCTGACATCACATATACTTGCCAATACCCATAATACAATCAGCACAATATCATTCGCAGCATATGCTAAGGCAAAATACGGGCTTCTTCTGAATGTCAAATATGCTGCAAGAAAGCTGGTAGTAACCGAGATTGTACTTGGAATTATATTCGTTGTGTTAAAATACTTCAAAATAAAACAGAATAGGACTGTAACAACCAATGTTCCTACCCACATATACCTATTTTCTCTTTTTCCTATACTCTTTACCTTAACCTCCGCTTTATTCCCATTGTACGGATTTTTAAGCCATGATATCAAGGAAAAAATAGCCATAGGCATCGTCATTCCTAAATATGTAATCATCTCACCATAATATGAAAAAGTATATGAAATAATCCCGTACAGCAAACTAAATACGACCATTAAAATCTGTCCGAACGGGTTCCCCTTGGCATTAAAAATCAACGATGTCACTCCTATTAAGGAAGCACATAAGGTCATATAATTCGTCTTATCGAAAATACCAAAGGAAATCAAAATAACCAACACGGAAGAAACCCATAACAGAATTTCACCCTTTGAAAAACAGCTCATTAACTTTGACATAACAACCTCCAAAAAATAAACACCCGCATGCACATCTTCTAAGACCTAACGATGTACAAACGAATGCTTTATGCATCTTCTACCCGGTGGCAGTTTTTTTCTATATTCATCAGGCTTTTCCGTTAATTTTCATATCCGATTACTTTCCCTTTTTGAGGTTTTTCCGGATCGAAAGCGACCTGAACTTTTCTTCCCTGAATATCGGTCATTTGAGCCCTTACACTTGTTCCAAAATTCAAGTTTCGCTCTCCTCGAGCCCCATCAATTATATCACACCATCCTCAATAATTCCATTGCTTTTTCCTTATAAACAATAAGCATCTATGTTTCCCTCAAAATCCAAAAAGCTAAAGATTCTTGAAGACACCATGCGCAATCGAAACAAATAGATGCACTTTCATCTTTTTTTTGCAAACAACGTAAATGCCGCAGATATCCCCTGCGGCATTCCATCATACATATTCTACTCATTTGGGAAAATCGATTTTACAGCCTATTTCACTCAACACTCAACTCGCTCCATACAGACACAAGCCATTCCGTCATCTTTTTGTTGATTTTGTATATTTCTTGGTACTTTTCCTTCCCTTCAAACCAGGCAAGGGCAATCAGCTGATTGGATAAAACTACATACGGCACTGCTTTTTTCTCTGCCGCTGTAAGTTTTACTACATCATCATATCCGTTGATGATGTTTTTATATATCTGAATCCACTTCGCTAATTTGGATTCATTTCCAAACTCAAAGTTCTCTGACAGAATAGCCGTTGCTGCATAACAAGGATCAAAAATTCTGATATTTCTCTCGCTCAATTCAAAATCAATAAATCCCCACTTATCCTCTGATACAATGATATTTCCGGGATTGGGGTCCCTGTGAATCACCTGTGTAGGAAGATTCTTCAATAACTCTCCAAAGTTTTCTACGTAATCCTCAAAAACCTTTTCAGATACATTAATCTTTCCTCTTAGTTGCGGAATCGCCCAGTTTTTAACACTCTCATAGATATTGGCATCTTGCACCAATACCTCCACACTTTCCAATGCTTTACTGAGCTGCCCTATCACTTCGCCTACGAAACGAGCATTTCCTACCAAATCATCTTCATACATGTTGCTAATCTTTATCTGCTGACCTTCCAAGCGTTTTGATAAGCAAAAATAGAGTTCTCCATCTGCAATATATTCCTCTCCTTCCGGAGTTTTCACCGGTGTCGCCGCAAACAATCCCTCATTTTCCAATGCCTTTGAAATCGTAATATGGTTCTTAAGTTTACCCAAGTTTGTTGAAAATTTTAAAACATAGTCCTTGCCAACATAGAAAGCATTCTCATTCCTATTACCGCTTCCATCGTAGTAAATATCAGAAATGGTTTCATTCTCCAATCCCCACTTCTTTAAAATGCTTGTCGCTTTTTTATGTGTAACCATTACATGTTCCTCCTTAACAATATTGATTCTATAAGGCTTTTTCACCCTATGCAGTTTCAAGTACTGTGCAGGTGTACATCCAAATTCACGCACAAATGCTTTGTAAAAACCGGCATGTGTTTCAAAACCATACAGCAATGCCACATCGATTATTCTGCTTCCACATTTTATCTCATAGATAGCATTCAGTAATCTTCGCCTCAATATATATTGCATTACAGGTAATCCGACAGCGGTCTGGAACAATTTATAATAATGGAACACAGAAAAACCGGCTCTCTCACTTAACTCTCCAGCTGAAATGTCGCACTTGATGTTATCTTCTATATAATCAATACTATCTTGTATAATTTCTCTGTACACGCCTACACTCCTTTCCTTTTTTTGTAGCTACACTCAGATAATAACGCGACTTTTCCTAAAAACCTTTCCGTTTTTGCTTTGTTTACATCCTTTTTACAGTAAGAAAGAGGATGTCCCAAAAGTGAAATGACTTGAGGGGCTACCCGCTTTCACATTACACATATTAAAATCATTCTGATAACAAATAATTAATTGTCATTTCCTTCTGTCTGGTACAAAATAACTTTACAACATATTGTTAACTTCATCTTCGAAATCACAAGCTATAACTACACGCATACCCAGTTCTTTTAAATGACAAAATCTGCATATATCTCCATGCTGTAGTTCTAGACTTCTTGGTTAGTTCCATAACTTCTTGAATACTAATCACCCCTTCACTGGCAAGTTTTTTGATAACCAACTCCAGCTTTTTATAATCCTTCTGTTTCAAAACTTGTTTCAAACTCGTTTCAAAACTCGTTTCATTTTTCATTTTACTATCAGAGGTATTAACAACTTCTAATTCTTCCGCAGCCTCTACAAATGCTTCATGTATAAACAATCTTGTTATAAAATAACTTCTATCCTCATCCGTCTCAAATTCCGGCTTTGGAGAGCCATTTGCTTCTAAAGCATCCAAAATTTTCTTAAATCCGGTATTTCTACCTTCTGTAAGATGCAATTCCTTTAAGAAATCTCCAATTCGACGATTCCTATAACGACGGTTTGATACACGGAAGCATTTCAAACCTTCAATCGTTACTGAACGATCCGGTCCCGGAAAGCTTACGATTTCGATTCTGTCATTTTC
Organism: Lachnospiraceae bacterium; assembly: GCA_045530835.1. Lineage (GTDB taxonomy): Bacteria > Bacillota > Clostridia > Lachnospirales > Lachnospiraceae > UBA3766. Next base: position 6,345 of record JAZSCW010000096.1, on the reverse strand, counting down.
CACACGTACCTCAATTGGCTCACGTTCATCATAGGCACGGTGGTAAACAGCATTAGACAGCGCCTCTTCTATTGCGGCATACGGATAATTGAAGAATCGGTCTGATTCTGCCCTATCAGAATATTTGATAACTTTTTCGGTAATAACTACATTTCGAATATACTGCAATGCATCCCGAAGCTGTTGCTGTATTGGTCCTTTGAAGGTTTTCTCAATAATATCATCACCACCAAGTCCACTTGGGAACTGCACTACGTCGATCTGTGTATACGGAAAGAACTTGTCCGGTTCCATGCTAAAAAACATCAAACCAACATTTTTGGGCTTAATGTATTCCGGCAGGGTACTGACAATATTCATATCCTGACACACCTCAATAAAGTCCCCTGTTTTCGCTTTCTCATACAAGGAGCTTTTTACCTCTTTCAAATAATTCTGAATGAGGGTTATATTTAAGTCCGACATCTCTGCCTTATGATTTACACGGTCATCAAACGGAACTCTATTTGCAAGATTAAACAAATCCTTCTCTTCATCATCTGTTGGTTCCACTGTGTTAGATGCCTTACGGATATAATGAATACGTTCCTTATTATCCTTATCCATAGTTTTCGGCGATGAATATGGGCGCGTTTCACCACCTGGACACCAAACCACTATAAAATGCTTGTCCTGATATGTTTCCACACCAATAATTGGCATATACGCAGGTCTGATAAGCTTGCATTTCGCAAATATCTCCTTCTGATATTTATCAAGCTTTTCTACTGGTACACCCTTTAACGGATATACTGGGCGACCATTCTCTTCCTCTACACCTATGACATATAGCCACCGCCCCAATTATCAAGGTCATTGGCAAATGCACAAACAGATTTCAAAGAAGCTGCCGGATCCCATGTTTCTTTAAATTCAATTCTTGCCCATTCGACTACTTCGCCGGATAGTAATGTTTTTATGTTTGTTGGAATTGCCATAACTATACCTCTCTTCCGATTATTATGTCCACAAATCACTTTTGCTCTTCATCAAGAATCTCTTTTGCACGTTTTTTTATCTCGCCATCTACTCGAACAGAATTAATGATTATTCTTAATGCCTCAATATTCATACCCTCTCGAAAAATCCTTTGTGCGTGGCCTGTTCGGGTTTGTTTTGCTTTATCCGTAAATGCCTCTTCAAATTGTATAATACATGCTTCACGGCTTTTATTCTTAAAATTGTAATAATATTTTACAAAGGTTGATTTACCAACACTATTTAATGTTCTAGTCAAATCCATATTTTATTTCCTCATACTATTAAGATATATCCGTCTCAAAATAGTCCATATCAAATTGTTGCATCCGTCAGATAAAACGCCGGATACAATCTGTGTTCCGGATATTTTTGCAAAATCTCTTCTATGTATTCTAAAATTTCTATTAATGCTTTATTCTCGAATCCACTCTCATATATCTGCGTTTCTGCCCACATAAAAGTAGCATTCCTAATATCTACGTAACCTCCTGATCCCAATGATTCCGACTGATTCTCTATTCTACAATAGTCAAACCAGACAATCGTGCTTACACGCCCACCATTGGAAAATAGGACTTCTAAAAATTCTTTATAGTCCTCAAAAATGTATTCCGCACATAATCTGTTTTGTTCTATATAATCATTTATAATATTTTTCATCTCATCACCATTTATTCCAATATTAGAGTAAAATTTTCCGCAAACCTCTTTTTGATTTTTTCAATGTTTTCTCGTAGTATCTCTATCAGTATACAACTCCGTTTTACATTCAAAGCAGCTTCACCAATCACACCGCTGCCCGCGAAAGAATCTAATACCACTTCTCCCTCATATGTAACATATTTTAGTATTTTTTCACACAGTGACAACGGCAATTCACTCTGATGTATTTTTTTACTCTTTGAAACGGGTTGCACATCAAACATTGTCGGTAGCATACCATTACAGCCACTCATATAACAATCGGTACCTGTAATATCAGATTTCTTTTTGTCATAGCGCATATTCCTGGCTTTTCCCTTCGAAAAAATCATAACATCCTGCGTATTCTTTGCCTTTCTCCCGATATTACTCACGAAGGTTCCTTTCTTCCACGGCACCTTTGAGTAGTATACAAATCCAGCCTCTTTTTCATACTGTTTGATTTTGTATAAGTATTCGTAGTTGTTTTCATTCTCTGCCGGAAGTATCTCCACCAAGAAACATCCGTCCTTTAGTACTCTTGCTTTTTCCTTAAAATCTTCCAGTGTATACTTAAAACAATCATATTCAGCAAAGGCTCTTTAAAATTTTTCAACCACAACACCATGATCATTTTGAACATATACCACTCGACCTTCTCTATCGGAAATTGCTAGTGAGATATATGCATCTGGCCATTTTTCTTTCACCTTTTTAGATATTATATCTACATACCATACAGGTTCACTAATCACATATGAATTTGTGTCATGTAAAATATTATCCGCATCTATTTCATATGGTTCATCTTTTCCCATAACATATGATTCTGCAATCGCAATTATATCCCTAACATTCAATTTCGTTGGGAAGTCAATTTCACATATTTTAATCTTTCTTTGCATATCAATGATACCTGCTCCTTAATATTTTTTCGTTTATCAAGACTTTACAGCATCTCCCCACTATCAATATCAACCATTTCAATCTTTAAGTTGTATTTCTTTGACTGTTCAATAATATTTACAGCATCAACACCAAAAAACTCCCCAAATGTCCAATTCATCTTTTCTCTTGCCATATTCAAAAGGTCTTTGTCAGAAATATCACAATATTTGCTACATATTCTTTTGGCAGAATTCACTTGTATAGTTATAGGCTGCTCAGAAGACCAAATTACCATGCCTCTATATTTTTCTATCTTATCCCCCCTAGGAACTGCAATAGTCCCTACACCTTCCACTATCTCATTAGTTTTTGTACATAAATATTTACCAAGAACTCCATCACTTTCTAGTAGCACTAATTCATCTAAGCCTTGCATCTGATTATTCCCTTCTTGCAAATTATTATTTCAACCACTCCAAATATTCATCAGTCTGAAATGGACGTTTCCATTCTACTTCATTTTCTTGTACTCGCAGCAATAACGCTCTCTTTTTCTTAAGCAATTCTCTATCGAGTTCTGCTATATAAAAAGCTGCACCCATTTGACAATCCGAACCATCATAATCCTCATCCAACAAAAAGGCAAATAACAATTCTGCTAATTCTTCATTATTCATAAATTCTTCAAAAAAACTATCAATATATTTTTCAAATTTGGAATTGCAACTCCATATTAAATACTCACATAAATATTCTTTGTTCCACCCTTCTTTACTAAATGGAACTATTCTTTTTAATTCCTCTGGCGATGAAAAGTACATCTACACTACCTCCCTTCTACATCTTCACCTTTACATTACCGGCTGACCACCTATGTAATCCAAATCCATTTCAAACAATGCAGTATTCCAATCAGTTATCACTCCAACTTCATAAATTTCAATAAATTTAGCCTTGATACTTAGAAAAGCCTTATCGTCCCATGAACCAACAAACCGATACTCCTTCAACCCATTTCCCAACTCCTTAACCGAGAATTCTCCAATATCCTGATAGAGTATACTCTGTTCATCACTATCATATCCCTGAAACTCCAACGCATCTTGGAATATAATTACAAGCATCCTTCCTTTCCAGTCTTGAAATGATACCTTAATTACCTGTACACCAATTAAAACACTTTCTATATGTCCATCCTCTGCCGGAAACGAATCTAGTTTCTTAATCCGACTATTTTCCATCTATCAAGCACCTCCTGTTACCATTATTTCGTACTTGCCTTTTCATAACAATCTGGCTTTCTTACACAACTGTTACCACATCTTTCACAAACAATCTGTTTTGTAAATCCACAAAAACAGCCTGTGAACTTCTAAAGGAACACATTTGGTCAAGCAGGCTTTCTTCATTATACACAAAATTGACCCCTTCATAGCCATTCAATTGCTCGCCTTCTATTGTCTCGGCAAAAAAGTTAAAATGCTTGTTATAACCGCCATCATGAATAATGGTCCGCCCATCTTTGGAAATGAGAAAAAGATTAAATCCCTCGTTTTTCCTTTTAGGTTTATATACAATATCCCTATTAAAATCTGTTTTCACCAAATTAAAATCCGTATAATAGTAATACCAGATGTGGTTCTTTTCATCAATATTTAAAGCATAACAATCACAAATGTTTGAATCTGCCTGCCAGTTTATTTCGCCATTTTGAGACCACACAATCAGTCCACAGCTCCCAATAGGTTCCTCCCAACCGAAATTACCAAAAACACCCTCATCAAAATAGCTGGTAATAATGTCTCCTGAATCCGTAACAATACAATCCTGAATACCGTCGCCCAGACAAAATTCTTTCACCACATTCCCCATTACATCCACTATTACTGCATTTTTCTCCGGCCCCGGGTTTTCGTAATACATGCATCGCGCACCCAAAAGCAATATATTCTCTCCAATAGGCTGAATAAAATGGAAGTTCATATTGTGATTGCCAAACTCTATCAATTCATGGTGTACCACTTCTCCACTTTCCCAGTCTACGCTTAAGCGAATCGCAGAATACTCCGTATTGGCCTTTGTGTCCACAAACATCCCCTGTATACGCTCCGGAATGTGTGCACTCAGCAAAATATATACCCTTGCATCATAACCAATTTGTATATTGACCAGAGAATTCATGGAGCAGTTATAGAACTTGAAAAGCTCTTTGAGGTCAATATAACTTGTCATATGTATGGTTTTCATTAATGATTTCCCCTTTTCGTTCGTCTTAACTATTGCACATCTTGTTGACATCAATCCCTACTTCATTTCTCGCACTATTGGTGCGATTTTTCACTTCGCTACTGATTACCAAAGTGCAATAAAACAGCTATGACCCTCACATAATTTTTTAAACATATTCACGCAAACGCACACGTGCGTTTAGCGTGCGTTTATTCAATTAATTCATAATATGCTGCTCGACCATTTCCAACAAGCTTGATTCTACCCTTATCAGACATTTTTTTCAATAAACGATAAGCTTGCGATGGAGTAACATTTAATAACTCTACAACATTATCTCTTGTAATTTTTCCGCCTTGCTTCTGTATTAGCTCCATAATCCACGCTTCATATTTCACCGCGTCAATTCCTGTCTGGCGAACATATCCTACGATATTATCCTGTTCTTTGTATACCTTGGAACTAAGTATATAAAAGCGTGCTTTATTATTGCCACTCGCATCAACCAAGCCAGCTTCAACCAGTTTTTCAACAACCGTTTTAGCACGTATTTCCCCTATATTTGTTACCTCTGCAATTTCTGCAATTGTTAACCTACGTTGGCTTTGCAGGGCTGAGAGAATCAATAACGAATTAATCGGCAGGGACCTTCCCAATCGATTCTCTTCATTTGAAATCATCTTTGTAAATGCCAAATCAGGTTCTGCTCTCTGTATAAACAGCTTTACATATGTGGATGTTGTTTCTGAATAATCCGGTAATGGTCTACCAAATACGATAGAACCCTCAAAAATTCTATCTATTCCTCTACCCGTTTTTTCAGCAAGTCCTATTCTCTTTAATGCATCTGCTAATACAGGATTACGTCCATGAGGTTCAACTGTCAGCAAGTTTTTCAGATTTACTCCCTCTATAAATCCCCCCGGACTACTAATCGTTAATCCCTCATCCTCAACCGCAACTCTTACTGCCCGAATCACAGTATAGTCTCTATGACAGAAAGCATTAACTAATCCCTCACGATATGCAGCTTCTGAAAACTCCGGAATTGGAACTCGAAACAAACCATATTCCATTTCTCTTTCCGGATTCCACGCCTTCATATATTCTTCAAACATTTCAAAAGTAGCAAGCAAAGGCTTTGATGTTTGCTCGTTTTTTCTGACTTTTGTACCTTCAAGAACTTGAAATACAGCTTTCGCCGTAGGTAACAATTCAGCGATTCTATCCTCTTTTCCCAGCAACAACATCCCTGTAACTGTTGGATATAAAACACCAGCTTCTTCCTTTACAAGTTGCAGCGCCTTATCAAGTTCTTCATCCGTAAGCTCTAATAGTGTCTTATCACCTTTGCGATATTTGATGATATTACGAAGCCTATCTCTCTCATTTCCATCCAAATCATCCATAGTCGCGCCTAAAAGAATTTGTGCTGAATAATCTAGCTGGCTGAGACTTGATAATCTTCCCGGAATTTCATAAGGGTACATAGGAACATTTTCCGGACTTCCATCCGGTTTCAAACGT
>JAZSCW010000014.1:0-11040 GCA_045530835.1 Lachnospiraceae bacterium | reverse complement strand
GTGTATATATCCGCGATATTGATTTGAAACACAACAAAGCTGAGTACGGTATTTTTATCGGGGAAGAATTTGCGAGGGGCTGCGGAATCGGAAGTATGGCAGCATCCCTGATGATTGATTACTGTTTTAAACAAAGAAAATTGCATCGTTTGTTTTTACGTGTGTTTGCGGATAACCCGCAGGCAATCAGAAGCTATGAGAAAGCAGGCTTCGTCAAAGAGGCATATTTGAAAGATGACGTCCGCATTAACGGTCGTTACAGAGACATTGTTTTAATGGGTATTATTAATCCGGAGGATAAAGAATGCGTTTGGTAAGTTTTGTAATTCCCTGTTATCGTTCTAAGAATACGATTGGACAGGTTGTAGAGGAAATTCGTACAGCGATGGCGAATTTAAAGGAATACAGTTATGAAATTGTTCTGGTGAATGATTCTTCGCCGGATGAGACTTTTGAGACAATTCGTGAATTGTGCAGAGCGGATTCTAAAATCAAAGGAATCGATTTGGCGAGAAACTTCGGACAGCATGCAGCTTTGATGGCAGGTATGCGTATTACCAAAGGTGATATTGTGGTGTGCCTGGACGATGACGGACAGACACCGGCGGATGAGGTTGGCAAGTTGCTTTCTAAGTTAGAGGAAGGCTTTGATGTTGTATATGCAAGCTACGGAAAGAAGAAACACAGTGCTTTTCGCAATTTTGGAAGTAAAGTGAACGAAATGATGACAAGAATGATGCTTGGAAAACCGAAGGAACTTACGGTTTCAAGTTATTTTGCAGTCAGACGATTCGTAGTAGAGGAAATGATACGCTATGAACATTCCTATCCTTATGTAATCGGTTTGGTTTTGCGTTCTACCAAAAAGGTGACAAATGTTCCTGTTAATCACAGAGCCAGAGCCGAAGGTGAGAGTGGTTATACCTTGAAAAAGCTGCTTTCTCTTTGGTTTAACGGATTTACCGCGTTTTCCATCAAACCTTTGCGTATAGCAACGTTCATTGGAAGTTTATGTGCATTCGGCGGGTTTGCCTATGGAATTTATACCATCATCAAAAAACTTGTACTGGTGAATGTTGAGGCAGGTTTTTCAGCGTTGATGTCCGTGTTGGTATTCATGGGTGGAATGATTATGCTGATGCTTGGTATGATTGGTGAGTATGTGGGAAGAATGTATATTTGTATGAATTGTTCTCCGCAGTATGTTGTGAGAGAAATGATTAATCAAGAGGAACAAAAGGATGAGTGAGGCGAAGGAAAAAAAAGGTAGACTTTCCTTTCTGGCAGCGGAAGTGACAATTCTTGGTGTCTACGCAATTCTTTGTGAATATTTGTATTATATGCAGACCCTGAAACTGGAGGCAGGATTGTATGAGTCGGATTTGCCGTACCATATTCAGATGGCTTTGGATGGTTGGGGATACAGTCTGACGGCGATTGTGTATCGCTTGCTTAGCATGTTCCCGCTTTCAAATCATCTGATTGCGATTTTTTTGTCGCTTTGTACGATTGCGACCATTCTTGTGACGCAGAAATGGGTCTCTCTTTGCGTTAAAAACCGTTGGGTGTCTTTTGCAATTGCACTATCTTCGGGATTTGTAATGGCATTTTTCATTCGTGCGGTGCAATATTCAAGATATTTCGGATATCAGACCGGAAGTATCTGGCATAATTCGACTTACATTGTGATGAAAGTGTTTGCTGCGGCAACTTTTTTCCTGTATTGTGTGATAGCCGGTCGATATGGGAAGAAATTCGGTTGGAAAGACTGGGTATGTTTTGCTTTTTTACTTGCGCTGACAACTGCGACCAAAACAAGTTTTGTCCTTGTATTTGCGCCTGCGGCATTGATGATGCTTGCAGTGGATTTATATATGAAAACACCGTGGAAAAAAGTGTTGCTTGTGGCAACAACTGTTCTGCCGACCATATTGATTGTGCTTTTGCAGCAGACGGTATTGTTTGGCGGTGATACGGGAAACGGTATTACAATTGATTTTGCTTACTCGGTATATCTGACAACCGGACGTCCGTATTTGACCATGCCGCTTTCGGTACTGTTCCCGCTTATTGTGCTTTGCTTTAATGCATGGCCTGTACTGAAACAGACCATTGCAGATTTCAAAGAGCGGAACATGCAATTGGCACACAGAGAGTTTATTTTTTCCTGGTTGATGTGGTTTGTTGGGTTTGCAGAGTATGTGTTATTGCGCGAGACCGGGAACAGAGCCAAGGACGGTAATTTTTCCTGGGGCTATGATTTCTGTATTTTTATTTTGTTTGTAATTAGCATGGTTTACTTTGTTAAGAATCTCAAAGATACTTCGTTTTCGAAAAAGGGTGTTCGCATTGCTTACGGAATCCTGGCAGGATTGGTACTGCTTTACCATCTGTGTTGCGGCATTTATTTCTTTGCGATGATTCTGCAGGGATATACGTACTTTTTATGATTTGACGCATCCCTTTGGTAAGTTACAAGGGAAATATTTGGCCACGGAAAGAAAAAAAGAGGCATCAGACAGTGAAGAAAAAAATAAAAATAGAAAATTTCATAATGGCTGCAATCGTGCTTCTTGTTGCATTAGGGTTGTTGGGAATTTCCTTCATCAGTCCGCGGAAATACTATCCGTATGCCGGAGACAGTAATTTGCAGATTGTTGTTATGGGAGATTCCAATATGGCATATCACTTCGAAGGTAAATCCATTCCGACCCTTTTGAATGAAAAAGAGGGCTATACGGCATTTGATGTTGCTCTTGGGGGAACTGCCGCAGCCAAGCTGAATGTAATCGGAAATCCGGAGCGTGGAGAAGATTTGTTTGGATTTTATAATCTTACCAAGATAGCAGTCACACAGGATTATCAGCCGGTTATTGCACTTGAGAATGAAAAGAACGGTGAGATGATAGGAAAAATCGCCTGTCTAACGGATATTGATTTAAAGCAGGTGGATTATATTATTATCTCTTATGGTTTGAATGATTATCTTACAGGAACGCCTGTTGCAAATGAGAATCCGCATGATGAGAGCACATATGCAGGCGCTCTTAGAAACGGAATACAGGCATTGCAGAGCGTAACGGATGCGACCATTATTATATCATCCATCACATACGCTACGTATATTGATGAAGCCGGAACGGTGTATGACGGATACGAGAAGGATTTCGGCGGAGGTACAATTGATTTGTATCGTGATGCCGCCAAAGAGGTAGCTTCTGAGTTTGAGAATGTGATTTTTCTGGATGCTTTGGAAGAGATGGGGATTGGGTTTGCAAATCATGAACAGTATCTTGGGGATATCATTCATTTCAATCAGGCAGGAAGGGAACGTTACTTGGAATGTTTGATGCGTGTGTTGGAAGAGGAAAAGGGCAGTGAAGGATAAAAAGCTTATATGGTGCCGGCACATTCTGATATCGATTTGGATTGGGGTCTTTGCAGTACAGCTTGTTCTTGCTGTTATGTGGGCGTTTGCGAATTGGAATATTGTGCAGGAATTTTATGATACAAAAATATATATTGACAGTGTTGTTCAGAGAACTACGGACGGATGGCATTTGCCGGGTTACTCGGTTTATTTGTTTGTGATTCGCAGATTTTTTGGATTTGTTAAGGCGGAATATATTCCGGGTATGTATGTATTTCAGATTCTGTTTTCTGTATTCTGTTTTGCGGAAAGTTTTCGCAGTATTGTTGTGACTTACACGAGACGTGAATTTGGATATTTGTATGGTCTTTTGGCGGGAATTTATGTGGTTACGTTACCGTCGGTATGGCAGATGCAGTTTGCTATTTTACCGGATGCCATGTGTTTGGCGGCAACCTGTATTTTAACGGTTAAAATGCTGGAGATTATGCGTGACACGGCTAAATTCCGATGGGATTGCTGCTATGTTGTAGCGGGGGCGCTCCTTTTGACGGGAACGTTTCAACGGCACTATTTTTATGGATGTCTGATCATCACAGTGTTGTTTGGAGCCTTCGCTGTCGGTCGAAAATTGAAAGCCTGCAAAGGATTGAAAGAGGAATGGAAAACTGCAGTGTTTCTTCCCGTAATAGTTGTGGTTGTTTTGTTTGTGACCGTGCTCTATCCACGTGCAATAGGTGTTGCCGGTGCTTATGCTTCCTACAGTATTGAGGCAGATTTGATGCGCCGGACAGTGGTCCCTTATCTGACAGAGAATGCAGAGTACGGCAACGAAGAATGGAATCGCTACGTGACACCGGAACTTGTAAAAGCACATGAAAACAGTGAACTCGGATTTTATACTGCGATATTGCCTCAAATTGAGCAGCAGGCCGGTGAGGAGACGGAAGCGGTTTGTCGGAATTTGATTACCTTCAGTGTTAAAAGAAATGCCAAAGATATCGGTGTCCGACTAATCAAAGAGATGACCGGGTATGTATTTGCTCCTTTGTCGAATGTGAAATATATTTATGCAGCAGGAAATTCCAGATACGGATATAATTTAACCCGTATGTGGGAACAGACCCCTCTTCTGACCAAAAGATATATGGTTGTTGGGAATTGTGGATTGTTATTGCTGGTTACGGCAGGTTTTGCAGTGTCGATTTTTTCAACCGTTAAGAAAAAGAGCGGATGGAAACCATTATTGCAAGGTGTTTCAACGGCTTTACTTGCCCTTGCCGGTGTAACCCTTCCGCTGGTTGTTTTTGCAGCAAGAATGTATGACTATCGACTCAGCAACTTTGCACAGTGTGTCTGGGCCTTTTCGGTACTGTTTCTGATATTAAAAGGATATGCAAAAGAAGTGAAAAAAAGATAAAAGTAATTTGAAAGTGAAGAAAGTTTAAAAAAAGTTAATATTTCTTTTCTAAAATATTCAAGGTTACGGAAAGACATTCCAATGTCAGGTAACCTTGTTTTTTTATTTTTTTCTAAAAAAATTAAAAATAATATCAAATTTTGTCACAAATGGTATGGTTGATTTCGTTATATATTATAGGAAGGAGGAAAACAGGCTCAAAAAAGCCTCAAAATTTTAAACAAAACGAAAGGAAAAAAACAAGAAGATGAAGAGAAAAAAGAAGTTACAACATATCCTGCTTTGTTTAGCGCTTATTGTAACATTGCTTACACAAAGCGCTGCACCGGTTATTTATGCGAAACCGGACAATAAGGACAAACAGGAAGAAGTATCGGAAGAAGCAATAGTGGAGGAGACGGAACCGGAAGAAGAGCCGGAGCGGTATATCCTGCATGAAGTAGAGAAAAACAGAGGAGAATATTCCAAGGAATATCTCTTAAGTGATAACAGCCGGAGCGTCATTGTATATCCGGATAAAATCCATTTTGAAAGTGAAGAAGGAGTCCTTTTGGAGATTGATAATTCACTGACAGAAACGGAAGACGGTTATGAGAACGGCAATAACAGTTATGATGTGTTGATTACTGATAATGCAGAGGGTCAGGGAGAAGTCATATATCGTGAAGACGGCTATGAAATTTCCTGGCAGCTGGTAGAGTTAAACGGTGCCACGGATTCAGATTCAGAAGATGAGGTCTGTCCTGAAACCGATATAAACGCAAAAGAAAAAGACAAATCATTCATAGACAAGGGAAATAAGAAGGAAAAGGGCAGGAAAAAAGTACATAAACCAAAGGTTTCCGGTAAGGTTACGGATGTTGAAGCGCAGATGCCCGTAGAAGAGGAAGGCATCCATGAACCGGAACAGTCGAAAGTTGTGTTCGAAGGTTATGAAAACGGCGTAAGCGTGGAATATCAGCCTGCGGGAGACGGAATTAAGGAAAACATCATTCTTTCAGGGAAAGAAAGCGGAAATGAGTATGTTTTCGAGATAAAGCTTGCAGGACTTAAAGCAAGACTTAATGATTATAACGAAATTGAGTTTTATGATGAATTAACGGATGAGGTAAAATATTATTTTCCCGCACCTTTTATGATTGATAATGAAGGTGAGGTTTCTTATGATGCCCGTTATGAGATTATGATTACCGAAGGAGAAGAGGGATCTGCAGTAAATCCGGATGATACAGAGAAAGAATCCGGTGATGAATCTTCAGAGGAAGAAGGGGAAGAACTTCCTGAATTGGAACCGGTACCCGTCACGGAACCGCAGAGTGAGGAGAAGGAAGTGCCCGAAGATACAAGCGAGGAAGTATCCAAGGAAGCATCCGAAGAGGTAAGTGAAGAACCCACGGAAGAAACTTCCGAAGAAATGAGTGAGGATGCCACGGAAGAACATCCGGACGAAGAAGAGGGAGAAACTGGTGAAGATAATTCCGAAGAGGCATCCGGGGAAGATTCTTCGGAAGTGAGCGAAGAATCCACGGAAGAATCAGAGGAAGCGCCGGAAGAGACATCCGAAGCGGTAGGTGAAGAGGCTGCGGAAGAAGAGTCTGAAGAAACTTCCGAAGAAATGCTTACGGAAGATGTCATTGTAACCGAAGAAGCGGACGCCATTTACATTAAGATTGTTCTTGATGAAGAATGGCTTGCGGATGCTGCATACCCTGTCATCGTAGATCCGGTTTTAAAGCAAAACCGTGCCAAAAACCTGCTTGATTACGGAAGCGTTGCAAGTAATAATACACTTTATGAAACCCTGTATGTCGGCAAAAACAGCGGAAACACATACAGAAGCTTTGTGAAATTTGACCTGCCCGAAATGGAACCCCAGAGCATTGTGTCTGAGGCACTGTTGTATCTTGGCGGAACCTATGATTCTGCCAATAAACACTACATTCAGGCACATATGGCAGAGGGAGACTGGTACCATAAGTCGGAAGAAGAAATGGGAACCCTTCTTTCCTGGAATACACAGCCGGCGAAGGGAGAACTGCTTGACTATACGGTATATGCGGGATATTTCAACATTACCAAGGCGGTACGCCGGTGGTTAAGCGGTGAAGCATCGAATGACGGTATTGTTTTCTCGGCATACGATGAAACGTCAAACAAAAGGGATACCATTAAGTTAAAAGACAGCGGAAGCTCCCCGTACTTAAAAATCACATATAGAAGTGCCGTCGGACTGGAAGGCTACTGGGGAACCCATTCCACGGGAGCCGGAACAGCCGGTGCAGGATATATCAATGATTATACGGGAGCCCTTACGGTGCAAAACGTAGGCGTTGTAAGCGCGGGCGGACGTATGCCCCTTGGAATCAGTCATTATTATAATTCGAATAATGCACAGGATGGAAACGGATGGCATTTAAACTATGAGCAGACCATTAAGGTGCCCGTGGATACTGCAGACACATCCGTTTATCCCTATGTGTATACGGATGCGGACGGAACAGAACATTATTTCAAGAAGGGAGAAGTAACATATCAGGAAAATGGTGAGAGTAAAACAAGAAGCGCATATCTGGATATTCCCGCAGCAAAGGATGAGGACGGATTAAAGCTCTATATTGTGCCCGTAACGGATGCAAAGTTAAGGGATAAATATCCGTTAAAACTGATTGATAAGAGTGCAACCGTGGTGAAATACTTTGATACCATGGGCCGACTTGCCATGATTACGGATTCCAATCAGTATGAAGACGAATCAAACAGCGCCTCAAAGGAAAAGAACGCAATTACGATTACCTATGAATCATATGGTGAAAAGGCATCGTATGATAACTTTGACAAGGCAATCAGTGCGGCAGAAAACTTCTATGACGTATGCCGTGTTTCGGGAATGAATGCGGCAAAGGCTGAGTATGTGCAGGCACTTGCAGCGCTTGAAAACTGCATGGAAGTGTTAAAGCATGACGTATACGTAACCTCGGATTATAAAACGGGAAAAGAAATAAACAGTGCACTAAAAGCGCTTTCATCCCTTGCAGATTTAACGGGAACCGCATCGATGGATACGTCCAAAACGAAGTCGGGAGAAATAAAGACAGCACTTTCCGATGCGAAGACAAGAGCGCTTACGTTAAAGGATGCTTCCGGCATGCGTATCGCATCCGTAACGGATGCGGTTGGCAATACGGCAAAAATCACCTATAATGAGAAAGGACAGATAAGCAGTATTTCCGATCCCACCTATGCGGACAATAGGAAAAACACATATACTTACGATGCAGAGGGAAATCTTACACAAATCCTTTTTGCCAACGGGGAAAAAGCTTTTTATACCTATGGCGAAGACCACCTGTTGACATCCCAGAGAGACCATGACGGCTATCAGGTGAAGTATACGTATCGTCAGGCAGATAACCGCATTGTGCAAGTGGAGGAGTCCCACAGCGGCACACCGGGCCAGACGTTTGGTATTACATATAATACGGATAACACAACTACCTTCCGATTCAGTGGCGTTGATGATGCATACGGAAACGCGGACGATATCGAAAACATCCATGTGTTTGACGAGCAGGGACGCGCCATCTGCATTTATTCAAAAAAAGTCGGAGAAGATAAGGTAATCGGTGCCACGGCATGTACTTATGAGAGTGCGGTAACAAGTGACGGCACGGAGGATACCGCCAAAAGAAATAAAATCAAGGATACGGCGGTTGTGGGAATGCATACCAACAACCTTCTTGTAAACCACAGCTTTGAATACAGTGATTCAAACTGGACAATGTACAAGAATGAATCCGAAACACCCGCAAGCGGTGCGCTTTCTTCAAGAAGCACGACAAGACATTACATCGGCGGATACAGTGCTTATGTGAATTTAACGAAGGTTAAGAATGCAACCTCCGGCTTTAAGCAGACGGCGGAGGTAAGTGCGGGAACCTATACGTTCTCAGGATATGTAAGAACGGTGGGAATTGATAACGCAGAGGTTTACTTAAAGGTAAAGGATGCATCAGGTAATACTTATTTCAGCAACAGAATCAGTAATGAAACGGATGCTGCATTTGATAACGGCTGGCGGCGCCTTGAGGTAACGTTTGAGGCGAAAGCGGCAGGAGAGGTAACCGTTTATCTGGAAGCAGAATGTAAGAAAGGAGCAGGTTCCGGAAATGCGGCATTTGACTGTGTGCAGCTGGAAGAAGGAGTGGTTGCAAACAACTATAACATCTTAGAGGATGGAAGCTTTGAATTAACGGAAAGCGTACTTCCTTACCAGGCAACGAATTACACGGCATCGTCCGTAGCAGTAGCGGATGAGCTTGTAAGCGGCGGAATTGACGGCGGTAAGTGTTATCATATCACCGGAGAACCAGGCAAGGATAAGTTCCTTAAGTTAAAAACGAAGCTAGAACCGTCAAAGGGAAGCTATGTATTAAGCGGCTGGGTGAAAACCGATACCACTCCGATTAGAAGCGGAAGGGACTTCAAGGTTTATGCTTACCACAAGGAAGAAACGGATGGTGTTGTAACAAAGGAATTGAAGCTTTCCCATAACATTAACGCGTATTCACAAGGATGGCGCTATTTCTGCATGATTGTTCCTGCGAATACATGGAGTGATACCACTTTCACCATCCGCTTCTTTGATAACATAGGAGATTTATACATTGACGGTCTTTCCTTAACGAGAAATGACGTACAGACCAAGAAATACAATTCGGAAGGTAAAGTAGTATCCAGCTATACCACACAGAAATCAAGTGCGTACGAATACGACGGATACGACAGAACCAAGAAACAGACGTCACCAACCGGACTAGTAAATAATTATAGCTACTCCAAGGCAAATAAAGTGACGCAGATTACGTCAAATTTAGGTCCGGATGAGTATATGAAATATGATAAGTACGGTAACTTACTGTCCACGGAAATCTATGATCCGGGAAGTAGTACGAAGCCCACGATGTACTCAGAGACCGCATATACGGCAGACGGAAACTTTATAAAGAGTGAAACGGACGGTCTTGGGAATGTAACAACATATGAGTATGATACATACACCGGTCTTTTGTTAAAAACGATTTATCCGGAAAGAACCGGAAAAGAAGATTTTGAGGTTGTTTATACATATGATGAAGACGACAGGCTGACGCTTGTTAAAAAGAACGAAAGAACGGTAGGTTTTGAATATGGTGAGTTTGATGACCTGACTGCCATCCTTCATAACGGTTTTTCCTATGACTATACATATGATAAGTTTGGAAACATGCTTTCCGTATCGATTGCGGGAAATGTTCTTTATACCAATGAATATGCACCCAATAACGGAAGCCTTCTGAAACGTACCTATGCAGACGGTGCTTATACAACAACCGTGTATGACGAATACGGAAGAGTAACGGAAAGCGGATTAAATGACGTTATCGTAAATAAATATATCTATAATAATGACGGATATGTTGACTGTCAGACGGATGTTCTTGGAAATGAAACAAGTACGTTTGATTATAATGATTCCGGTCAGGTGGTACGAAGCGAAATATACGAAGGAGAGAGTACTGCATCAGAAAACCTTGAAAGCAGGATGCAGTTTACCTACAATTCATCCGGCCAGCCGACTGTCATTTCCTATCAGGAGCCCGGAAAAGAAATCGAAACCTATGAATTCACCTATGCCAAGGACGGACGCTTAACCAAAAGTATTGCACCGGATAAAAGCAGTAAGGAATTCAGCTATGATTCCTTAAGAAGACCGTCAAAGTTTATTTTCACACCAAAGAGCGGGGTTTCGGGAAGTAAAAAGCTGTATTCTTCCATTACATATCTTGGCGATACCGTTACCACGGCAGACGAGAAAGAGAAGAAGGTTACATCAACACTGGTAGAGAAATACGTGAATCAGTTTGGTTCTTCCGGTATTCCGGTTTCAACCTTTGAATACGGTTATGATGACTGGAACAATATCGTAATGATAAGAGACGTCGGAGTGAAAGAATGTGGTAAAGCGTCAACTGTCAGAACCTATGAATACAATGATTACGGTGAAGTAACCAAAGCCGTTGAAGCGTATGGTAACGGAGATGAAAAAACTTACACTTACACCTATGACGCAGGCGGAAATATCTTAACGGAAACCATAAACGGTACAACACATACCTATCAGTATGACAGTGTATGGAAGGATAAACTCATCTCCTATGACGGTAAAACCATTACCTATGATGTGTGCGGACAGCCCCTTAACTATATGGGG
>JAZSCW010000020.1:0-2096 GCA_045530835.1 Lachnospiraceae bacterium | reverse complement strand
GGTACCCGCCTTGATACCGAATCGGAACTGTGCCTGCGAAGGAATCGCAAAAAGCATACTTATCACAAAAAGTATTCCTAAAAATCTTTTCATAGTGTATCTTGTTTAATGGATTAATATTTTCGCAAAAATATTCTTTTTCCATAAAACTAACAACTTTTAAGATAAAAAGTTCTATCCATCAATCAAAGAAGTCGTCCAAACAGGCATTATGATAGCACACACTCAAGGAAACAGAGGAGATATTGGCACCGAAAATTGCAAATTCAGAGCAACAAACAATTATTTTCAGAAAAAAATGGCATTTACACTTGTATATCAAAAAAAATAACACTACCTTTGCACCGCAATTGAGCCGAAAGGCTATCTATATATAATGGTGCCTTGACCGAGAGGCTAGGTAGCGGTCTGCAAAACCGTCCACGGCAGTTCGAATCTGCCAGGCACCTCCGAAGCAGTTACTCAAAAGGTAGCTGTTTTTTTTATTTTATACTATTGGTATCCAGTTGATTTTGGGGCTCAGTAGCAAAAAGGTGTGGGTTAATAAAAAAATATTATCTTTGTTGCTATGGAAACAAAGATATTAGAACAGTTGGCTCAACTAGTACTTCCCAAAGAAATTCTTGAGCGTTTTTTAATCGTAAAAATTGAGACAGACGAAGCCGATATAGATGCGATGTCTATGACAATCCATTTAGATGAACGTATCAATAAGGCTTATCAAGAAAACTCAGAATACGAATCTCTCGGTTTTATGGAAGCTGTATCTGTTACAGATTTCCCGATTCGGGACCACAAGGTTGTGCTTAAGTTACGCCGTCGCAGATGGAAGAATAAGCAGACCGGCGAGAGTTTTGTAGAACAGATCAGTGTAACCGAGAAAGGCACCCGCTACTCAAAGGAGTTTGCGGCTTTTTTAAAAGAGACGTATGGAGACATCCCCGGTGACTTGCCGTACGCTTGAGGAATTCTATCATATAGACGGACATACATTTGAAAAGCAGTACAAGGAAGTCTTAAGCGGTTATCGCGAGTGGGATCAGCTCTCCCACGCAGAAGAATGGCTGTTGTTCCCTGAAAATATAGGCGAACGTTTGGCTATAGACGAATCCTCACTCTCCAATGGGGAACTCTACACATTTGTGACAAATCGTGATGCAAAAACCCGCAAAGGATCTTTGGTTGCTGTAGTTGCCGGCACAAAGTCAGAAGATGTTATCGACGTTCTGGAACGTATAGACGAAGACAAACTCAATCAAGTCAAGGAAGTTACACTCGACTTGTCAGACTCTATGCGTAGGATTATAATAAATGTTTTTCCCAACGCACAGCGTGTCATAGACCGTTTCCATATACAAAAACTGGCTTGTAATGCCTTGCAGGATATGAGGATAGCGCACCGGTGGGATGCAATACAGCAGGCTAACGACGAAATGGAAGATGCTAAACTAAACGGGGATGAATATGAACCGTTCCGTTTTCCCAATGGCGACACGCGCAAGGAACTTCTGATACGTTCACGCTATCTGCTCTTCAAATCTGCCGACAAATGGACTAAGAGACAGAAAGAACGAGCAGCAATATTGTTTGAAGAATATCCTGACTTAAAGAAAGCTTATGGATTGTGCCACTCATTAAGAATGATATTCTCCAAGAACCTCATAAAAGATGCTGCAAGGTTGTCTATGGCAAGGTGGTATAATCAAGTAGAAGAAGCCGGATTCAAGTCCTTCAATACTATCGCTGCAACATTTTACGAACACTATGATGAGATACTGAACTTCTACAATAACCGCTCGTCAAATGCGTTGGCGGAGTGCTTTAATGCTAAAATCAAACTTTTCAGAGCGAACTTGAGAGGTGTGGCTGATAAGAAATTCTTCCTTTTCAGAATTTCAAATTTATATGCTTACCCACAGTAAATTTCTACTGAGCCTTTATAAATCGCCATAGTTCGGAGGCTTGCATTGGTGGAAAATTGGTATTCTATGGAAGAGAATAATAAACACACCAACAATAGTGACAGAAATATTTTCTATGAGTATTTTAACAAATTAGAGAAAGCGAATATCGATTTTGAGGTTCCTAAATTCGAA
>JAZSCW010000059.1:0-92633 GCA_045530835.1 Lachnospiraceae bacterium | reverse complement strand
ACGATGATTAATATCTTTTTTTTCATGCCGCACCTTCTTAACACACATCAACCTTTCAAAAATTTTGGGTTAATTCCTACGATTTTCATTTTACCATTTACATTAACCTTTGACAAATGAATAAAGAAAATATCGCATTAAAAATGCCACCCCCGGGTCTATCCCTTGGGGTGGCATTTCATCACAAAATATTAAATTCTGTTGTAGTTAATCAAGCATCCCTTTAAGATGATTTCACGTTCTTCATTGGTCAATTCACCCATGGTTACGTGGAACTCTTTCACACCGTCTGCTGTTACTGCGTATGCAACGATGTCATCGCGCTTCTCTTCAACCGCTTTGCGGATGCCGGGAAGGTAGATGTAATCAAGGTTCTTGAAAGGAAGGTCGCCTTCTTTGATTAAGAGAGGAAGCATACCCCAGTTAATCAGGTTGGAGCGGTATCTCTTGGTTGCGTATTCGTTGGCAATGTTTGCCCAGCCGCCAAGTACCTTCTGACAGCTTGCAGCCTGCTCACGTGCAGAACCGTCACCCGGTTTTACTGCAAAAATTGTGCTTCCGTATCCAATGTTCTCTTTCTTTAAATCTGCAAAATTTGCTTCCAATGCAGCAAATACTTCTTTTAACTCAGGAAGTGCTTCTACAGGGCATTTGCCTGCTTCTTTCGCCTTCTGTGCAAGCTGTACTTCTTTCGCACGTCCTACGTATGCAGGGTCTTTTCTGGAGAGTGCAAACTCTGCAAGTCCGAGCGGATTGGAACGGAAAGAAGATGTCTCTCCGGAAGGAATCAACTCGTCAGTTGTTGTAACAGGGTCATGAATTTCAGATACAACCTTCAATAACAAATCGTCCGTAAGTGCTGACATTGCAGGCCAGTCCTTAATGTTCGGACCAAACTTGATTTCAACTTCAGGATTTGCAACACCCTTGGAATCGTATACACGGTTCTCATAGATGCTCTTATCGAAGTAGTATTTGTATTTCTCAAGAGTTCCGTCAAATTCAGCTGCAGAGGTAAGGATACCTTTGTTAGCTGCGGTTGCTGCGATGGAACGGGCATCCATAAGCGCAACGGAAGAAATCTGGCCGTTCTGCAACTTGGAACCTTCACGGTTCGGGAAGTTACGTGTTGAGTGACGGATACTGAATGCGTTATTTGCAGGAGTATCTCCGGCACCAAAGCAAGGTCCGCAGAATGCAGTCTTCATGATTGCACCTGTCTGCATAATATTAGCCGCACAGCCGTTACGTACAAGTTCCATATAAACCGGCATGGAAGCAGGATATACGCTTAATGTGAATTCATCAGCACCGATGAATTTTCCTTTTAAGATATCAGCTGCGGCACAGATATTTTCGAATCCGCCACCTGCACACCCTGCGATAATACCCTGGTCTACATAGAGTTTACCGTCACGGATTTTGTTCTTTAATGTATAATCAACTGCACCGTCAAGACTTACAAGCGCACGCTTCTCTACCTCATTCAAAATATCTTCAAGGTTCGCATTTACTTCATCAATGGTATAAGTATTGCTCGGGTGGAACGGCATCGCAATCATAGGCTTAATTGCTGCAAGGTCGATGGTAATCACGCCATCATAGTAAGCCACTTCACCGGGATTTAATTCCTTGTATTCTTCCTTACGTCCGTGAATCTCATAGAATTCTTCCACCTGTGCATCTGTTTTCCAAATAGAGGAAAGACAGGTGGTTTCTGTGGTCATAACGTCAATACCGATACGGAAATCGGGACTTAAGGATTCTACACCGGGGCCTACGAATTCCATTACTTTATTCTTTACATATCCGTTTCCGAATACTGCACCGATGATTGCAAGTGCAACGTCCTGAGGTCCTACACCGCGTCCGGGAGCATTCTTTAAGTAAACTGCAACAACGCCCGGCATATTAATATCATAGGTCTGATTTAAAAGCTGTTTTACAAGTTCAGGACCGCCTTCACCCATTGCCATGGTACCAAGTGCACCATAACGTGTATGTGAGTCAGAACCAAGAATCATCTTTCCGCCGCCTGCAAGCATTTCGCGAGCAAACTGATGAATAACTGCCTGATGAGGGGGTACATAAACGCCGCCGTATTTTTTTGCACAGGAAAGACCAAACATGTGGTCATCTTCGTTGATGGTACCACCTACTGCACAAAGAGAGTTGTGGCAGTTGGTCAATACGTAGGGCATCGGGAACTTCTCAAGTCCTGACGCACGTGCTGTCTGAATAATTCCTACAAATGTAATATCATGTGATGTAAGCTTGTCAAAACGGATTTTAAGTTTATCCATGGAATCTGATGTGTTATGGCTCTCTAAAATCCCATAGGCAATTGTCTGCTTCTTAGCTTCTTCTTTGGTAATATTTTTACCGGTTTTGGCACTGATTTCTTCAAGCACCTGTGCATGTTCTTCCACAAGCTCGGTACCGTTAATCAGATATGCGCCGCCTTTACTTAACTGAATCATATTTTTCCTCTTTCTCGTTTATATTTTAGACCGGGAGCAAGCATATGCTCCCGGAACAATGCAATCTACAGCTCCACTTTATCAAGTTTCCAGATTTCATCTACATACTGTTGGATGGTACGATCTGATGTAAACTTACCTGAGCATGCTACATTTAAGATAGCACTCTCTGCCCAACGCTCCTCATCCATGTAGGCTTCTTCCACACGCTTATGCGCTGCTGCGTAAGCCTTGAAATCTTTCAGGATAAAATAGGTATCCGCCTTGGATGAACTGAGTGTATTCAGGAAGGAATTGTACAGATGACGGAAACGCTCCGGATCATCCGGTGAATACGTTCCGTTAATTAACTGCATTAACACTTTTCGTACATCCGGATCGTTATTGAAAATCTCATTCGGGTCATAACCACCATAATTCTCAAAGTGAATAACTTCATCGGAAGATAAACCGAAAATAAACGCATTCTCTGCACCGACTTCTTCCACAATCTCAACATTCGCTCCGTCCATGGTTCCGATGGTAAGTGCACCGTTTAACATAAACTTCATGTTACCGGTTCCGCTCGCCTCTTTACTTGCCGTTGAAATCTGCTCAGAAACATCTGCTGCCGCAAAAATAAGTTCTGCATTGGATACACGATAGTTCTCGATAAATACCACCTTAATTTTACCGTTAATGGACTTATCATTGTTAATTACATCCGCAACGGAGTTAATCAGCTTAATGGTTAACTTCGCATTACGATAGCCTGCCGCAGCCTTCGCACCGAAGATAAAAGTTCTCGGATAGAATTCCATATCGGGATGCTCTTTTAACTCATTGTATAAATACATTACATGTAAAATATTCAACAACTGACGCTTATATTCATGAAGTCTCTTAACCTGTACGTCAAAAATGGAGCGAGGGTCAACCTCAATTCCGTTATGCTCACGGATATACTCAGCAAGGCGGACTTTGTTCTGATACTTGATGTTCATGAACTCTGCCTGTGCTTTCTTATCGGATGCATATACCTTCAGTCCTGCAATCTTAGGAAGGTCTGTAATCCAGTCCGGACCGATATGAGCAGTTACCCAGTCTGCAAGAAGCGGATTTCCGTGAAGCAGGAAACGTCTCTGCGTAATACCGTTTGTTTTATTATTGAACTTATCCGGCATCATCTCATAGAAATCGCGTAATTCCTGATTCTTAAGGATTTCCGTATGCAATCTTGCTACACCGTTTACGGAGTAACCTGCAACAATCGCCAAATGCGCCATCTTCACCTGACCGTCATAAATGACTGCCATCTTACGCACCTTCTCCTGATTTCCGGGATATTTTGTTTCAATCTCCACGATAAAACGACGGTTAATTTCTTCGATAATCTGATATACTCTGGGCAACAAACGGCTGAAGAGTTCAATCGGCCATTTTTCAAGTGCTTCAGCCATGATGGTATGGTTTGTATAAGCACAAGTTTTGGTCGTAACTTCCCATGCCTCATCCCAGGTCAAATAGTAGTCATCTAGCAAAATTCTCATCAACTCAGCAATCGCCACGGTCGGATGTGTATCATTTAACTGGAAGGTTACCTTCTCATAAAGCTTGCGCACATCTGAGTGTGTTCTCATATATTTGTCCACTGCTTCCTGCACGGATGCGGAAACAAAGAAGTACTGCTGTTTCAGACGCAACTCCTTACCGGCATAGTGGTTATCATTCGGATATAAAACTTCAACAATGTTTCTTGCAAGATTTTCCTGTTCAACTGCCTTCTGATAATCACCCTTATCAAAAGAATCCAGACGGAAGCAATCCACGGGCTGTGCGTCCCAGATACGGAGCGTATTCACAATTCCGTTTCCATAACCGATAATGGGTAAATCATACGGAACGGCTTTTACTACCTGATATCCTTCCTGATAGTAATGATTTCTGCCAAACTCATCCGTTCTGACACTTACATAACCGCCAAAACGTACTTCCTTGGTATACTCAGGACGTCTTAATTCAAACGGATTACCGTCTGCAAGCCAGTTATCGGGTACCTCAACCTGGTAACCGTCACGAATTTCCTGCTTAAACATTCCGTAACGATAGCGGATACCGCAACCATACGCGGAGTACCCAAGTGTTGCAAGGGAATCCAGGAAGCAAGCCGCAAGACGACCAAGACCACCGTTACCAAGTGCAGCATCGGGTTCCTGATCTTCAATCAGGTTAATATTAACACCTAACTCCTCCAAAGCCTCTTTCGCCTCTTTGTAAGCCATTAAGTTAATCATATTATTTCCGAGCGCGCGTCCCATCAAAAATTCCATGGAGAGATAATAAACGGTCTTCGGGTCCTTCTCTTCATACGCTTCCTGTGTCTTCATCCAGTTATCTACAATCTGATCTTTGATTGCATAAGAAACCGCTTGAAAAATCTGCTGCGGTGTAGCCTCTTCCATTGTCTGACGATATAACGTCTTCACGTTATACAAAACACTGCGCTTAAAAAGCTCTTTATCAAACGTCACTTTCGGCTGAAAAGAAGCTGCAGGAACTTTTTTCTTAGCTGTTGTTGCCTTTGAGGCTGTCGTTGTTTTTTCTTTTTTTGCTGCCATACTTTGACCTCCGCTGTAGATTATTCTTAAAAAATTGAACTTAATCTGAATTTGCGTGCACCTCAAAAGAAATGCACGCAATATTATCTATCATCAGATTCTGCAAACTCCGATTGTAACATCTTCACCATTTACGTTCCAGCTCTTAGATGTTTCGCAGGTTGCCTGATAGCAGATTTCATCTGCCAAAACTTTTTCTGAGATTGCAGCTTCATTCGCTTTCATGATGCCGGCAATCTTTTCATTTCCATCAACATATACTTTGATATGATCGGTCACTTCAAAATCGCAATCTTTTCGCATTGTCTGCACTTTGCTGATTACTTCATATACGTATCCCTCTTCGAGAAGCTCCGGTGTCAGGTTGGTGTCAAGAATTACAGTAACAACGGCATCTGCCTCTGTCACATAACCTTCCTTCTGCTTCATATCAATTAAAAGGTCTTCTTCTGCAAGGGAAACTTCCGTTCCGTCCGCGTCAAATACAAGGGCTCCGTTTGCCTTCAAGGTATCCATTGCCTCATTACCGTCAACACCTGCAAGGAACTTCTGGATTGCACCTAACTGCTTGCCATACTTCGGACCTACGGTACGAAGCTGCGGCTTGAAGGTATAAGTTGTAAATTCTCTTACTTCATCCGTGAATACCACGCTCTTTACATTCAACTCATCCTCGATGATTTCCTGATAGAACTTTTCTAATGTAAAAGGTGCCTTCACAAACATGGTGGCAATCGGCTGACGATTCTTGATGTTTGCAGTATTTCTGCAAGCACGGCCAAGAACAACAGTCTTAAGAACTGCCTTCATATCTTCTTCCAACTTTTTATCAATCATTGCTTCATCTGCAACCGGGAAGTCACACAAATGCACACTTTCCGGAGCATTCTTATCGACGGAGCAAACAAGATTGCGATAAATCTGCTCTGTCATGAAAGGAATCATGGGGGCTGCAATCTTGGCAAGGTTCACAAGTGCTGTATAAAGAGTCATATACGCATTGATCTTATCCTGCTCCATGCCTTTTGCCCAAAAACGCTCACGGCCGCGACGTACATACCAGTTACTCATCTCATCCGTGAAATCCTGCAATGCTCTTGCAGCTTCAGGGATACGGTAGTTATTCAGGTTATCGTCTACTTCTTTTATCACTGTATTCATCTTGGATAACAACCACTTATCCATAACGGAAAGCTTGTCATATTCCAAAGTATATTTCGTTGCATCAAACTGATCGATATTTGCATAAAGAACAAAGAATGCGTATGTGTTCCAAAGGGTTCCCATGAACTTACGCTGTCCTTCTCTTACCGCATTACCGTGGAAACGGTTCGGTAACCAGGGCGCAGAGTTAATGTAGAAATACCAGCGGATTGCATCTGCACCATATTCTTCCAATGCATCAAACGGATCTACCGCATTTCCTTTGGACTTACTCATCTTCTGTCCGTTCTCATCCTGAACATGACCAAGTACGATAACGTTCTCATATGGTGCCTTATTGAAAAGCAACGTAGATTCAGCCATCAGGGAATAGAACCATCCTCTGGTCTGGTCAACTGCTTCGGAAATAAACTGTGCCGGGAACTGCTTCTCAAAAAGTTCCTTGTTTTCAAACGGATAGTGATGCTGTGCGAACGGCATTGCTCCGGAATCGAACCAGCAGTCAATTACTTCCGGCACACGCTTCATGGACTTGCCGCACTTCGGGCAGGTACATGTAATTTCATCAATGTAAGGTCTGTGGAGTTCCACAGTCTTAGCTGCAGGATTTCCGCTTAATTCTTCAAGCTGCGCTCTGGAACCGATTGCTTCCTGATGTCCGCAATCCTCACATTCCCAGATATTAAGCGGAGTTCCCCAGTAACGGTTACGGGAAATACCCCAGTCCTGAATATTCTCAAGCCAGTTACCGAAACGTCCTTCGCCGATGGATTCAGGAATCCAGTTAACAGTCTTATTGTTACGTACCAAATCATCACGCACTGCGGTCATCTTAACAAACCAGGATTCACGTGCATAGTAGATAAGCGGGGTGTCACAACGCCAGCAGAACGGATAGTCATGCTCAAACTTCGGCGCATCAAACAACTTACCTTCTTTATCAAGATCAACAAGAATATCCTTGTCTGCATCTTTTACAAACTTTCCGGCGTACGGTGTATCGGCAGTCATTTCTCCCTTACCGTCAACAAACTGTACGAAAGGCAAATCATACTTACGTCCCACCTGTGCATCGTCTTCACCGAATGCCGGTGCGATATGAACGATACCGGTACCGTCTGTCATTGTTACATAAGAATCACAGGTTACAAAATGGCCTTTTTTATGCTGCTTTGCAGCCACTTCTCCCGCACAGGCAAAAAGCGGCTCATATTCTTTATACTCCAAATCCTTACCGGTATAAGTCTCAAGGAT
The DNA here is from genome assembly GCA_045530835.1 of Lachnospiraceae bacterium. GTDB lineage: Bacteria > Bacillota > Clostridia > Lachnospirales > Lachnospiraceae > UBA3766. The sequence continues at coordinate 85,138 of JAZSCW010000059.1, read as the reverse complement.
TTCATAAGCTTTCTTATCTTCGGTTGCAAGAGAACCAAGCACCTTATCAAGCAGCGCCTGAGCCATATAATATACATTGCCGTCTGCTGCAGATACTTTACAATAAGTCTCTTCCGGATTCACACAGAGTGCTACGTTTGAGGGAAGAGTCCAGGGGGTTGTGGTCCATGCAAGGAAAAATGCATCTTCTCCGATTACCTTGAAACGAACAACCGCAGAACGCTCTTTTACTGCCTTGTACCCCTGCGCAACCTCATGGGAAGAAAGCGGAGTTCCGCAGCGAGGGCAGTAGGGTACGATTTTGAACCCTTTATAAAGAAGGCCCTTGTCCCAAATCTGCTTCAGAGCCCACCACTCAGACTCGATGAAATCATCATGATACGTAACGTAAGGGTCATCCATATCAGCCCAGAAGCCAACGGTTCCGGAGAAATCCTCCCACATTCCTTTGTATTTCCAAACACTTTCCTTACATTTATCAATAAAAGGATCGAGACCATATTCTTCGATCTGTTCTTTACCGTCAAGACCAAGAAGCTTCTCTACTTCAAGCTCTACCGGCAAACCATGGGTATCCCATCCTGCCTTACGGGGAACCATATATCCTTTCATGGTACGGTAACGGGGAATCATATCTTTAATGACACGCGTTAAAACATGACCGATATGCGGCTTACCGTTTGCCGTGGGCGGTCCGTCATAAAATGTGTATGTTTCTCCTTCCTTACGGTTCTCCATACTTTTGCGGAAAATATCATTCTCTTTCCAGAATGCTTCTACTTCCTTTTCGCGCTGTACAAAATTCAAATCCGTTGTAACTTTGTTGTACATGATATGTACTCCTTTCCGTATCTCTCTCCTTTACTCTATCCGCTAAGACATAGTTATAAATATTTTATCCGCCCTCATTCTTATTGTCAAGAAAAATGCTCTGTGCTTTTCTTAATAAAACAATGTAATAAAGGGGCCTCCTTCCGTTGAATCGCATAAGACATTTCACCCCCATTGGTTAAAATATACAATTCCTTGCCTAAAATCCATTTTATCTTCTACACCAAAAACTTTACAGATAACTTGACAGTTGATAAGTTTTTGCGTTACTATTTCATCGAAAAATTAATTTATCTCAACGAGGGTTCTTTATGACAAACGAGAAAATAAACCAAATTATGAAATTAAAAAAAGAAAAAAATGCTGTAATCATGGCGCATTATTATGCTCCTGATGAGGTACAGCAGATTGCGGATGCCACCGGCGATTCCTTTTATCTTGCCAAAGCAGCACGCAAGAGTGACGCAGATATTATCGTTTTCTGCGGCGTATCCTTCATGGGGGAAAGTGCCAAAATCCTCTGTCCTGACAAAAAAGTTCTGATGCCGGACCTGACAGCAGACTGTCCGATGGCGCACATGGTTGCGGAAGGAAAAATAGCCGAAATGCGTGCCAAATACGATGACCTTGCGGTAGTCTGCTACATTAATTCCACAGCTGAATTGAAGTGCCAGAGCGATGTCTGCGTAACTTCTTCCAATGCCGTAGAAATTGTACGTGCACTGCCGAATCGCAATATCTTCTTTATTCCGGACCGGAATCTTGGCAGATATGTGGCACAGGAAGTACCCGAGAAGAATATCATTTTAAATGATGGCTGCTGCCCCATCCATAACGCAGTTTCAGCCGGGGAAGTGAAGCTTGCCAAGGAACAGCATCCCGATGCACCCGTGCTCACACATCCCGAATGCGGCGATGACGTACTTTCCATATCCGATTATATCGGCAGCACTGCCGGAATTATCGCATATGCCAAGAACAGCCCGGCTCAGGAATTCATTATCTGCACGGAAGACGGTGTTGCATACAGACTTCTTCAGGACAACCCTGACAAGAAATTCTATTTCCCGCAAACCCGCCCCTGTTGCCATGACATGAAATTAAATACAATAGACCGAATTTTACACGTTTTGGAAACTGAAGAAAACGAAGTCAACGTAAACGAAGCAATCCGCTCAAGAGCATTGCTTCCCCTTGACAGAATGTTGGAGTATGTAAAATGATGAAAACAACTAAAACCGATATCGTTATTGTCGGATGCGGCGTTGCCGGTCTCTATTGTGCCCTGCAGCTTCCGACGGACAAAAAAATAACAGTCGTTACCAAAGAAATTGCTGATGAAAGCGATTCTTTTCTTGCCCAGGGCGGTATTTGCGTTCTTCGCGATGAAAATGACTATGATTCCTTTTATGAGGACACCATGAAGGCCGGACATTATGAGAACAATCCGGAATCCGTTGATATCATGATTCGTTCCTCACGGGATGTCATCAGCGATTTGGTAAGCTACGGTGTAGACTTCGAAAAAAAAGGAGATGCTTTCACCTATACCAAAGAAGGAGCACACTCCCGTCCAAGGATTTTGTTTCACGAGGACGAAACCGGCAGGGAAATCACCTCGAATCTTCTGAAAGAAGCAGAAAATCGCCCAAACATTACCCTCATTGAACACTATACCATGGTCGATTTACTCTGCAGCAACAATGAATGCTTCGGTATCCTCGGCCACGACGCAGACGGAAATTATTCCGCCATCACAGCGGACTATACGGTTCTGGCAACCGGTGGCATCGGCGGATTGTTCGAACATTCCACCAACTACCGTCACCTTACCGGGGATGCCATCGCACTGGCACTGCGCCACGAAATTAAACTGCAGCATATTGACTATATCCAGATACATCCTACCACCCTGTATTCCGAAGAAGACGGACGAAAGTTTTTGATTTCCGAGTCCGTCCGCGGCGAAGGCGCCATCCTTTTAAACTGGAAAGGCGAACGTTTCGTCAACGAACTGCTCGCCCGAGACATTGTTGCAAATGCCATCTACGCGGAAATGCAAAAAGAAGGCAAACCACACATGTGGCTCTCCCTCGCACCAATTCCCGAGGAAGAACTCAAATCCCATTTTCCGAATATCTGCCAACACTGTCTTGAACAGGGATATGATGTGACAAAAGAACCGATTCCCATCGTACCCTCCCAGCATTATTTCATGGGTGGAATCGATGTTAACACAAACAGCGCCACATCCATGCAACGTCTGTATGCAGTCGGTGAAACAGCATGCAACGGCGTGCACGGTCGTAACCGCTTAGCAAGCAATTCCCTTCTGGAAAGTCTCGTTTTTGCCAAACGCGCTGCCAAAGATATTCAGGGCAGCTACCATTACGCAGACTCTCCTGTGGAAATAGATATAAACCCGGAGCATTATCTGAATTACAGAGAAGAAAATAAAAAAGCCGTTCTTGCGGCCATCGAAAAGGAGCGAAACAATCATGAATGAAATAACCATGAAAATGAATATGGACAGATTAATCTTAAGTGCACTTAAAGAAGATATTACCAGCGAAGACATTACCACTAATTCCGTGATGCGTGAATATCAGTTAGGTGAAGTAGAACTGATCTGCAAGCAGGATGGTGTCGTTGCAGGTCTTGATGTTTTCAAACGTGTATTTGAACTTTTGGATGAAAATACCGAGGTATCTTTCACCTGCAAAGATGGCGACAAGATCAAAAACGGAGATAAAATCGGTCTTGTTCGCGGAGACATCCGCGTCCTTCTTTCCGGCGAAAGAACCGCATTAAACTATTTGCAAAGAATGAGCGGAATCGCAACCTATACCCGCAATATTGCCGATCTTTTGGAAGGTAGCAAAACCAAGCTTCTTGATACCCGTAAAACTACCCCGAATATGCGCATTTTTGAAAAATATGCAGTAAAAGTCGGCGGCGGATACAACCATCGCTACAACTTAAGCGACGGAATTCTTCTTAAAGACAACCATATCGGAGCCGCAGGCGGTGTAAAAGAAGCCGTTCTCATGGCCAAAGAATACGCACCTTTTGTCCGTAAAATTGAGATCGAAGTAGAAAATCTTGACATGCTTAAAGAAGCGTTAGAGTCGGGTGCCGACATCATTATGCTCGACAACATGAGCGTTGAGGATATGAAAGAAGCCGTTCGCCTGGCCGCCGGCAAAGCTGAAACAGAATGCAGCGGTAATGTAACACGCGAAAATGTGGCAAGACTGGTAGACATCGGTGTTGACTATATCTCCAGCGGTGCCCTGACTCATTCTTCCCCCATCCTTGATTTGTCCCTGAAAAACCTGCACGCAGTATAAGGAGGATACATGAAAGCAGCCGAAAGAAGAAAAGCAATCATTAACCATCTTCTGTCCGAACAAAATGCAGTTTCGGGTACTGCTCTGTCCGAAAAATTCAATGTATCCAGACAGATCATTGTACAGGACATTGCAATCCTCAAAGGCTTAGGATATGAAATTCTTTCGACGCACAACGGGTATGTCATGCAATCTTCTCCCCAGAAAGAGAGAGTTTTCAAAATCTGGCATACCACTGAAGGAACCGAAGATGAATTGACCAGTATCGTAACCCTGGGCGGTACCGTTGTCGATGTTTTTGTCTGGCACAAGGTCTATGGCAAAGTTTCTGCACCTCTTAATATTTTTTCCGAGTTGCAGGTACAACAATTCATCGAAGGCGTCCGTAGCGGAAAGTCCACGGAATTAATGCATATCACAGGCGGATATCATTACCATACCGTCCGTGCCGACTCTGTAGAAGATTTGGACAGAATTGAATCAGCACTGCGTGAAAAAGGATATATTGTTCCTGAAATTTGATGAAAAATCTGCTGTCCTTATGCGAAAACATTTGATTTTTCCCATCTAAAATAGTATAGTTACTTATGCAATAAATTCCGATTCAGAATCTGTGTCCGCGTAATGCAGACACAGATTCCTTCACACGTAAGGAGGAATACTATGGACAGACAAAATCTGACGCTTTTAACTGATTTATATGAGCTGACGATGATGCAGGGCTATTTCAAAAGCAAAAATGATAAAACCGTAGTTTTTGATGTATTTTACCGCAAAAATCCGTGCGGCGGCGGTTACGCCATTGCAGCCGGTCTTGAACAGGTAATTTCTTACATCAAAGAATTACGCTTTGAAAAAGAAGATATTGATTATCTGGAAGGACTTGGCATTTTTGATGCTGATTTTTTGGACTACCTTAGTAACTTCCGTTTCACGGGAGATATTTATGCGGTGCCCGAAGGAACCGTTGTATTTCCGCGTGAACCGCTTTTAAAAGTCATTGCTCCCATTATGGAAGCACAGCTTGTGGAAACAGCAATTCTTAATATTATTAATCACCAAAGTCTGATTGCAACGAAGGCATCCCGTGTCGTTTATGCTGCACAAGGTGACGGTGTTATGGAATTCGGACTGCGCCGCGCTCAGGGACCGGACGCAGGTATTTATGGTGCACGTGCCGCAATGATTGGTGGCTGTATCGGCACCTCCAATGTCCTTTGCGGCCAGCTTTTTGACGTACCTGTGAAGGGAACACATGCACACAGTTGGATTATGAGTTTCCCGGATGAATATACTGCTTTTAAGACCTATGCCGACCTTTATCCAAGTGCATGCATCCTCTTGGTAGATACCTACGACACCTTGAAGTCCGGTATTCCGAATGCAATCCGCGTATTTAGCGAAATGAAGGCTGCCGGCATCGAACTTGGCTTTTACGGCATCCGTCTTGACAGCGGCGTCCTTGCATACATGTCTAAAAAAGCGCGTAAAATGCTTGATGATGCAGGTTTTCCCGATGCGGTCATTTCCGCTTCCAGCGATTTGGATGAGTACCTGATTGAAAGCTTGAAGCTGCAAGGGTCAGCCATTACTTCCTGGGGAGTCGGCACCAACTTGATTACCTCGGCAGACAATCCCGCGTTTGGCGGCGTCTATAAACTTGCCGCAATCAAGGATGAAAACGGCAAATTTATTCCTAAGATCAAACTTTCCGAGAATTCCGAAAAAATCACAAACCCCGGCGATAAAAAGATTTATCGAATCTACGAGAAGGAAACCGGTAAGATTAAGGCTGATTTGATCTGCCTTGCAGAAGAAACTTTTACCGAAAACGATTTCATCTTACTGTTTGACCCGAACGAACCTTGGAAAAAGACCCGTATGAAACCCGGCACCTTCACGATTCGCGAGCTGATGGTTCCGGTATTCAAAAACGGCGCATGTGTATATACTTCTCCGAAGGTTATGAATATCAGAGAATACTGCCGCAACGAGCAAAATACGCTCTGGGACGAAACCAGACGTTTCGCAAATCCGCATAAGGTTTACGTGGATTTATCCAGCCGCCTCTACGATATCAAGATTTCATTGCTGGATGAATATGGGGATGTATAAAAACTGAGAAAAATGTGACGAGACAACTATGTTCTTTGAGAGTGCAAAATAAAGAACCGATTCGCAAAATATCATTTTTGCGAACCGGTTCTGTTTTTGTAATATATGATTATATTTTATTCCTATATCATATAAGCGTAATTTTGTAATTTTATTTCTTAATCTATTAGCAGTTGTACTAAGTTTGATGTTATAGTAATAAACTTTTTTCGAAATATACTTTCGCACTCCTTCATAGTATTTTTTGACAATCAATTTTCCGTACACAACTCACCTCATATTCATAATCCAACTTCGGATACGCTTTTATACGAGATATCTTTTCTAACTCCCACTCTCTCATATCTATTTCTTTTCTGCACACAATCGAAAATTTTTCCCAAATCTCCCACTTTAAAGTAGCCATCACTTCGGACAATTCCTCAAACTTTGCCGTCTTCTCATCCGTTTCTTTTACGCATATTGGCTCCCCAAATTTCACATAACAATCCTTGCCTTTATACTCCAATACAAGCGGAACAATAGGCACGTTTGCACGACGAGCAATATCAATGCATCCCCAATACATAGGAAGCATTGGTTTCGATGGTTCCAAATTCCACGTTGCTTCCGGAAACATTAATACATTCTCGTCTTTCGATAATAATTCCTGCATTCTATGAGATGCTTTTTTCTTATCAATAGTTGAATGCCTGTCTACCCATATCACACCATTTAAAATAAAACACAAACGGTCGATAAACTCTAATCTTTGTTTTCCGACCAAAACATTAGAACGGCGACCTATGATTTCGCAGGCAAAAGGAATGTCGTATCGGCAGGAGTGGTTGGTGACATAGAGAGCAGATTTCCTGCTACAATTGGGACTCTCGTTTAATATATGTATTTTCTGTCCACGTAAGATGCGTTGAACTTTCATGATAAAAAGTAGGAATGGATGTATACAATTTCTAATAACTGTTAATGGATTAAAATAATTTTGCATAATAAATATTTTATGGTATAACATCTATTTAGTTACATTTATTAATTATATCAACAGAACTTAATCATATGTACTATCTATAATATCTTCACCCGCGATTATAGCTTCTGCCACTTCATTCTTAGTTAAGTTATTACTTTCTTCTTCAAAATATCGAATTAAAATAGCGTTTATTTGACTAAAAGCTTTACGATAGATTCGCATTTTATATTTAGGATTTATTGCAAATCCTAAAAAAGTGAGTGATGCTGCAAATGTTGAAAATAAAATAACCCAAATTGTATTATTAGGCAACAGTACTTCTACTACAATTGCGGCAATAGATGATGTAAACGCTATTACATTTATTGCATAATCTAAAATCATCCAAAAAATAGATGAATTTTTCCATATTCGTCGACATCTTATAGCAACTTCAACAATATCCTTAACTTGTGCTTCAATTATTTTTGTTTGTTGCTTCATATCATACTATCCCTCTCATTTGCTTTTTATATCACTGCAAATAATTAAAGATATATCAACTTCTACATCGTATATATCTTTTCATACACATCCTTCCAGCCATAAACTCTGGTTATATTCGGATGCTCTACCTTTTGGTTATACGCCGCATCAATCATCAGTACTTTTACACCATTTTCAGCCAGATGCATAACAATCTCCGGTCTGTCATCTACCATCACATCTACCTGTAAACGTTTACATGCTGCACATTTTTCTATAGGACCGTTTTTTTCCGAACAAAAAGTAACACTGTCAAATTTAATTCCATTCTGTTCGCACCATGTCAAGAACCAGTTCCGGCTCATGGCACCCAACGGCATTTTGCTGGTTACAAATTTTCTTGCGGTAATTTCATGTAAAATATGCCCCTCTTCCTTTAATTTACCGAGTACCTCAGCAGTATTCTCCCTTGGCGGAAAATCTTTACAGTATTTAGGGAAATATTTTAATCCGTATATAAGCTCTGCAATTTTACCTACACCAAAAATTTCTTTGACACTATATCCCGCCGGATTAACTATCTCTTTCTTAAAAAACTTTTTACCACACTGATAATTAAATTTCTGCATATCAGTGAGCACACCATCCGCATCTACTCCTATAATCATTTTCCTATTCCTTCTTTGAAATTATTTCTTATTCAATTCCTTCTTCATATCAACAATTTTTCTTCTTACCTCTTTGGTAATGAACTCCTCACTCATTTCTTTTGTTTCCACAGGTTCCCCAAATTTGATTTGTATTTTATACTTGCGCATATGCTTCCAATCAAAAAGTCTTGGTAATTTCTTGTTTGGCGGATATACTTCATACGCACCATTAATACATATGGGGACAATATTTAAACCGGTTTCTTTAGCAAGTTTCGCTGCGCCGGACTTGAATTCTCCCAATTCACCGCTTCGCGTTCTGGTTCCTTCCGGATGAATTAACAAACTGTAATTTTCATCAGAAATGCACGCATATGCACGTCTCATTGCCGTAGATGTGTTACCACCTCTGTATACGGGTATAGCCCCCATAGCAATCAAGCCCCTTCTAAATATCTTTTTTTGATAAAGAGTTTCTGCCGCCATACTACAAATAGAAGTCCATCTCTTTTCATCCATACTTCCAACAATCCACATTCCGTCAAAATAACTTTCATGATTCGGACAGAAAATATATCTTTCGTCTTTTTTTATGTTTTCAAGACCACAACTCTCAAACTTCCAAACCAAACGTGATATCCTATTAAAACGACGCAAATATTTATAATCACGTTTTTTGCGTTCAACCGGATAGCTTGCAACATTCATAACTGTTACATTTTGAGCATTATTAGAAGTTTCAATTATCTGAATCACTTCTGAAACTGCAATTTTTTCATGTAACTTTTCTTCAATGGAAACACCATATTGTTCACTTATTGCAACACATAGCTCAAACATCTCTAAAGAATCCATACCGATATCATTCTTCAATTCCAAAGTTACATCAGAAATATTCTTCTTTGAAATCTGCGATATTAACGCAATTATTCCCTCATCTTTGGAATAGCTCTGGCATTTTGGCTCTTCATTTAAATCTGATTCCTTGTTTTTTGCAATTGTCTTTAATTCAAATCTTTTTATCTTCCCGGTACTTGTTACAGGAATTTTATCAATATAATGAATCTGTGAAATCTTATAAATCGACTTAGGGATAGATTTTATTATATTCTCTGCGTTTATTAATTCCTCGTTTGTTTTATTTGCCGTTTCGACAAATAAATGAATCTCGTCATTTCCGTTTACGCAATCAACACCACAAGAAGCAACATTTATATTTTTACAATGTTTCAAAATATACTGATCCACATCTATAGGGGATACTTTTTTCCCATTCGGAAGCATAATATTCTCTTTCATGCGCCCTGTAATATATAAATAATTTGCACTATCAATATATCCGTAATCACCTGTCTTAAAATATCCGTTTTCATCGAAAGCATCCGCTGTCAATTCAGGTTCGTTATAATACCCCAGCATAATCAAAGGAGTTTTTACTCTTACTTCTCCTATACCGTCTTCATCCGGGTTTGCTATCATAATATCAATTTCCGGAAATTGCTTAATAGAGCCTACTCCTTGAATGGGATACTTCTCATTACAATTTGTCGCTCCAATCGGAAAACCTGTTTCTGTTGCTCCGTATACATTAAGAAAATCAAGACCTAAATCTAAGTAGAATTTAACTATTTCTTCTGAACATGGTGATGTACCACATCCACATATTCTCATTTTATTTCCCATAGCAGCCTTCCATATGGGTTTTGTAAGAAACTTTAATTTTATACCTGTGAATCTTCTAACAGATCCACATATTTTCATTGCCCAATTAGCATAGATTCGTATAGGTAATCTTTTTTTACTTATTGCATCATTGATTTTATCCTTAATAACCCCATAAATTTTGGGAATCATAATAAAGCTTGTAGGATTATAAATCAAAAAAGCCTGTGAAAGATTATATGCATTTATTTCAGATAGAAACCCCATTTCCACAGCCGTCAAAAAACAAAACAACGATGAAGAATATCCAGCAATATGATTCAATGGCAAAGCATTTAAAAATGACTCATTACTATTAAGATTTGCATATTTCGCCACACACTCTTGTGCATAAATAATTGAATTATAGGAGATTTCTATGCCTTTCATTTGTCCTGTAGTTCCGGACGAAAACAGTATTGCAAGCAAATCATCCGAAATCTCAGAAAATTCTTTATTATCCTTATGCACTACTTTTAATTTTTTATATGTAAAATCTGTTCCAATCTCAAAAAATGAAATTGAATCACAATATTGTAATAACTGCTGATACAATTCACTCGTTGTAAAAACCGCATGTACCTGTACTGTTTCCAACAACCGGATCTGCTCTTCAATGGGCAAAGACGCGTCAATAGGTACATTAATGTAACCAAGATATGCCAACGCAAGTGTCAATACGACTACGGAACCAGTTTGGGGTGCTATTATAGCTATTTTACTTCGTTTTTTTATTCCCAAGTTTTCAAAAAACTCTGCTTCAAGACTATCAAATATATTTTTAACTTCGCCATAACTGATTTGTTTTGTAATTTGTTCCGAATTCATGCAGGTGACAGCTACTTTATTTGCATACAATCCGAATACTTCATCCATTCTTATTTTATAATCCTGATATGAGTATTTCATTTCCTTCTCCTTCATAGTTACTATTTACATAGTAACTATATTAAAGGGATTCGTCAAGCGGTAACAATTTGGATAGTATATTGTTAGAGGTGAAAAACAATGAAAAAAGAAATCTATACCTTAAATCAATATGGTTCCATAGAAATAGAAATAAAAAAGTTAATGGACGAGAAAAGCATCTCTCGAAATGCTCTTGCGCGAGCCATCAATACACGTTTTGAAGTGATTGATAAATGGTATAACGGGCACATCGAAAAAATTGATGCGGATATATTAGCCAGAATTTGCTTTGTATTAGAATGCACACCGGCAGATATTTTAGTATATAAAACAAATAAATAGCCAATTTTCACCATCCAAAAATTTGAAAAAAACTTGACAGTATACTTTATCATGCATACCAAAACGCAGAAAACATCAGAAAGCCACCTTTACTTGATACTTTTTTACTCCAAAAGAGCAATAACGCTTTTTTATTTGACTTTATAACTCTTGGTCGTCTACAATCTAAAAGACGCAGCAAAAAATATGCTGCGCCTTTTTTCTTACAGTTTCTTTATAATAATAATGTTTTATTTTTCGTCTATATACGTAATAAATCTGTTTCCGTTCTCTTCGAAATACTTTTTGGAATCATTCATCCCGACTTTATACACTTTACCGTTCTTAGGATTCATCCAAACGGTATTTTGTTCGTTAAAGCCGATTACAAGAACCGCACTCTCATCCTGTGCCACAGCCAGCACCGGAATGTCCTGATTAACATAGTATAAAACAGACTCCAGACTGCAACCGGTAAGGTCAAGAACTCTCTTTTCCGGCAAATTATCTTCCAGAATCTCCATTGCATTCTTTCCCTGTTCGAGTTGTTTTTGTACGTCCGGTGAATAGCCTTCATAATGCAATATGGTCTCCAAACAAACGGCCATACTGCCTTTGTTCTCATCCGCTTTCGTACCTGTTATTCTCATAATCTGATTTCTGGTCAGGAGATTTCCGCGAATCCAGACATATTCTCCCCTATCATCAATTACAACACCCGCAAGGTCATACGCCTGACGTATCGCATCTGCAGGCTGCGTATAAACACCTGCAATATCTCCCTTGTGATATACGAAAAAGCGATCCTGTCTGTTCGGACATTCAATCGTAATGGTTCTGTTTCCCTCATAAAGAACTGCTTTGGGGACCATATACTTAATGCCCTTTTCCGGCATTTCTCCCCTCATTGCAATCTGCACAATCTTTTTCAGATTTTCAGTTGCTACCAACTCTATCACATTTTTTCCAACAGCCTTCTCCTGATTATTCATTATGGTATCCGGAGGCGCATTCTCGAAATCACCGTCTCCGCGCTTTTTCATTCTTTCAAGCGTAATCATATTTTCATTTAATTCATGGCCTGTAATATAGAGCCCTTCCTGTTCATAACTTTTCAACAAGGTTCCGAACTTATTGCATATATGCAACACATACATCGGAAAGGTAACTTCACCTGAAGCATCCGTTATAATATCTTCCCGCAATGCCACTCCATAAAGCAAATCCGCCCCCATGAAACCAAGCGGTTTCACACATTCTTTGGCTCCGGCTTTTATCAGAGAGCGAGACCCGGTAGACAAATCCAGCAGCACCAGTTCCTTCGCATCATACAATCCGCCGCCTTCCAGCCAAACCACCATCGTATGATCATCCGACACCTGAAACGTCTGATCTGTAATGTTATTTACCACAACTTCATATTCGCAGGTATGGATATTTACCTTAATAATCATTCCTTCAAGATAAAGGAAAAGCTCGCCGTTTTTGTTCATAAACGACAACTTCTCTATATTTTCACGAAGCATCTCAAATGACTTGTGATACGGCAAAAATACCGTCTCCTCCAGCGTATTTGTTACACCATCATAAGAGTAGACCAAAATTCCGGTCTCGCCTTCATGCGACCCGCGATTCATATATCCAAATACGCAAAACGCAATATCACCGGTTTCATTGATATTCAAAATGCGGATATCATGGTTATCATTCCTTGTTCTCCAATCCCAATTGTCTTCATCATAAAAGGAAAACACCCGCGCGCAGCTGTCATTGACATTATTACATGCATACAGGGAACCTGACTTCACAAATGCAACCTGATTTCCATCCTCACTCTCTGTCAGTGACAAATCATCATCCGAAATACCAATCATGATTTTATCACCATAAAAAGCTCCCTGCTCCTCGAAAAAGTACTGATCCATCGTACGCTCATAATCGAGAAGATACATTCTCTCACTACCCTTACGCATACGGAAATGTTCCGTCACCGCAAAGTAATCTTTTTTTCTGCCATCCGGCAGACTTACCAAATATTCCAGTTGTACCGTCGCTGTTGTCGGTGCAAGTTCCTGCAACGTAACAACCACTTCACTTTCTTTCGTCACATCAAGATCTTCCCAGGTTACCATTTCAAACGAACTGTGAATATCTACCCTTGCAAAATTGGTATTATCACCGGTTGCATCGCTTTCAAGATAAACACCGATATCGTCATTCTCACCGGTTTCATCAAAAGTTTCTTCTGAAAAACGGCTCGCAAACGTGATCTTAGAAGCCGCATCATACGCATAAGCCTTAATGATTCTTGTATAATAATACAATTCCTCGCCGGATTTCAGTTTCAACACGGGTATAAACGTATATTCCGTATTCTCATCCAAAAGATCCTTCAACGTAATGGATACCGTGATTGTATCATGCTTCTGCACAAAATCCCCGACTTCTGAATCCTCTATCAGACGTTCGCCGTCCACACTTCGTACTTCGTAAGAAATGCTCTCCACTTCGCTCCCATAAGTGTCAATACAAAGTGTAAGAACACGTCCTTCCGAAAGCGGTGTAATCGATTCACGCATATATGCCGGCTCCATACGGTTCCTATGCCCTTCCATGCGATTCAAAATAACATCTGCATACTGCACCGAAATAACCGGATAAGCTGCCGACTCCATTTCAACCGTCATTTCAACATTCCTTCGATTCAAGATAAGGCTAAAAAAGCAAAGCGCCGCCAAAAATGTTATCACACAAACCAGTATTTTGATGGCTCCCTTCATCAGCTAAGCTACTCCTTTCCATTCTCTAAAAGTTTCTGCAGAGTTGTATGTATCCCCAGAAAACGACTGAATTCTTCCTCCTGCACCTGAAGCTGTTTTTGCTTTTGGCCCGGAAGAAATCCTTGTTTTTTGACCGCCCTGATTAAAAGATTCTTAGGCGTATGCGTCATATCAATAAACTCAAGAAGCTGTGTATCATATCCGTATTTTTTCAGAATAAGGCTACGAAGGGAATCCGTTGCAAGTGCAGCAAAACGGTCTTTCACAATTCCGTACTGCAGCATCGTCTCTAACTCCTTGGATTTAATCTGCCTGTTGACCTCATGATGACAACAGGGCACGGATAAAATCGCTTTGGCATTCCAGCGAATTGCCTTATAAAGCGCATAATCCGTTGCCGTATCGCAGGCATGAAGCGTCACAACCAAATCCACATCTTTGTATGCCTCGTAATCCTTGATATCGCCCACTTCAAATTTCAGGCTCTTATAGCCGTATTTCTTAGCAAGCTGATTACAATTGGCAATCACATCCGCTTTCAAATCAAGGCCGGTTATCTCCACGTCTTTCTCGCAAATCACATGAAGATAGTGATAAATCGCAAACGTCAGATATGACTTCCCGCATCCGAAATCAAGAATCCTGATTCTCTCTTCTCCCTCCAATGCCGGCAAAATGTCCTCAATAAATTCGAGAAAACGATTGATTTGCTTGAACTTATCATAAGAAGAATTCACAATCTTTCCTTCTTTGGTCTGCACACCCAAATCCACCAGAAAAGGAACGGGACTGTTGTCCGGTAAAAGATACTTCTTCTTTCTATTATGCGCAAATTTCTCCAAATCCATACCATCGCACTCTGCCCGGGCCGCTTTCTCCCCGTCTGCAATTGCACCTGCCGTTACCTGCGCTTTGTCCTGTTCTGAAGCTGTCGCATGCCTCTTCACCTTCATGGTGAGCGTGCCTTTTTTATTCGTCAGGCAAATCAGCGTGGATTCCTCATTATGAATCTCTAACTGCTTGAACTCTTCCTGCATCCAGAGAAGTGCCTTCTCTGTCACTTCCTTCGCCTCGAGGTTCTCATGTTTTACCTGCTTGCCCTCATAAGAGCTCACCTGAAAACAGAGCCCTCCTTTCAGAAGCACCGGTCTGACCTTTCTCTTGCTAACCGTCTGCGTCTTACTCCTGGGATTGCTGAAAATCGCCTCTTTTAAAGAAGCATTCCAACGGCTGTTCACTTTTTCACAGAATTCCTGCCACTGCTGTTCCATTCTTTTTTCTCCGCTTAAAAAACAATAAATAGGGTACGCCTTTTCACGTATACCCTATTTATTAGAATAAACTGATTATGTAAAAAAATCAACTTTTATGATGAATACGAAAGAAAAGACGGGTTCATCCTGTTGATTTAAACAGCATACTTTTACGCTAGCGCACTATAGCACATCGGCTCTCCCATTAAACTGGTTTGGTCATTCACCCATTCAGCCAGTTCAACTCCGCGTTCATCAGTAACAATGTAACTCACATCCTTAGGGTAAACATAGTATTGAAACGGAACCCTCTTTCCATTTTCCAAATAGTATCCATGCCAATTCAAGAAATATACAGTATTGCTCTCTCAATTCTATTTCATCAACATGATGAATTATTGTCCAGTTTTCATCAAACGTAGCCTCTCCTTCCGAGTGAGATATAGCATAAGCAGCATCTGGATTCTCCGTATAATATACATTTCCATTCTTATCAATAATACATTTATAATAATAATGCGGATTCCATCCTCTATCTTCATAGCTATGCGAAAACACAATATCCGGCAACTCCATCTGCATCAATATTTCCTTATACCGCCGCGCCAAAGCGTATCTATAGAAAGAAACTGTCTCGCCGGAGCCCATTTCTTGAAATATTTCCTTCCACTGCCCTGCCAAGGCGTATCTATAGAAAGAAACTGCCTCGCCAGAGCCTATTTCTTGGAATATTTCCTTCCACTGCCCTGCCAAGGCGTATCTATAGAAAGAAACTGCCTCGCCAGAGCCTATTTCTTGAAATATTTCCTTATACTGCCGCGCCAAAGCGTATCTATAGAGAGAAACTGCCTCGGCAGAGTCCATTTCTTGAAACATTTCCTTATACTGCCGCGCCAAAGCGTATCTATAGAGAGAAACTGCCTCGCCGGAGCCCATTTTCCCCAGATTTTCCTTGGAGCGTTCTGAACAAACTCGTCCGCCGTTACAAGACAACAAAAAAGGGGCTGTAAAAACAGCCCCAAATAGGATACTTCTTATTTCAATGTATTGATTCGACAGATTGCTTTTTTCAAAGCCACATTGGCTCTGGCAATATCTGTCTTATCTGCTTTCTGGGAGATACGCTCCTCGGCACGTTCTTTGGCACGTTCCGCACGTTCCAAATCAATTTCGGAAGGCCATTCTACGATCTCTGCAAGAATTACAACAGAATCCGGCAGAATCTCTGCAAATCCGGCATGAAGTGCTGCATTTTTCGGTCCCTCTTCTTCCGTAATGGTAAGGATACCGGGTTCGATAATCACGGTTGTGGGAATATGATTTTTGTAAATACCGATTTCCCCTTCCGTGGTATTAAACTCTACCATGGAAACCTCTCCATCATAAAATACACGCTCCGGTGTAATCACTTTTAAAAGAAAACGATTTTTATCACTCATGATAGCCACCAATCCTAATTCTTTGCTTTCGCTCTGGCAACAACATCATCAATGCCACCGGCATTCAGGAAGTAACCTTCCGGAATGTCATCATGCTTACCTTCGAGAATCTCTCTGAAACCACGAATTGTTTCAGAAATAGGAACATACTTACCTTCCAGACCGGTAAACTGGCCTGCAACGAAGAACGGCTGAGAAAGGAATCTCTGTACCTTTCTTGCGCGGCTTACCAAAAGCTTATCTTCTTCGGAAAGTTCATCCATACCAAGGATTGCAATGATATCCTGTAATTCTTTATACTTCTGCAAAATTTCCTGTACACCACGTGCTACACTGTAATGCTCCTGACCAAGAATTCTCGGATCAAGAATACGTGAAGTTGACTCAAGCGGGTCAACTGCAGGATAAATACCCAACTCAACGATTGCACGGGATAAAACGGTTGTTGCATCCAAGTGTGCGAAAGTTGTCGCGGGAGCAGGGTCCGTCAAGTCATCCGCAGGTACGTAAACCGCCTGAACGGATGTAATAGAACCATTCTTTGTAGATGTGATACGCTCCTGAAGCGCACCCATTTCTGTCTGTAATGTGGGCTGATAACCTACGGCAGAAGGCATACGGCCAAGCAACGCAGAAACTTCCGAACCAGCCTGGGTAAAACGGAAAATGTTGTCAATGAAGAGCAACACGTCCTTACCACCCTTATCACGGAAATATTCAGCCATTGTAAGACCTGTAAGACCTACACGCATACGCGCTCCGGGGGGTTCATTCATCTGTCCGAATACCATGGTTGTCTTATCAATGACGGCTGATTCCTGCATTTCATGATAAAGGTCATTTCCCTCTCTGGTACGCTCGCCAACACCGGTGAATACGGAATATCCGCCGTGCTCGGTAGCAATGTTATGAATCAACTCCTGAATCAATACAGTTTTACCTACGCCGGCACCGCCAAAAAGACCGATTTTACCACCCTTCTGATAGGGGCAAAGTAAGTCAACGACTTTGATACCGGTTTCAAGAAGTTCTGTCTCGGTAGACTGCTCTGCAAACTGCGGTGCTGCTCTGTGAATCGGCTCATATGAAACCTCTTCCGGCACCGGCTTATTATCAATGGGATCGCCAAGTACGTTAAAAATACGTCCCAGTGTATTCTCACCAACAGGTACGGAAATCGGAGCTCCGGTCGCATTTGCATCCATACCACGCACAAGTCCGTCCGTAGGTCCCATAGCAATACATCTTACGGTATCATCACCGAGATGCTGCGCTACTTCGACAACAAGCACGCCGCCATCCTGCTTATCAATTTTGATTGCTTCATTGATATCAGGAAGGTTATTCTCTGCAAACTTAATATCCAGAACCGCACCGATAATCTGTGTGATCTTTCCTATATTTGCCATTTTCTATCCTCCATATGCGGCTCTTTTGCCACACTTTGTTATTCAATATTACGAAATCGCTTCCGCTCCAGCAATAATCTCTGTCAGCTCCTGTGTAATGCTTCCCTGTCTTGCTCTGTTATACATAAGCGTCAATCCGGAAATCATTTCTTCCGCATTGTTGGTCGCATTATCCATCGCCTGCATTCTTGCACCATTTTCACTGGCTAATGCTTCTATCATAGCTCCGTGAATCAGACTTGTCATATACTTAGGGATAATCATCTTTAATGCTTCTTCATCACCCGGTTCAAAATTCATTAAAAGCTTATCATCAATCCAGCCTTCTTCCGGAACGAAGTCCTCAGGAAGGATTGGAAGAAGCTTAATAAGTGTCGGGATATGACTCACCGTATTCTTAAAATTGGTATAAGCAAGATAAATCTCACCTATCTCACCATTTTCATATGACTTAATCAACTGATTGCTGATTTTGATTGCATCTGCGTATTCAAATTCATCGGCAAGCTCGGAAAAATCGCCCTTAATCGTATAGCCGCGACGCTCCAGCGCTTCCCTTCCTTTTCTTCCGATTGCATAAATATCAAGTTCTTCTTTTTTGAAATCACCCTGTGTAATCAGCTTCACCATATTGGAATTATAACCGCCGGCAAGACCTCTGTTAGAAGTCAGCAAAATAACCGCTTTACGATTTGATTCCTGTTTCTGCGTATAGGGCTGATCCAAATTGCCCGCCTTGGCAAGAAGGCTTGTAACAGTGACATACATGCAATTGAAATATGTTTTAGACTGCAGAGCTCGTGTCTTGGCACGTTGTAACTTAACAGTAGAAACCAGTTTCATCGCTTTGGTTATCTGCTGCGTACTGCTGACACTCTCCCTACGTCTTTTGATATCTCTCATTGAGGCCATATCAATAATCCTCCAACTTTCATGCCGGTATTGTAACAGATGTTACCAAAGAACATCTGTTACACTTATCACCTTAAGCAAAATCTTTCTTGAATTCTTCTATTGCCGCAATCAGCTTCGCCTCAAGCTCGTCAGAAATTACCTGTTCCTTACGGATGGTTTCAGGAATTTCCGGATGCTTCGTATCAAGGAAGTCAAAGAATTCTGACTCAAATCTTGTGATTGCATTTACGGGAACGTCAAGCAGGTATTTTCTTGTCGCTACAAAAATAATAATAACCTGATATTCTACTCCCATCGGCTTGTACTGAGGCTGTTTCAAAATTTCTTTGATACGTTCACCCTGTGCAAGTTTTTCTTTGGTATCTTCATCAAGTTCCGAACCAAACTGCGCAAAAGCAGCAAGTTCACGGTACTGTGCAAGTTCAACACGAATCGGCGCAGCAATCTTCTTCATTGCCTTAATCTGTGCTGCACCACCAACACGTGATACAGAAAGACCCGCATTAACAGCCGGACGGAAACCTGCGTTAAACATCTCTGTTTCAAGATAAATCTGACCGTCCGTAATGGAAATAACGTTAGTCGGAATATATGCTGAAACGTCTCCCGCCTGTGTTTCAATAATCGGCAGAGCAGTTAAAGAACCACCGCCGTATTCTTCACTCATACGTGCTGCACGCTCAAGAAGTCTTGAATGTAAGTAGAAAACGTCACCGGGATATGCTTCACGGCCGGGCGGTCTTCTAAGAAGCAATGAAAGTGTACGGTACGCTGTTGCATGTTTACTCAAATCATCGTAAACAACCAAAACATCCTCACCATTTTCCATCCATTCTTCACCAATTGCACAGCCTGCATACGGAGCAATATACTGTAACGGGGCAAGCTCACTTGCAGTAGAGGCAACAATGGTTGTATAATCCATTGCCCCATACTCTTCAAGTGTTTTCACAATTGTTGCAACGGTAGATGCCTTCTGGCCGATTGCAACGTAAATACACTTCACGTTCTTGCCTTTCTGATTAATAATCGTATCAATTGCAATCGCAGTCTTACCGGTCTGTCTGTCACCGATAATCAACTCACGCTGACCGCGTCCGATGGGTACCATCGAGTCAATTGCCTTAATACCTGTCTGTAACGGTGTATCAACCGACTTACGTGTGATAACACCGAATGCTACTCTTTCAATCTGGCGATATTTCGTCGTTGCAATGGGACCTTTGCCGTCAATCGGCTGGCCGAGTGCATTTACAACACGTCCAACCATTGCATCACCTACCGGCACCTCTACTACGCGGCCGGTGGTTTTCACCATATCACCTTCGCTGATACTTTTTTGATTTCCCAAAAGTACCGCGCCAACATTATCTTCCTCAAGATTCATTACCATACCGTATACTTCGCCGGGGAATTCAAGCAACTCACCCTGCATGGCATTTTCAAGGCCATGTACACGTGCAATACCATCAGCCACCTGGATAACTGTTCCGACATCGGAAACTTCCAGACGGTCTGCATATCTCTTGATTTGATCCTTAATAACTGAACTTATTTCTTCCGGTCTTAAATTCATGGATCCTGTCGCACCTTTCTTTCAAATTATTAAACAAGCTGAATTTCGGATAACATGCGCTCCATCTTTTCTAACTTGGTACGAATACTGCTGTCTACCACACGATCCTTAATGCGTATCACCATACCGCCAATCAGACTTTCATCAACAGCGTACTCTATTTCTATTTTACGGTAAGAAGTTGTCTCAAGAAGTCTTGCTTCTATCGCCGACTTTTTTTGCTCATCCAGCGGCACCGCTGTGGTCACATAAGCTTTACCGATACGCTCTGACTCTTTCACCCTGTCGATAAAAAAATCAAGAATCGGCAACACCTCACTGTAACGCCCTTTGTGAATCAGCAATTCCAGAAAACCAAGCAATTCTTTGCTGATTTTGTCTTCAAAAACATTTCGCAGAATACCGACGCACTCGTCCTTGGATACTTTGGGATTGTTCATCAGAATTCCGAATTCTGTGTTTTCTGTAAGTATTGCTCTCAATGTTGAGACTTCTTCCAGTAATGCGAGCACCTTGTTCTCTTCTTTTGCAAGTTCAAACAATGCCTCGCCATATGTTGCGGATACTAGCTTAGCCATGTGCTCTCACCCATTTCCTTCAATGTTTCATCCAGAAGGCGCTCCTGGGTTGCCTCGTCCATTTCCGCCGATACAATTCTGCCTGCCATGGCTGCTGCAACGCTAATCACTTCCTGCTTCACTTCATCTGCAACTTTCTGCTTTTCAAGCTCTGCTTCATGATTTGCACGTTCCACAATACGACCTGCTTCCTGACGCGCCTCGCTGATAATCTTTGTTTCATTTGCAAGTGCTTTTTTTCTCGCATCGGAAAGAATTTCCTGTACTTGAGAATCCACACCGCTTAACTTTTCTTCATATTCATCTTTCAAACGGGCAGCCTCTTCCTTGTCCTGCTTTGCCGCTAAGATGTCGTTTGCAATGCCTTCTTTTCTCTTCTCCAAAAATTTTCTTGCCGGATTAAAGAAGAAAACGGAGCCTGCCAGAAACAATACAAACACGGCAATCAATGTCAGCACGGAATCATGCAATAACTGAAAATCCAAATCGAACAATCTGGATAAGTCGTTGCCCGACAATATGAAGTTCATATTCTCTATCGTGTTCAAAATGCTGCCTCCCTCTGCTAAATTCGTATACCTTCCCGAAACCGGAATTCAAACCGGTCCGGCTATTTATTACGGTAATAACGGCTTTACGAATAATAAGAGGAATGCAATCAGCAAACCATACAAACCTGTTGTCTCGGCAACAGCCTGTCCAAGAAGCATGGTTGTCATGATGGCACCTCTTGCTCCGGGGTTTCTACCTACTGCAGACGCACCGTAACCTGCTGCAATACCCTGACCTACACCGGGTCCGATACCTGCGATAACCGCAAGTCCTGCACCAATTGCTGAACATCCCAAAATAAAATTCTCATTAAAATCCATTTTTAAATCCTCCTAAAAACTTATTTAGTATTTTTATTTTTTTCAAAAAATTATCTGTTCCTGCCTGTTCTCTATTCCTCTTCGCCGATGGAATTGGAAATATATGTCACAGTCAGCATACAGAACACATACGTCTGAATCGCACCTGAAAACAGGTCGAAATAAACATGTAACGCAGCCGGCCAACCAAGTGCAAACCACTTGAGCAAACCGTAAACCAACGCCATCATTACGGTTCCTGACAATACGTTTGCAAACAAACGAAGCGACAACGATATCGGTACCGCAATTTCGCTGATTACGTTAATCGGGAACCAAATCGGTAGCCACGGCGGTAGGGGCGAGCACATATCTTTCCAAATAGACGGAACGGAATTAAAGCGAAACTTATTTACCTGAACCAGCGTAAACGTAAGCACACCCAATGGTAATGTGACACCGTAATCTGCGGTCGGCGGACGTAATCCCAGCAATCCTGAAATATTAGAGAACAGGATAAAAAGAAAAACTACACCGATGTAATTACGGAATCCTTTTCCGTGTTTGCCAAGCGCATCCATTGAGATGTTATCGAGAAATTCGATTGCCATCTCCAGTGCTGCCTGAAGCGGCCCCGGAATTTCCTTGGCATTACGGAACACCATTCCTCCGGCTATGAAAAAGAGAATAAGCACGCATACCACAATCAGCAGACAAATGTGCGAGGTCGTTATCCATACTTCCTGTCCAAAAAGCTTGTACGAGAAGACTCCGTGTATCATAAAATCCACTTCAGAGCCCGCGGATAACAGGATTCCCTGTCCCATAGTTTTACCTCCTTATTTATTCTTGAACCTCTTCTTCCTTTTTGTGGAAGAAAGAAAAAATTTTATGTGTAAACGGCTGTAAATAAGCCGCTACTTTCAAGCCCATTAATCCGACAAAAGTTGCAATCGGATTAACATATGGTACATAATATGCCGCAATAAGCACCAATACAATCAGACCGTAACGCAAAAGCGAGGATATTCTCATAATGCGTTCTGCGCCTGCCTCATTATCCAACGCCTTCTCAATATTACGCGCCATATGATATGCAAGATAGCAGGATACCAAACAACCAAGTAATATTCCCAGCGCATATGCAGTCTTATCTTTCACAAACCAGATTGCAGCCAAAAGTGCCACCAAGGTAAATGCTGCACTTCCAAACCACAGCTCGAGCAATGTTTCATTCGGCTTCGTCATACTATGTTCTCTCCATCTTTACCCATGTATTTTATAAAAAGCCGATAGACATTCCTCGCACCGGCAAGTGCCCCCACAAAAAAAAACAAAATAGCAAGAAAAGAGGTGCCTAACCTCTTATCCAACCACAATCCAAGCAAAAAGCAGAGTATTACGGGAACAAGCATATTTATTCCAAATTGTGTAATGCATGTCAGCAATTTAAATATTTCTTTCATGCCTTTAGGATTACCATTTTGCAAAGAAGCCATTCCTCTCTCCTCCCGTAAAAGATTATACCTATTTTTCCCAATAATGTCTAGTCAAAAAGCACAACCTTCATTGACTTTTTTGCATAAAATGTGTACTATTTTATCAACAAAGGTTCATCTGTAAGGAGGACATATATGAAAGAACTTACACTCTATCGTCAAAGACTGATTCCCAATGAATGCATATTGCTCAAAGATGATGTAATCCTGCATCAGTGCGAAGACAAGATTGTAACCTCCTGGCGAACTTTGCACCCCCGCAAAGACTTTGATCACGGGTATTCTCTCTACCTTCCGAAAGAAGGGGTGAAAATCGGTAAATTTTACCGCGCCGATAATTCCCTGCTCTTCTGGTATTGCGACATTGCGGACTATGTTTATGACGAAAAAACCGCCACGCTGACCACAATCGACCTTTTGGCAGACGTCATTATTATGCCGGACGGATTTGTGAAAGTTGTCGATTTGGACGAACTTGCGGATGCCCATGCGCTGGGTCTGATTGATTCAGACACTCTGCAACGGGCACTCACCCGGCTAAACACATTATTAAACTGTATTTATCGCGGTGAATTCATTGCATACAAAAAAATGATTGAAGAATATGAATAGGCTTCTGAATACCAAAACCCATCCGTAAGATTCTTACCGATGGGTTTTATTTTTCTCTTATTCTATCTTTTTATGCAGTATATTGATCGTTAGAAATCGCCCCAGTCATATTCATCAAGATATTCGAACATGTCATAGTCAAATTCATACCCGGCTTCTTCGTAAATCTCTTCCATAAGGTCTTCATAGTCATCCATATAATCAAGCACCTCCAAAACAGGCACGCCGATTGCAATGCCGAATACGGAAACCAAAATAAACCAGACAATCATTACGAAAATTCCTACCAAAAGTCCTACACTGCTGCATACAACACCTGAAATTCCCATTCCTCTGCCTCGTTTTTTCGCAATTGCAATAATCCCGAGAATAATACTAATCAAACCGAGAAGTGCAGCCGGAATCAACAACAATGCAAGACAAAACGCGCATAATGTCAGAATCAGCGCCACAATACCACATATCATGGATGCGATTCCCAGCCCTTTTCCCTTAGGCTGCGAATATGGTTGACCGCACGGTGGCATGACAGGCGGTGTATCGGGTTGCGCTTTTCTGTATCCGTTCGGATTGTAATATTGATTCGTATTTGTCATTTTTTCCCCTCTTTCGTTTATAGAATATGGTTATTATATAATAAGATAGCGGTATTAGCAATATTTCGTCTGCGATTCTTAATCAATGACTGCATTACTAATCCAACCTCCGCATTCCTCTTTTTCAATAAAGAGGAAGCTGACTTAACACCAAAAAAATCCCTTCAACAAAAACATTAAAAAGTTCATGTCTGTTCAAGGGATTTTCTTCAAAAATTCTAATATCACACTAAAGTTTTCTAATCTTAATAAAATATATGATTTCCGATAATAATACCTTCAATACCGGGAATAACCGTCCGGAAAAACACGCAGTCACCCACATTCGAATAACCGGCCATCGCTTCATCTGCTGCGCGGTAACAGGATTCCGTTGCCCGGTTCTGTGCGAGAGCCAGTGCCAAATGTCCGTCTGCCACGGGTGCAAACTGCTTCTTCTGATAAATTACGGAATATACGGTATCAGGGAACACGGATGAGCGTACACGGTTGATTACTACCGCACCTACCGCAACCTGACCTTCATAAGGCTCACCGCCGGCTTCACAATAAATCAGATTCGCAAGAAGATATCTGTCATTCTCATCATAAACAATTTCGGAAACATCACGCTTCTTGGAATTCCTGGAACGTTTCGAAAGTTCAATTTCGCGCTTAATTTGTTCAATGTCTTCCTGATTATCTTTGGATTCCTTCTCGATATCAGCCAGTTCATCTTTGGCATCGCTTACCTGTTCTGTATAATATTCCAGCTTCTGTGCAGTCTCTTCAATCAGACCGTTTATTCTTGTCTTCTCATTCAGAGCTTCCTGTTTCAGGACCTCAAGTTCTGTTTTCTCCGTTTCAAGCGCAAGCTCTGCCGCCTCTGTTTCCATACGTGAAGTCTGGTATTCATCCAGCATACGATTGTCATATTTTGCAATCATATTCATGTATTCTGTCAAATTTAAAAACTGCCCGAAACTTTCCGCTTCAAAAAGCAGGTCCAGATAAGAAGTCCCCGAATTCTCATAAAGATACTGCATACGTTCCTTCATCTGGAAATACTGCTCATCTTCCTTCTGTCTTGCCATTTCAAGCTCTTTGCCGGTCTTATCCAGTTCCTCTTCTTTTGCCATAATCGCTTTCTCGATACGGTCCAGTTCTTCTGCCGCAGCTTCCAATGCCGCACTAAGTTCATCCAGCTGCTCTCTGACGGATGTTTTCTGATAATTCAAATCCGCCAATGCATTCTTGGCATTCTTCTTTTCTTCTTCAATTTTACGTTGTTCTTCTTCCAGTTCTTTTAACTTCTTCTGTGCTTCTTCCAAACGTTCTTCTTCCGTCTGCGCCCACACTCTGGTTGAGGGCATAAAAGTGAAACACATTAACATTGCAAGAAAAAGTGTCAGAACGCGGAGTCCTCTTTTTTTCACAATTTTCTCCTCTTTGGAACCTTACTAGACCTCAATTTTGATCACACGTCCGGTTCTTTGGTACTGATAATATTTCACACCTGCCGCATCAAACATACGCTTCGAAGCAATAACAGATGGTGTTTTATCATATTTGTTACAGTCATATACAACTTCTTTAATCCCTGCCTGAATAATGGCCTTTGCACATTCATTGCAGGGGAAGAGCGTTACGTACAATTTGGCTCCCTCCAGATTTCCGCCGCGATAATTCAAAATTGCATTCAGCTCACTGTGAGCCACAAAAGGATACTTCGTCTCCAATTCAATTCCGTCTCTCGACCAGGGAAATTCATCATCAGAGCAGCCGTTCGGTAACCCGTTATATCCTACCGATAAAATTCTGTTATTAGCATCCACAATACATGCGCCCACCTGTGTACTCGGATCCTTCGAACGCATACCTGAAAGCATTGCAATTCCGGTAAAATACTCATCCCATGAAATGTAATCTTCTCTTTTCATCACAATCCCCCTTCTCTTCTGATTGCCCGTTGTCTCTTATCCTTCAATCATATTCACACGACGTACGTGCTTCTCTTCTCCGGGGAACTCTGTTTTGATAAAAGTATCCACAATGCTAAGCGCAAGATTCTCACCAACAATTCCGGCACCAAGTACCAACATATTGGCATTATTGTGCTCTCTTGTCAGTCCTGCCGATACAGTATCGGAACATAATGCTGCACGTACACCCTTAACTTTGTTAGCGACCATAGACATTCCGATTCCGGTCGTACAAACCAAAATACCTTTCTCACATTCTCCGCTTGCAACCGCCTCAGACGCCGGTCTGCCAAATACGGGATAATCACAGGATTTCTTCTCGTAGCAACCGAAATCCTTCACTTCGTAGCCTGCTGCCTCTAAATGTTTCTTAATTGTCTCTTTCAAATCATATCCGCCATGATCACTTGCTAATGCTATCATCTTAAGCATCCTCCTCTAAAATCAATATTTCGTGTCCTGCCGCCTTCAGAAGACGGTTCATAATTGCCTGTCCGATGCCGTTAGTCGAAAAGCTCTCGGAATAAATCCGTTCCACACCTTCGTCATCCATTTCGCGCAGGCATCGGTAAAGAGAAGTGGCAATTTCTTCCTCTTTCTCTCTGCTTCCCATACATTTTACCACATCTGCACCGAAAGCGTCTACATTTTCTCGTGTTGCAAGTACACCGGTACGAAATCCGGCCTCTTTATCCGCCGCAATTCTTCCGTTAATCTCTGTTACAACTGCCGTTGAACTGCCCTCCACAATCAGCATACTGCCTTTAGGTGCATAATGTCTGTAACGCATACCCGGAGCTTTGGGACGTTCCTTACACTGCCCGTCTAAAATTGTCGGATCCGTCGCTACTTCTCCCAGAATTTCCGCCAACATCTCCTCCGTTATGTATCCCGGCCTGAGAATCATAGGAACATCACCGGTCAAATCCACAATCGTTGATTCCAAACCGATTGGAATATCACCGCCATCGATAATCATCTCAATCCTGCCATCCATATCCTCCAAAACAAATCTTGCCTGCGTTGGACTGGGACGTCCTGACAGATTGGCACTTGGCGCTGCAACATATCCACCTGCCTCACGAATAAATGCTTTCGCGATTTCATGTGAAGGCATTCTTACCGCAACGGTATCCAGACCTCCTGTGGTCTCCTTCGGAACAAGTTCTGACTTGGGTAAAACCATAGTCAAAGGACCCGGCCAAAAAGCATCCGCAAGTTTGATTGCCGACTCCGGAATGCTTGAAACCAAAGCTTCCAGGTCTTCCATACAACAAATATGTACAATCAACGGATTATCCGACGGCCGCCCCTTTGCCTCATATATTTTCCTTGCAGATTCAGGATTCAGTGCATCTCCCCCCAAGCCATATACCGTCTCCGTTGGGAAGGCAACCAAACCGCCTCTCTTAATGACTTCTCCTGCTCTTTCAAGCTCCTTTTCATTCAAACAGGAACAATCCTGTTTCATCACCTCGGTTCGCATCTCAAACCTCCCGTGCTGTTATATTTCGCCCAAAGTATAACACACATCAGTCCAGATATGCAAGAATTCCCTCTTTCAATGCCTCTGCAACACGATTGAGATATACCTCATCCCGCAAAAGAGCTTCTTCTTCCGGATTGCTCAAAAAAGCACACTCGGCAATCACCAAAACACCACTGCTTTTTTTCAAAAGATAATAATTATCATTCGCTTTCACCACCCTCGGTCTGGCAACTTCCAAGCTTTTGTTTAAAGCATCCTGAAGATGCTTTGCAGCAGCTTCACCTTCTTCACTCCCGGTGTAATAAAAGACCTGTGGTCCTCTCACGGTGTGATCCGAAAAACTGTTCTGGTGGATACTGACTGCCAAATCAGCATCTGCTTCATTTAAAATTGCAATCCTCGTATTCAAATCTTCCATTTTATGATTGGATGCCCCCGCATCTCCCAAGGCCACATCCTGCGTTCTTGTCATAATCACTTTGATTCCCTCTTCCTCCAGCAAACCTTGCAGTAAAATGGCTATCCTAAGATTCACTTCTTTCTCTGTCAGTCCGCCGGCACCAACCTTCCCGGGATCTGCGCCGCCATGACCGGCATCGACTACAACCGTTCGTCCCTCATATGGCAAACTCTTCTCAGTCGTAAATTCTTCTGCTTCCTTCGGTTTTTGCTCCGCATCTTCGCCCGGCGCACACCCCTGCAAAAGACCAAATAGGCATAAAATGAGCGCCCCTTGTGTCAATCCGGTTATCCAATGTTTCATTTTTTAATACTCTTCTCACATTGTCATCCCTACACTATATGGGCGCTCTCATTTGTTTATTCTATCTTTCCGGCATTTTCAGATTGTCCGAATGCCTCTATTCCTTATCTTTATCTATGAATTCTGATAAGCTGAAATGATTTCCCAAATTTCAGGTTTCTCAAATCCAAGCTTCCAGGCAGCAACACCTGCAATGTTATTTGACTTCATGACATTTAATTTCGTCTGGATGGATTCCTCCTCTTCAAGCCATATCTGATAATATACACCATCAATCTGTGTCTCTGCGTAATACTGGCAGGTCAAATTATCCCAGATGAGTTCTGCACCATTCTCATCGACCCATTCACGGGCGGATTCCATTCCCTTAACCTCACTGCTGACAACTCCGCCTTCCGTCTTCCAAAGTCTGGTATAAAAAGGAATCGCATTAATAACCCGATTGGCCGAAACACCTGCCTCAATGGTACGCTGAATACCGCCTTCCACAAAATCTATGGATGCAACGCTGCCGGCAACCTCTGAGCCTCCCCAGTGTTCATCATAACCCATTACAACCACATAATCTGCTACAATTCCCTGTTCCGCACGGTTATAATGTTCCGTAGAAGCTGTCGGGGCATAATTATCAACTGACAAAACAATGCCGTTTGCATGAGTCTGAATGGATAACTCTCGCAAAAACTGTGCAAAATCAGTTCCGGTTTCACCCTTCACAGTTTCAAAATCAATATTGATACCATCCAAATCAAATTCCAGTGCATAAGCCATTATACGATCAATCAATGCACGTCTGTTCGCAGTCACACCCAGGATTGCTTCAAGATTCACGCTATGATCAACATCCGTATATACCGCCCATACTTCCATCCCTTTTTCATGAGCTTTATTCACGTAATCTTTGCTTGCAACGGACTCCAGGGTTCCTTCATCATCCAGAATTCTAAACCATGTCGGAGCAATGACATTCATACCGGTCGCACTGCTGACATAGCTTTCGAATGTCTCATTCGCCTTCTGGGAAAAAACCTGATGGAAGCCCATATTAATGATATCTTCCCTGAAAATCGGCGTATATCCATCCTCAACCTGTGCTTCAACCGGAGTTTTGACAATTTCTCCCTCCTTATTAAGACGTTTGTTCTCCACATATCCCATAAAACCGTCTGTTGAAACAACCTTCGTCCACTTCTCCATTTCATCCAGAACAAAAACCCGGTCCTCTTCGGCAAGGTCTGTTACAATTTCTGACTTCACCCCTCCAAGCACACGCAGCTTGGTATCTTTGGTAATGACAGCTTCAGGATAGTGCGTCTGCTCCGTATAAAGCAGCATCCTGTTAGGTTCAGGATAAAATTCATAGGAAAAAGACTCAAAAATCTGCAAAAATTCAACAGAAATATGAAGTACATCCTTATATAATACAGCAGGGGCATGTGCAAGCATAATCTCCTGACCGCTTACCGTATAGGAAGAGACCTCTTCCCCAATACCCGCTTCATAGATATCTGTCTGTGTCGTATACATAACAACCGCCTCCTCCATATTCACATAAAAGCGATTGTTAAAATAAGCACTTACCGTCTCCATATCAAAATAACACTCACCATTAATGTACTTCGCCTTCTCCGGAATATAAGAGTTCTGTATAAAAACGGCAACATCATTGGCGTCAAACAATTCGTAGTACTCATTCAGATCCTTCCGCTCCGAACTGTAATAAACATTCTCAATCAATGTTCTCCCGTAATAAATTCCACCTATTGCTATAATAAGCACAACTGCCACCACAACCGGTATCAGTTTGGCAATCGTGGCTTTCATTTTTTTAATTTTTCTTTTCTTTCTTTTTCTGCTTTTTTCCTCACGCGTCGGTTCCATTGCTTTTCCTCCGTTTCTGGTACACAATCGGTCTTATTATAGCAGATAATTTTCATATCGTCATCTTAATTTTTGTACAACATTATGCTTCTGATTCTTTTCATCAGATCATCGGTTTAAGGGCTTTCGAATAGTATTCCGATAAAATAGGATTTCATGACATTTGCTACAAAACATGACTGTACAAAATATTTTCAAAATATTTCCAAAAGGACCCGCGATGTAATTATCTTTTTCTTCCTTCTATCATAAAATATTCTGAATATGCCGATACTTATTATATAAAAAGATGATGAAAATACCCACGAATGAATGTACCTTGCGTCGATAAAAAATGAATTATTACGTAAACATTCTTGATTTATAATAGTAATCTGGGGGAAAACTAAAAATCTATGATCATTACGATATGCACTTACCTATAAGACATCCCGTCATATGGGATAAAAGATGTATAAAACTACACATAGATACTTTCAGATAAAGTACAGACGGTGCAAACCCTCCCTTCCGGTATAACATTTCCACCGTGAGTATCTCATGACTCAGATTATAAACACCGGCAGAATGAAATGCAAGCCCCTCACGCATGTCAATTCTGTAACCAAATATGTCAAAATCGAAAATACAAAAGAAAAATATGTCGCTTTTGTGTAATTTAGGCGTCACTACTTGACGAAAACTACGGAAAAGTTTAATATAACTAACAGTATTATGATGGATTATTATATCCTTGAAAAGAGGTGATATTTCATGAAGATAGAAAAAGTAAATGACCACCAGATTCGCTGTACTCTTACCAAAAAAGAACTCGAAAAAAGAGATTTGAAATTAAGTGAAATTGCATACGGTAATGAAAAAGTCAAAGAATTGTTCCGCGACATGATGCGAATGGCTGCACATCAATACGGTTTTGAAGCAGAAGATATTCCGCTGATGATTGAGGTTATTCCGTTTGCTGAATGTGCCGTTATCGTAGTAACCAAAGTGGAAGATCCCGACGAGCTTGATACACGTTTTTCCAAGTTTGCACCTTCCATTCATAAGGATGATAACACAACGCTTTCATCCGCTTTGGAGGAAGTTTTTGGTTCCCTGAACAAATCAGAAAACATTCTCGATGTCATTCGCAGAATGCATAATGATACCAAAGCTGCTTCCGACTATGACGAAGAAGATTTAGAAGCAGAAGACGGAACCGATTTTGCGTCAGAGCTTACACAAACCACCGAAAAGACACTCAGCCGCACAAACAGCAGGCAACCCGGCGGAGAAGCCTTCTATACTTTTTCCGCTCTGAGTGAAGTTCTTCAAATTGCACGTGTCATTGCTCCTCATTATGAAGGCAATTCCAAATTATACAAAGATGATACGCATGACAATTACCTGTTGCTGTTCACACAAGGTTCCCATACCGATACACAGTATCAGAGTTTCTGTCACCTGATTGAAGAATACGCAACCCGCACACCGGGAAATGAATATCTGAAATATTTTGTCGAAGAACACTGCACTGTAATGCTTCCCGAGGAAGCAATCAAACAGCTTGCTTCACTCTGATGCCGGTAAAAAACTTAATTTGTTCCGGTCCGACACGATAAAAGAAGCCGCCTGACATTACGTCAAGCGGCTTTCCTTATTGCGATTATAATTGATTTAATGCTGTAAGCAGCTCATCAACATTCATTCCATGAACCATAGCTGCCTCTTCTAATGTTTCTCCCTGAGCAGAAGGGCATCCTACGCAATGCATTCCGGCGCTCATTAATACAGGCGCAACCTCAGGATTTTTTCTAAGCATTTCGCCAATTGTCATGTCCTTTGTAAATTCAGCCATTTTCATTTCCATCCTTTCTCGTTTTGTATATAATATATCTCTTTTTTCCCCTTTTTACAAGCTAAATCGAATATGTGTCAGTTTTTGGAAATGATTTTGCCGCCACGCTTGGATACAACATCAAAATCTTCCTTCTTTTTCAAGACAATGCTTCGGCTTCAATCTCTCCGCTTTTATGAAAAACAGCGAATAAACTTCTCTTTTTATACATTTTGTCGGCAATTCTGTATCTTGACGAAAAATAGCACCTTTCCTATAATGAAAATATAATATATCAATTGTGATATGGTGTAATGTAATTTCAACGTGTAAAACGGACCAAACGAATGTTTTTCGGAAAAATTGGACATACTCAATAACAAAAGAAATCAGATGTGAAAACAGATGATTAAAAAAGATGAGGAGAACAGAGATGAGAGCGGAATGGGAAACTTTTAAGGGTAAAAAATGGCAGACGGAAATTAACGTCCGCGACTTTATTTTGGAAAACTACACACCTTATGACGGCGACGAAGAATTTTTGGAAGGACCTACGCAGAACACACTTGATTTATGGGATGAAGTACTCCACCTTTCCAAAATGGAACTTGAAGAGGGAGGCGTTCTTGCCATGGACACACGCGTGGTTTCCACGATTACTTCACATGGCCCCGGTTATATCGACAAAGATAAGGAAACCATTTACGGTTTTCAGACTGATTTACCGTTCAAACGCCCTTTACATCCTTTTGGCGGAATCCGAATGGCAGAGAAAGCTTGCCTTGACCACGGATACAAGCTTAATCCGGAAGTGAAAGATTTCTTTACCTATTATCGTAAAACACACAATGCAGGGTGTTTTGATGCCTACTCCACCGAAATGCGCGCCTGCCGTTCCAGCCATATTATCACAGGACTCCCCGATGCTTATGGTCGTGGCCGAATCATTGGAGATTACCGCCGTATCGCCTTATATGGTATCGACAGACTGATTGAAGATAAAAACAAACAGAAATTTTCCTGCGGACATGTAATGACCGATGATGTCATCCGTCTGCGCGAGGAGTTGACAGACCAGATTCACTCACTTGAAGCCATGAAAGAACTGGCTGCATCCTATGGTTGTGATATTTCAACCCC
Source organism: Lachnospiraceae bacterium (assembly GCA_045530835.1). Taxonomy (GTDB): domain Bacteria; phylum Bacillota; class Clostridia; order Lachnospirales; family Lachnospiraceae; genus UBA3766. The sequence continues at coordinate 51,271 of JAZSCW010000059.1, read as the reverse complement.
CGCTTCGAATGTCAAAGAGGCAATTCAGGCAATTTATTTCGGCTATCTTGCTGCAATCAAAGAACAGAACGGCGCAGCAATGAGTGTCGGAAGAACCACAACCTTCCTTGATATCTATGCACAGCGTGACCTGGCAAACGGTACTTTTACCGAGAAAGAAATCCAGGAATTTGTTGACCACTTTATTATGAAACTGCGTCTGGTGAAATTTGCACGTACTCCGCAGTATAACGAATTGTTCTCCGGCGACCCCGTATGGGCTACGGAATCCATCGGCGGTGTCGGAATCGACGGCCGTCACATGGTAACCAAAATGGCATTCCGTTATCTCCACACGCTTGAGAACTTAGGACCTGCACCGGAACCGAACTTAACCATTCTCTGGTCCAGACGCCTTCCGGCCGGCTTCAAAAAATATTGTGCAAAACTTTCTATCAAGACATCTGCAATTCAGTACGAAAACGATGATTTGATGCGCGTTAACCGCGGCGACGATTATGCAATTGCCTGCTGTGTATCTTCCATGCGTGTCGGCAAAGAAATGCAGTTTTTCGGCGCAAGAGCAAACCTTGCAAAATGTCTGCTCTATTCCTTAAACGGCGGTGTAGATGAAATCACACGTAAGCAGGTCGGACCGTCCGCATGCAGACGTTATCAGGGCGATGTTCTCGATTATGATACCGTTATGGACAGCTTCCTTTTCATGATGGAATGGCTTGCCGGCGTTTATGTAAATACTCTCAATGTCATTCATTACATGCATGACAAATACAATTATGAAAGTGCACAGATGGCACTTCATGACAAGGACGTAACACGTTTCTTCGCAACCGGTATTGCAGGACTTTCTGTAGTGGCAGACTCACTCTCCGCTATCAAATATGCCAAGGTAGAACCGATTCGCGACGAAGATAACATTATTGTAGATTTCAAAATTACAGGTGATTTCCCGAAATACGGCAACGATGATGACAGAGTAGATGATATTGCCAAAGAAATAGTTACCACTTTCATGAATATGATCAGAAGACACCACACTTATCGCTCCAGTATTCCTACCACCTCCGTTCTGACCATTACGTCAAACGTTGTATATGGTAAAAACACCGGTGCAACACCGGATGGACGTAAAGCAGGCGTTCCTTTTGCACCGGGTGCAAATCCGATGCACGGACGCGACAGTTCCGGTGCGGTTTCTTCCCTTGCTTCGGTTTCCAAACTGCCTTACAAAGATGCACAGGACGGTATTTCCAATACATTTAGCATTCTTCCTTCTGCACTTGGTAAAAGCGATGAGATTTTTGCCGAAAGTATCAGCAAAGATTCCGTAGCGAAAAATCAGGATACTGTTTATGTATCAGGAACACCGAGTAAATTCCAGGTTGAGAATCTCGTATCCCTTTTAGACGGTTATGTGACAAAAGGTGGACACCACTTGAATGTCAATGTATTGAATCGAGAAACGCTTCTTGATGCTATGGAGCATCCCGAAAATTACCCGCAGCTTACCATTCGTGTATCCGGATATGCGGTTAACTTTATCAAATTAAGCAAAGAACAGCAGATGGACGTCATTTCACGTACGTTCCATGAGTCATTATAATGAAGGGCCGTATCTATTCCATTGAGAGTTTCGGCGCAGTAGACGGACCGGGCATTCGCCTGGTCGTCTTCTTTCACGGATGCCCCATGCGTTGTGCCTACTGTCACAATCCGGACACATGGGCTACCAACCAGTTTAGCGAAATGTCAGTGGAGGAAATCAAAGCCAAATTTGACCGTAACGAATGCTTCTATGAATCAGGCGGTCTTACGGTAACCGGCGGTGAACCGCTTTTACAGCTTGACTTCCTGATTGAACTTTTTTCAACATTCAAAAAAGCAGGCATTCATACCTGTCTTGACACTTCCGGCATTTGTTTTGATCCCGAAAAAGTTGATTTGGACAAGTATGAAAAGTTGGCTGCTGTTACAGATTTGTGTATGCTGGATATCAAAGAGATTGAAGAAGATAAACACAAGAAATTAACCGGACATTCCAATCAAAATGTACTTTCCTTTGCCCGCTTTTTGAGCGAACATAATGTGCCCATGTGGGTGCGATATGTTCTGGTTCCGGGAATCACGGATGACGACAATGATTTGTTCGAACTTGGCAGGTTTCTAAGTACACTGAAAAATGTGGAAGCCTTGGATGTATTGCCTTATCACACCATGGGAGTACCCAAATACGAACGTCTCGGTTTGGAATATTCTTTGAAAGATATTCCGGCCGCTGATAAAGATTTGGTTCTTGTCAAAAAAGCACAAATTATGAAAGGTTTTTCCTTCCAATCATAAGTTTTTACTTGCTTATCATAAAGTTTTGTTATAGAATAGGTATGAACTAAAAAGTTTATTTCTATGATTATCAAGGAGGGAACTATAATGGCATATGTAATTGGTGATTCTTGCGTACAGTGTGGCGCATGTGCAGCTCAGTGTCCTGCTGATGCTATCGTTGAAGGTGCAGACAAGTATGAAATCAATGCAGACGCTTGCATCGATTGTGGCGGTTGTGTAGATACATGTCCTGCTGAAGCTATTACTGAAGCATAATATTTTCATTAATATGAAGCAATTAATAAAGAGTTCGCTTTGCGAACTCTTTATTTTTTCATATCGTATTTCTTAATCTTTTATTCTCTTCAAAATTCCGCATTCTCACAAAAATCCGAAAAATATCCTTATCTCCTTACGCAGCCACACTTTGCGGTTCTGCATATTCGAGTTTGATTTCGTTTAGGTCTTCGAATTTCATGTCATGCTTATTTAGCAAGATTTTTAAACTGCGTGTAATCCGGCAACCATGCAAGTTCGATGGTTCCGATGGGACCGTTTCTCTGCTTAGCAATAATAATTTCTGCCACGCCTTTACGGTCTGTATCTTTGTTATAATAATCATCACGATAAATGAACATAACCACGTCGGCATCCTGCTCAATCGCACCGGATTCACGAAGGTCAGAAAGCATCGGTCTGTGATCGTTACGTTCTTCTACCTTACGGCTTAACTGCGAAAGCGCAATAACAGGAACATTCAATTCTCTTGCAAGAGACTTCAGCGAACGCGAAATATCTGAAATTTCCTGCTGACGCGAATCTGTTTTACCATTACCGGTCATCAACTGAAGGTAGTCAATCATAATCATATCCAAGCCATGTTCAAGCTTAAATTTTCGACATTTTGAACGCAACTCTGAAATACTGATACTACCGGTATCATCGATAATAATACGGGAATTACCAACTGCAGTTGCTCCTTCAATCAGCTTCTCCCACTCTTTATCACTCAAATTACCTGTTCTGATGTTCTGGGAACTAACCATGGATTCCATTGCAAAAAGACGGTTCACAAGCTGTTCCTTAGACATTTCCAAACTGAATAAGGCAACGCACTTACCGCTCTTAAGCGCAGAATTCAGCGCAATATTAAGGGCAAACGCCGTTTTACCCATAGAGGGACGTGCAGCAATCAAAATAAGGTCAGAAGGCTGAAAACCTGCCGTCGAATAATCCAAATCCGTAAAACCGGTCGGAATACCCGTAATGGATCCTGATGTCTTTGCCGCTGCTTCAATCATATCAAGCGCATTCATAACAACTCTTTTAATCGGTACAAAATCAGAGCTGTCGCGGCGCTGTACAACTTCGAAAACCTTCTTTTCCGTCATATCCAGAATGTCTTCTACCTCTTCTTTGCCGGCATAACAGACATCCGTTATTTCTTCTGTTGTGTGAATCAATTTGCGAAGCACTGCCTTCTCATGCACAATCTCAGCATAATGCTTCACATTTGCTGAAGTCGGAACCGCCGTAATGAAATCACGTACATACTCAAGACTGCTGACTTCAGCCGGTACATCCTTTTCTTTCAACTTGTCCTGAAGGGTAACCAAATCTACGGAGCGCGCGGAATTATTCAATTCGACTATAGCATTAAAAATAATACCATATTGTTTGTTGTAAAACTCATCCCCCGTTATAATCTCAGATGCAGTTACTATCGCCTGCTGATCCATAATCATGGAACCTAAGACGGATTGCTCCGCCTCAGTAGAATGCGGAAGGATGCGTTTCATAATTGCTTCATCCATAGTACTAATCTACTTTCTTTCCTGTTTGTGTGAGTGGATTGGAATACTTATTTTTCAGGCTCCACGCATACCTTTAACTGTCCGGTCACCTTCGGATGCAACTTAATGGCTACATCAAATGAACCAACACTCTTAATCGAATCATTTAACTGAATTTTCTTCTTATCAATATCTTTCCCATACTGCTCCTGAAGTGCTTTGGAAATTTCTTTACCGGTAATGGCACCGAACGTTCTGCCGCCCTCACCTGTTTTGATTCGAAGAACCACTTTCATATCATCAAGTTCTTTTGCAAGTGCCTGCGCAGCTTCGAGCTGTTCTTTGGCAACCTTTGCTTCATTTGCTTTCTGAAGCTTTAAGTCATTCAAATTTGCTCCGCTTGCTTCAATTCCGACTTTTTTGGGCAAGATAAAATTTCTTGCATAGCCGTCGCTTACTTCTACCATTTCACCTTTTTTTCCTAAAGCTTTAACATCCTGTAATAAAATAACTTTCATTTTCATTTCTCCTTGTCTGTCAACCAATCAGATATCGCCGTTTTCGAGCATTTCATCGAGTATATCCTGTAAACGCTTCACGGCTTCATCTACCGAAATATTCTCAAACTGTGCACCGGCAACATTCATATGTCCGCCGCCGCCAAGTTTTTCTGTTACCACCTGCACATTCAGCTCATCAATGGAACGCGCGCTTAAATGCACCTTATTCTGGTACTGTGTAAACACAAAACTTGCTTTTACACCATTGATATTAAGCAACTCATTTGCCGCCTGCGCCGCAACAATGGTAGGGCTCTGACAATCCGTTGCATCACACACGGAAATCGCATAATCATTTCTGTAAATCATGGAATCACGTATTGTCTTCGCTCTTGCCATATATTCTGAAGCATCCTCACGGAACAGTTTGCGAACACGCGTTACATCCGCGCCGCTACGACGTAAATAAGCAGCTGCCTCAAAAGTTCTCACGCCTGTTTTGGTCATGAAATTATTGGTATCCACAACAATACCGGAGTACATGCAATCTGCTTCTACAGCACGCAATTTCGCGCCTGTATCGACATACTGCAAAATCTCAGCTACCATTTCACAGGCAGAAGATGCATACGGCTCCACATATGACAATGTTGCATTTTCGATTGCTTCGCTTCCCTGGCGATGGTGATCAAGCACTACTATCGCCTTACAGCATTTCAACAAATCGGGGCATTCTGTAATAGACGGTCTGTTAATATCTACAACAACGAGTACGGCATTGTTTCCCACAAGTTCCAACGCCCTTGTGCTCGAAACAATACAATCCTCCTCATAATCCTGCGACTTTTTGTACAAATCCACTATCGGCTTAAGAGACGAGGTAACAGTATCCATAACAATATGAGCCTTACGTTGCATGGACTTGGCAATTACACCGATTCCCACTGCAGCTCCAAAACTATCCACATCCGAGATGCGGTGTCCCATTACAAAAACCTGATCCTTCGTCGAAAGAATTTCCTGCAATGCCTGCGCCTTCACACGCGCTTTTACACGTGTGCTTTTTTCCAACTGCTGGCTCTTACCGCCATAATACTGAATACTGCCCGGTGCCTTCACTACAGCCTGGTCACCACCACGGCCAAGTGCAAGATCCAACGATGCACGCGCAAACTCTGAATTCTGACTGTAAGTCAGACCGCCAAGACCGATACCGATACTGAGCGTTACTGCAATTTCATTTCCGATATTAACCGTCTTCACATCTTCGAGAATCTCAAACTTATTCTCACGAAGCTGCGACACCGCTTTTTTTCGAAGAATTACCATATATTTATCTTTTTCAAGCTTACGGACAATACCATCAACAGATGCAATATATTTGTTGATTTTACGGTCGATAAGCGCAAGTAAAAGGGAACGTCGCACATCCTCAACCGCTTCAAGTGCTTCTTCATAATTATCCAGATAAATCAAACCGACTGCAAGGCTCTGGTCATCATTTTCACGCAACGCAATCTTCAAAGCCGTTTCATCATAAAGATACAGACCAATCAGACAGTTCTGTTCTGCCTCCACATTCACCATGTCGCTGTTTTGCAGCATCCCGCTAAGATTAATGCGTTTCATCTTAGCCTTAAACTCGCGTTCTCCGTAAATGACATCCACCTGATTTACCTGCTCCTCACGCGGATATTTGTCCTGTGTCAGCTCTTTGAAAATGTTGCTAATCACCTTGTGCTTCAGATTCTTTTCCTCTGACAAACGACCAAACTCAGTATTATACCAAATAATTCTGCCGTTCTGGTCCAAAAGCGCATGCGGGAGTTCTAAGTCTTTCAACAGCCTGCTCTGCACCTGTCCATACTCCGTCGCAAAGCTCACCAACTCCTCAACAAGATACTGTCTGCTGTAAATCCACAACAAAATGACTCCCGTAAAATAAATCAGCAAAAACACCGAAATAATAATCCCGGCGCGGTAATCATAAAAGTAAATCCATGCATCCAAAACACCCAGCAATGCTCCGAATACAAGAAGCAGATTCAAAAGCTGTCTAAACTTTCCTTTGACTTTAAACTTTTTTGCCATATCGTCCCTCATAAACTCTTCATAAAGAATTCTGTTTCATAACCATACCGAAAAAGCCTACTGTATTAATTATAACATTTTTGCGCAAGAACTTCCATAGAATTTTATAATATAAAAATCGTCAATTCTGCACAATTATTTTACTTCTCTTCAATCCTTTTCTTCACCACAATCATAGCGAAATTCAGGATATCCTTCAGTCCTATAAATTGCCCTCCAAAAACTCTTAATACATCAAATATTCTTGAACTTTATATAAAACATTGCATATAAAAGATGTCAACTATAATAATTCCGGCAACGAATTATTTTTGAAATACTTACATTCCATCAGCAGTATCGACAAAACAGAAATAAATCCCATACCGTTCCTCATGCTGTGAAAAATGCGGAACAAAAACCAGGGAAGCATCCGTGCCCTGCAAAACAAACCCGCTGCCATCCGCTGTACGTACAAGGTTCTCTGAAATATTCGCCACAAATGCCTCAACTGTGCCCTCCGGCAATCTTATCTCCTCACTTTCGGAAGGAATATAAGATGACGGGAACTTGCGCTCCGCCGAAATAGTCACATCCACACCGGTCATCCCTTCCTGCAATGCGGTTTTACCAAGCAAAGCACTTAACACCATCGGACCATAGGTGAACGCATAGGTATTTTTTGCATCCGGTAACGCATGTGCCTGCACCTGCATAGGCAGCCTGAGTGTGATCCTGCATCCGGCTTCAAACGGTCCTTTCACCCGTGCATAGCCTCCGTTTACAACCGGCTTGCAAGAGTACGCTTCCTCATTTATACGAAGCTCACCATCCTCTGCCAGCCAGCCGGGAAGACGGAAAAAAATCTCACCATCAAATTCACCTTTTATTTCCATTGTAATCGTATCACTCTGCAAAAGATCCGCATCCAGCACAAACTCTGTCCCCTGAAAAAGCACTGATGAAGAGAAATACTGATTCACAATCAGACAGTTCTCTTTGTGAAAATAGAAGCTTTCCTGTAACTTGGTAAAATTCTCCATTCCGGTACCCGTGCAGCACCAAAATTTGGTAAACGGCTCCCCATACACCTTATGATAACCGCTCGCCATAGGCTGAAAATAAGTTGTCATTCCGGTTCTCGGATTCTGCGACGCGATAATGGAATTGAGCAGTGTTTTTTCATACCAGTCGGCATACTTAACCTCACCCGAAATCATAAAAAGAAGCTTGGTCATTTTCAGCATATTATAAGCATTACAGGTTTCGCAATTGCAATTGGTACGCTCTTTGTCCAGCACATCATCTTCGCCGAAATGTTCCCACTCGCTATTGCCTCCCGTAACATAAGTATGATGTTCTGTTACCAGTTCCCAGAATTTTTCCGCATAGTGATAAAAGCGTTCTTCTCCCGTTACAACAAATCGTTTCAAAGCGCCCATAAATTTCGGTATCGTGGTATTGGCATGATGATTGTTTAATACATTGTCTCCCGTTTTGGCCCGGAATACTTTTTCAAACAGCTCTGTCTCATCAAAGGCCTGCGCCGCTGCAAGATGTTTCGCATCGTTGGTCAGAAGATAAACATCATACATACAATCATTCATGCCACCATATTCAATCCCAAGAACAATACGATGCGTCTCTTCACTCCAGGAAGAGGTTCTCCCGTAAACCCAGTCTCCTAAGCGTGCAAGAACCCTTAATGCCTTTTTGCGGACCGGTTCAACAGCATCGCACACTGCTTCCATTTCGCACACGGATACCAATCCTTCGATTGTCTTATGCATCGTATACCAGGGAACCCAGGCCTGCGTCATAATATCCGTCTGATTCTGTTCCAGGAGGTCAAATTGCTGCTCCGGTTTCGCCATATCGATTACCTGTGCACCAAATAAAAAACCACTGCCGGATACCTCCTGACACTCACAAAGTCCGTCAATCAGACTTCGGATAACAGCAATAAACTTCAGACGATTTTCTTCCCCACAATTTGCGGATTCGCATGCTTTTACACATGCGGTCATATAATGGCCGAGCGTATGTCCTCCGATTAACATGCTCTCCCAGCCTCCGTAACGAAGTGCGCCACGCATCGAAACGCCTGACGTCTCACGGTATCCGGCGAGTAACCGTTCCGTATCTAACGACAACAGATACTGCACCTCTTTCTCAAACGCATTGACCAAATATGCATCACGCAATGTGACATCCTTTAATATAAATTCACCGTTCCCTCTTAAATCCATGCTATTCCTCCATCTATACTCCGACCATTCTCCAACCGGAATTATTACTATCATTTTATCGAAAAAACTTAAAAATTGCAAAATTTTCCCTTTCTCTCATGTAATTTGTATTATATACTTTTCTTATCAAAAAGAAAGGAGATTTCCTTGATGAACGATAAAATCCAGATGTTTTGTGACATTATAGAAACCCATAACAACATTGTTTTTTTCGGTGGCGCCGGCGTCTCAACAGAATCGGGAATTCCGGATTTCCGCAGTGTTGACGGCCTGTACAATCAGGAATATGACTATCCTCCCGAAACCATTTTAAGCCATAGCTTCTATGTGCGTCACACGGCAGAATTCTACCGATTCTATCATAATAAAATGATTTATGCAGATGCACTTCCCAACACAACACATCTTGCACTCGTGAATCTCGAAAAGGAAGGAAAATTAAGTGCTGTCATCACACAGAATATCGACGGTCTCCATCAGGCGGCGGGTAGCAAAAATGTCTTTGAATTACATGGCAGCGTACACCGCAATTACTGCGAAAAGTGCCATGCTTTCTATGATCTTTCCTATATCAAAGAAGCGGAAGGAATCCCCGTCTGCAACAAGTGCGGCGGCACCATCAAACCCGATGTTGTCCTCTACGAAGAAGGGCTTGATGACACCGTTGTAAACGGTGCCATATCACATATCAGAAATGCGGACTGTCTCATCATCGGCGGCACCTCTCTCGCCGTTTATCCTGCCGCCGGTCTGATTGATTATTTCCGTGGCGACAAGCTGATTGTCATCAACAAAACTCCGTCTCCTCGCGATTCCATGGCCGATTTAGTGATTCATGCTTCACTCGGCGAGGTATTCGGGGCGTTAAAATAATATAAAAAAACCAATGGCTCAATGAACCATTGGTTTTGTTCAACTATTCTAATTAGTCCTGTACGTAAGGCATCAATGCTACGTGACGTGCTCTCTTAACAGCAACTGTCAACGCTCTCTGATGCTTAGCGCAGTTTCCGGTAATTCTTCTGGGAAGAATCTTACCTCTTTCAGATACGTATCTCTTTAACTTAGGTGTATCCTTGTAATCGATAACGTTATCTTTACCACAGAATACGCAAACTTTCTTTCTTCTGCGAATTCCGCCCTTTCTCTTCATCGGAGAATCGGATTTATCTGCTTTCACAAATGCCATAATTATTGCCTCCTATCTTAATCACTCTAGGTGAACGGCAATTCCTCAACAATTCCTTCCGGAATACTCATAAAATCGCCATCCGCAGCCACAGGTGCTTCTCTACGGGTAAAACCGCCATTATCTCCACCTGCATAGTTTCCATCGCCTGAGCTGTTCTTGCTCTCTGCGAACTCCTGGTCTTCTGCCACAACATCCGTTGTGTATACCTTCTGACCATCTTTGTTAGTGTAACTTCCGGTCTGGATACGACCGGTAACCAATACTTTTGTACCCTTACGTAAATACTTCTCAGCAAACTCTCCCGCTCTTCCGAATGCCACAATATTGATGAAATCAGTATTGTTCTCTTCATTTCTGGAAAATCTTCTGTCTACAGCAAGTGAATATCTTGCAACAGCAGTAGCGCTTTCTCCCTGAGAGTATCTTACATCAGGATCTCTCGTCAAACGACCCATAAGAATTACTTTGTTCATATTATTCCTACTTTCTATTCTTCGTCCTGTCTAACGCATAAGTATCTGAGAACATTGTCCATAATACGCATACGGCTTTCGATTTCTGCCGGCGCGCTGCTCTCAGCATCGAACTGGATGAAGTAGTAGAAACCTTCACGCATCTTCTGGATTTCATAAGCAAGTCTCTTCTTACCCTGCTCATCCACATTTGTGATTGTTCCACCGAATCTTTCGATGAGTGCCTTGCATTTGTCTACAACAGCAGCTCTTTCTTCATCTTCGATCTTAGCATTGACAACAACAGCTAATTCATACTTGTTCATGCTTGTTACCTCCTTTTGGTCTCTGGCCCTCTCCTTATAGAAAGAGCAAGGAATTAAATTACATCACGGAATATTATGTTAGCACACTTTGACAAGTAATGCAAGCACTTTTTCCTTTTTATAATCCAAACAAATCCTTCAGCAAATCTTTCAAGGACTTAATGTTCTTGGCAACAATTTTGAACTTCACGGTCTTAGAACCGGCATAGTCCTCTCCGCTTGCTGTCACGGTCACGCTTGCGGTTCCCTTGTTGATGTTGTTTGTATAATACACCTGATAAACTTCGGCAGGCACCTCTTCCCATATCTTACCGTTCTTCACCTCCACCTTAACAATCGGTTCGATTGCAAGACCGGTGTACTCGGTTTGGGTAATCTTTTTGTCATTCTCCCAAAGTGTGACCCGTGCCTTAGACAAATCATAGCCGTTTTTTCGGCAGACCAGATATTCTGCTTTGGCATATTCGTCTGCGGTGGGCGCGTAATTTCCTTTTCCTACAATTTGGACATAAATCTTAACACTGTCCTTCCCATCTTCCAATGCAACCTTATTCTTGGATGTAATCTTATCCGTCAATTCGGAATCTTTGTAATAAGTTACCGTATAATCGGACGCTTTCAGTTGCACGCCTTTCACGGACACAATCGGCTTGGAGGCGTAGAGATTCGGCTTGCCGGTGTAAACCTTATCGCCCAGAACAATTTCAAGTCCCGCCAGCTTATCGGAAAGCGAAGCCGGACGAACCTTGAAGGTTCCTTTCAGCGCCTTACTTCCTTTATAATTACCGATAAAAGAAATCGTATATTTTGCAGGAGACTTCTCTGTGCTCACTTTTTTATGGTTGGTGTAAGTCACTTTATAGTCTACGCCACCTTTGAGTGTAAGTCCGTTCCAGGTTACTTTCAGGTCCTTTTCAAGAGATACACCGTTTGGAGTGTACACATATCCTTTTTCATTGATACCGGACACCTTAATACTTTCGTCTTTTACGGCAATCGGTTTGATTTGATAACTTTTCGTTACCACGCCACTGTAATTGCCGATTCCCACAACAGAAACTTTCACGGTTCCGGCATTAATCATATTACCGTTATATGTAATCTTATAATGTTTCTTTTCACTCAGTATATCGCCGGTTGCCTTGTCTTTCACTGTAATCGTAGGCTTCTGCGATTTACCGTTAAAAATCAACTTCTCATTTCCGATTGTAACCGTAAAACTTTTCTTTTCTTCTTTTTCAATCACCTTCACGGGAATTTCACGAGTACCCGTAAAATTACCTTTACCGGTAACAAGAATGGTTCCGTCTTCGGTGAATTTTTTCGAGGCATCTGCCACCGTGTAGTCTGCCGTCCCAAGCGTTTTATTATTATAAGTCAGAACAGGCTTCGCCTTGCTTCCTTTCACCACTACCACACTACCGGCCACAACGTCGTCATCCGTAATATCCTTCGGAAGAATCTGAAACGTAGTGGAATTGCTTCCGGTCAGATTTCCCTTGCCGGTAACCGTAATCCTGGCCGGTTTCTTTTCCGTGGAAACCTTCACGTTATTAGAATATTTAACGGTATAATCAACACCTTCCACCAAACGTTCTTTATTATTGAAAACAACAATATCCGGCTTCACGGCACTGCCGGTGTAACCAAAAGTCTCATTGCGCGTTGCCAGTCGGACACGAAGCCCAACCAGGGTCACCTCGAGTTTGGCAAGCCAGTTGTCGTTACCGCTTTCAACTTCTACCCAGTCCCAGTCATAGTCGTCACCTGCATAAGTTACCTTACGAAGAACGGTTCCCGATAACATATTCCCACCGATTTTTTCGATATTGACAGGGAATGTAAACTCTTCCAAACCGACACAACCGCCGAAAGAATAACTTCCTAAGGATAAAAGGCTGTCAGGCAGACTCACTTTTTCAACAGCCATATAGTTTCTGAAAATCTGTGTTCCAAGCGCTGTAACGCCTTCTTCCACAACAATTTCGGTAATATAATCTTTGTACTCTTCCCAGGGAGGTCTTTTTCCGGAATGATAATTCTCCGTAGCCCCGGTTCCGGATATTGTAAGAACGCCGTCGTAAGTCAATGAAAAGGTCACTTCCTTACCGCAGACGCCGGATAGCATTTCTGCTGTAGGGTCTCCTGAGGTCACGCGTGAAAGCATTTCTTCCGAAAGGTACACAGCACCATCGCCCCAGTTAACGAAACGAATCTGTTTGCCGAAACCGCTTCGCGTATTGTCATAGCAGACTGCGTACCTGCAATCCGCAGGTATTGCAATATCGATGTCAAACGGAAATTCCTCATACAGCATTTTATTATGAAACTCTGATGCCACGTAACAGGCCGGAATGGTATATTGATAGATACCTTTGTCTGTCTCAATCAGCAGTTCCCGCTCTTGCGCGGTATCATTTGTTACGCTGAAATGAGTCTGATTCTCTTCCTTCCATACAGAACCGATGTAGAGACTGTCAGTCCTTGATACCCCTGTGAATTCTATATTTTTGTTGATTTTGGGATAAAAAATACCGTGTTTATAAGCATCACCAAAAATAAGCCCGTCAAACTTCACATTCTCAAACGTAAGATTTTCAAATTTTGCCTCTGCATAAACCGTATACCCGCCACCGTTTACACGACAGTCTGTAAACTTAATGTTATTACCGCTACTGTATTCAAGCTGTAGCATAATACAGGCATTCACATATGCCGCCGTTCCCTCAAGTGCGAGAGCCGGTATTTCAAAACGGCAGTTATTGTAATACACCTTACTTACATCAATATCCGCGATACCGTAAATCTGCGTGCCGTCAATATGTGCGCCCTTGTCAGTTACCATTCTGGTAAAATCGGTGAAAAAGCAGTCATTTACCTGAATATCCACAAAAGGCACCAGACCGTCACTGAACGTATGCCCAAACTGGCAACGGTTAAAAGTACTGTTGCTGCCGCTGAAATTGTTCATGGAGCAATGATTGAATTCAAAAGAAATATTTCCTTCTGCCCGTCCCGTTAACACACCGCTGAATTTGCAATTATTGAAAACAACTTTAATCTCGCGATCTACTTTGTCCTCATGATAGGAACGGAATGGATGCGCCGAGAAATCATAGTTTTCAATGTAAACCGTTCCCGACAGCTGTGTATTACGATATGCGAAGTCAATCACAAAGGTACTACCTCCGCCGCTTGGAATGATCAAAACATCTCCGGCCATCATCGGATTTTCTGTATCCATCTCAAAATAAGTAAGTTCATCATTGCAGCCGGTATTGTATTTATCCGGAATAATCTGTAAATCAGCTTTGGTCTCTTCCACCTTCACCGACGATTCCTCACCCGTCAAAGTCACCTCTTCCGAAGCTCCCTCTGTAGGCTCTTCGCTATCGCATTCTTCTTCAGAAACAGTTTCACCATCACTTTCTTCCTCAGAAGTTTCCATATTTTCTTCGGTATCACTCTCATCTTCTGAAGTCTCACTCGAAGACGCTTCTTCGTTACCGTTCTCATCCTCCGGGGATTCTTCCGAAGACTCCTCTGTAGCACTTTCTTCTTCCGAGGTTTCTTCGGATGCTTTCTCTTCTGAATTCTCACTTCCGTCACTTTCTTCCGGGGATTCTCCCGAATCTTGACTACTTTCCTCTTCTGAGAACTCTTCGTCAGACGCTTCTGCACTGTTTTCTTCCTCCGAAACAGCTGCCTCTCCTTCCTCGGATGTTTCTATACTGTTCTTTGTTCCTTGCGCATTGACAACGCGAAGATCTCTGCTGCCATCCCCAAAAGGCAATATAAGCATAAATGTCAAAACAAAAGCTATCAGTCTGTAAAATAACTTTTTCTCAAACATTCTCATTACACCTCCACTATAATCATGTCATTTCTTACAGTTTACTGCCATAAACATCAGTTGTCAAACGTAGAATAAAATCACACCTTTTATATAAGCAAAAAAAGCGAAGTCTTTCGACTTCGCTTTTCAAGTTCAGTATAATGAATTATTTGAAGAACCAATTCCAATTACCGATCAAAGGTAACGGCTGATCCTTATCCTGAATGATATATACCAATCCCATTACCCAGAATACACATATTGCCAAAGGAACAATAAGTGTCCATGAAAGTAATAATGATGCGATTGTCATAATAATCATTTCATTCGATAAAAGTCTAACTCCTGAATCCTCTAACTGACTCTTGTCAGCAAGATAAACAATAAGGAGACCAACAAGACCTAACAACCAAATAAGAATTTTTGCAACTTTTGCGCTCATTAGAAAATACTCCTCTCTTAAAAAAATTTTAGTTATGTAAGACACATAATACGCTTTCATTATACAAATCTACCCTATTTCTGTCAATAGTCTTAACCCTTTTTCCGACTAAAAAAACGTATTTTTTTTACACTTTTTTTATTTTTTTTTAAGAATTATTACTCTTATTCTTCATATGATTTTTGTCGTATTTCGCGTATACTTTTTTCAAGCACTTTGCGTGCCATCATAACCTGATGTGCACAGCCTGCACACTCCAAACGAAAGTCTGCACCTTCACGCAATATGCGCCATTCGTAAGAACCGCAGGGATGCTGTTTTTTCAGTTTCACGATATCTCCAACATGGATTTCCATTCGTTGTTCTCCTTCCATTCCCGAACTGCAAACTCCCACCGAATGCCTGCAGCCTACGGACAGCTTTTTACATCTGCTTTCGAACCACGCGATACTCATCGCCATTTTGAAAATAAGGACAGGCATATCTCGCATCGCTCATCAGGCGACCGTAATCATCCTCATCCATATTCACCATACAAACATACTCTTCATAATCGTCATCATAATAAAAATTCGCACATTCGTTGCAATCCGTTGCAGCCATTTTACCACTCCTTGTCTATTCCTGCTTTTTTCTTCTATTGCGGATATTATCCCACGGTTTTTTGCCAAAAACAAGTCCTTACATCAACGCAAACCAAACTGTCATAAATCCTGTCAGTAAAATCAGCAGGACAACATTCACCCCCGTAAAAACAAGCATGTATCTGCCAACATTACAGTCCTTCTCTGCTGCATAAAACTTATATGAAATCAAGCTTGCCATTGAGGCAATCAAAGTGCCAAGTCCGCCGATATTCACACCCCACAAAAGCGCGCGGATATCTTCACTGAAGGTCGCAAGAAGCATTGCTGCCGGCACGTTGCTGAAAATCTGCGAAGCAAGAATACCGATATATCCTTCACGCCCTGTCAAAAGAGAAGTCAGCGTATCACGTACCACACTTATTTCTCCCAGATTTCCGATGAAAATAAAGAACGCGACAAAGGTAAAAAGGAGAATGTAATCTACCTGCAACAATATTTTCCTGTCAAAAATCAGCAAAACCGCAACTATAATAAGGAAAACAATCCAATGTTCCAACACGCGAAAAACCGCCAGCAGGCAGACAGCAAACAAAATCAGATACATGCTGATTGCAAATATCCTGTTTTTTTCAGTGGTTTTACCCTCTTCTTTCGTTTGAACCGTAAGTTCATTTTTCGGCAACAAAACCGACACGGCACAAAGCAAAACCAACGAAACCAACGTTACCGGAAGCATCATCCAAATGAATTCACCGACCTCGTATCCCGCATAAGTAAAAAGATACAGATTCTGCGGATTTCCAATCGGTGTCAACATACTGCCAAGATTTGCAGCAACCGTTTCCAGCACGATGATTATGATTTTATCCTGTTCCCGCTGACCTTCAAGCATCATAAGACTTAGCGGTACAAACGTTATCAATGCCACATCATTGGTGATAAACATTGCCAGAAAAAAGTTCATCAGACACATCAGGAAACCAAGACTGCGCACATTTTTACAATACTTGAGAATTCTTCCCGAAAGATAGGTAAAAACTCCTTTGGTCCGCAAGCCTGCCACCACAGCCATCAGACAAAACAAAAGAATCAACACATTAATGTCAATATATTCAAAATATTTTTCACTGATTCCCGTTATGCACATGGAAATCACAGCCAAAAGCATTGCCACGCAAAATACCGGTTCTTTTTTTACAAAAGCTACACTTTTTTTCACAATTCATTCCTCTTATCTTAATTCGTTTTCATTTCCGATGCAGAATCTGCAATTGCTTCGCGCTTACTTGCGGATGGGCAGGTCAAGTCAAATGCCGGAATAAAACTCTCCTTGGCAGTCTCGCCGTCCTGAAAATAGACGTTTTCCATCCCCTGCTCCAAAATATAAGAAAGCACTTTCTCATATTCACGTTTCGTCACTTTGCGGTTAAGCTGCGGATACTGCGGAATTTCCCGAACCGGCGTAAACTGGTTCATGATGCTGATATAGATATCTTTTCCATACGCCTCACGCAGCTCATCCATAACTGCTTTGGCATTACGCACACCGAGCGGAAGAAGGAGGTGACGTACCACCACACCGCCTGCAAGCATCCCGTCACTTCCATGCCGCACCGCTTTGGTCTGACGAAACATTTCCGCAATCGCCCGTCGCGCCACTTCCGGATAATCAGGCGCATGCGAAAACTGTTCCGCCATTTTTACATCCATGTACTTAAAATCAGGCAGATAAATATCCACCAATCCCTCCAGACTCCGGAGCGTTTCGACACTCTCGTAAGCTGAGGAATTATAAACCACGGGGATTTCTAACCCTTCTTTTCGCGCCAGGCAAAGAGCCTCCCGTACCTTCGGCACAACATGACTCGCTGTCACCAGATTAATATTATGCGCCCCCTCTTCCTGTAAGGCAAGCATGATATCCGCAAGCCGCGGAACCGAAACCTCCATTCCATGCTTAGAAAGCGCAATTTCAGCATTCTGACAATAAATGCATTTCAAATTACATCCGGTAAAAAAAATAGCACCGGAACCGTTTTTTCCACTAATAAAGGGCTCTTCCCAAAAATGAAGAGCCGCTCTTGCAATCCTTATTTGATCCGTTTCACCACAGAAACCCGTTTCACCACCCATACGGTTTTTGGCACAGTTTCTGGGGCACAACAGACATTCTTTCAGTTGTTCCATTACAAATCTCCCTTGTAGCACTACAAAGAATATCTCACTGTTCGATGCTTATCCTACTATGCTTCAAGATAATCCAACATGGCCTTTCTTGCACGGTTGGAAAGTTCTGCCGTATTGGAAGCCATTACCTCTTCTTTGGTAATCACATCTACCACTTTGGCATAAACATGTGTACTTTTCCAAGGGAAATTTTTCTTCACCATTCCCATATTTTTCATTGCTACAACCACGATAGGCACCTGCGCCTTGGTTGCAATCTTAAAGGCACCATTCTTAAATTCCAGCAAAGTCGCATCCGTGCGGTTTCGGGTCCCCTCCGGGAAAATACCGATAGACGCTTCCTGATTCTTCAGATATTCCGCTGCCTTGTTAATTGTCACAAGTGCATTCTTGGGATTATCCCTGTCAATGGGGATAAATCCGGCGCGATGCATAAACGCACCTGCAATCGGAATATTGAAGTTCTCCGGCTTGGAGACAAAAATCATATCATTTTTGGCAAATTTCACAACACTTGTTATCGGATCATAATTGGAACGATGGTTTGCCACCAGCAAAAATTTTGTATCTTTCGGAAGCTTTTCTTTTCCTTCGATATGCACATGTGCCCTTGAGAAAAACAAAAGCATAATCATTGTTTCACGAACAATGAAGCCATGAAGTTTACTTACCTTATTGACCTCTTTCTTTTTGTTCAGGAAAAGTGACCAGAGCAAAAGGAACAACGCATACAAAAACACCCCTACCACTACAAACACAAGACACATCCCGAGAAAAATCAGGATATGATACCAGGCTGTGGTCAGATTCAGCAGAACCATAAAAGCCGCTGCGCTAATAATCGAAAGTATAAAGATAATATTTAAAAGCATAACGTTCCCCTCTTCTTTAGACGTTTAAACCGGTCGCTTCATCTACACCAAGTAAAATATTCATACACTGAACTGCTGCACCCGATGCTCCCTTACCAAGATTATCGAACTGTGAAGAAATCACAAATCTCTCCTCATTTCCTGTTACGTAAATTCTAAGACCGTCCCAACCGGAGCACTCATTACCCGGAAGCATGTTAGCGGTTTCTTCCTCGGCTCCAAGTGGCATGACACGGATGAACTTCTCACCCTTGTAATACTCTTCAAAGTATGCATGCAAGGTCTGCAAATCCATTTTCTTGGTAAAATAATCAGCATACAGGGGAACTGATACAACCATACCGCTGTAATAATCAGCAATAATCGGGGAAAAGAGCGGTTCTCTGTCAAGTCCCGTAATCGCTTTCATCTCCTTCAAATGCTTGTGACTTTGAGAAAGGGCATACTCGCGGGGAGCATCATACATCTTCTCGCGATTCTCATCTTCATATACTGCAATTACTTTTTTGCCGGCACCACTGTAACCGGAAATTCCAAAAGAAGATACCGGTGTGGAAGAAGCAATCAGACCACCCTTTGTCAAAGGATATACCAGTGAAATGAACCCGGTAGCATAGCATCCCGGAACCGCAATACGCTTACCTGTACGAATCTTTTCTCTATGTTCTGCAGAAAGCTCAGGAAATCCATATGACCAGCCTTCCATTGTACGGTGCGCTGTCGATGCATCGATAATCGTCACATTTTCATTTTCAACAAGTCCTACCGACTCAATGGATGCTGCGTCGGGAAGACATAAAAATGTTATGTCGGACATATTAATCATCTTTTTGCGTTCTGCGGGATCCTTACGTAATTCCGGATCAATTTTGAGCAGCTCAATATCATCACGACCCTGAAAACGTTCAAAAATGCGCAGGCCCGTTGTACCTTCGCTTCCTTCAATATAAATCTTCTTTTTCATCTGTATTCCTCTTCCGTTACTATTTTTAGACATACTATAACTACATTTTAGTGCTTTTCTTTTATTTTCGCAAGCCCTTCGGATAATGATTTTTGATACAATCATTACTTCTTTTCCCCCATCCGACGGGTTGTCCCATATGTGTTACCAGAGTCCAGCCCTTAGGCCCCTGTGCAAATATAGCTTCCCCCTTCTGGTAACGCGCCGCCTCTTCCGGACTGATTTCTGCCGTTCGGACTGCCTCCTCTGCCTTTAATGCCAGCGCCAGCGAATGTGACGGTTCAAAGCGTTTCTTCTCAAAAGTACCCAGTAAAAGCCCCGCACGCAGCACACGGCAGCCGTCCAGACAGACACCGCACGGCAGAAGATACAGGTTTTCACCAAACAGTACCAGCCGTTCGCGCAACGCTTTGAGGTTTGACCAAAGACCTTTTTCTCCGAGGTCAGATACATCCGTCAGAGCCTCCTCGGCAAACGCCTCCCAAAGCGCAAGACGTGCCGCATCGGGACGGTTCTTTTTGCCAATCCGCGCATATTTCTTAGCAAATAATTCTAAACGGGCAACGGCAGCCTTTTCCTCCTGCGCTGCCGTTTCCCCGCATTTTTTTTGTAAAATTGCAACAAAATGACCTTCTCCCTGCAGAAGATGCGGCCACAGGCGCAATGTTCCCGGTGCATTCCCTTTGATAATGCCGTCATGCTCTTTTACAGCACCCGGCTCAAACTCAGGATATTCTGCAAGAAGCCAGGCAATCATTTCTTCGTTTTCCGCCGGTTCAAACGTACAGGTTGAATAGACAAGTCTTCCGCCGGGACGTACCATCTTAACCGCTTCTGCAAGAATCTCTTTCTGACGCTCGGCACACATGGTTACATTTTCCACACTCCACTGACGGATTGCCTCCTCATCCTTACGAAACATTCCCTCACCGGAACAGGGCGCATCCACTACCACGCAGTCAAAGGCCTGAAAATAGAAGCGTGCAAGTGTCTGAGGCGTTTCATTGGTCACAATCGCATTACGCACTCCCATTCGCTCGATATTCTGGGACAGAATTTTACATCTTGCCGGATGAATTTCATTGGAAACAAGAAGTCCTTCCCCATTAAGCGCTGCTGCAAGCTGGGTACTTTTCCCTCCCGGTGCCGCACACAAATCAAGCACACACTCACCCGGTTGCACGTTCGCAAGCTCTGCGACAACCATTGCCGAAGGCTCCTGCATGTAATAAAGTCCCATCTCATGCCAAGCATGCTTACCGGGTCTGTCCTCACTGCCGTAATAAAACCCTTTTTCCGCCCAGGGAATCGGCAACAAGGAAAAAGAAGAGCATGCAAGAAACTCTTCTTTGGACATTTTTAATGTATTCACGCGCAATCCGCCGCGCACCGGCGTGTCATATGTAGCAATAAAAGCATCATATGCATCACCAAGGAGCGGTTGCATGCGCTCCTTAAATTTCTCCGGAATTAACATTTCACTTCCTCCATGTGAAATTTCACACTTCTACTAATCCATCACGCTCTTAATCCCAATGATGTTATCGTAACCCACATCATAAATCACAACACCCTTACGGGAGTTCGCGGAATGGATGATTTTACCATTGCCCATATAAAGAGCAACGTGTGTAACGGATGACTTACCATAGCAGACAATATCTCCCGGCCTTGCTTCTTCAAGAGTGATGCTCCGACCGGCATTCTGATACTGCGCCGCAGGAGTTCTGTCAATGGAATAACCGAAATCACGATAAATGTAGCAGGTGAATCCGGAACAATCTGTTCCGTCCACAAGACTTCGGCCGCCATTAATGTAGCGGTTTCCAAGAAACTGCATGGCGTAATCAATCATCTGTGAACGAAGAAGGGAGGTATCTCCGTTACGGGCGGCCTCCTTTGCTTCCTCCGTGATAATCTTTGAAGAATCCAGCGCAGCTTTTCGGTTTTTTTCGATGGTTTCCTTATCTGCCTGCTGCTGTTGACGCATTTTCTCAAGTTCTTCCTTTCGCAGACGCTCTTCTTGTTCAAGTGTGATTGCAAGCTTCCAATCACTTTTATTCGTCAAATACTCCTCTGAAAGGAATTCTTCTTCCTCTGACAATTCATTTACCAACGGTTCTCCGGTCAAAAAATATGCCGCTGACGCATAACCATCCACCTCTCCCGAGGTGATATGGTACCAAAGAGTGCCCTCCTGATCGGTCACTTCATCCACCACATTCACGACCGCTCCGGTATATGCTTTTCCGATTAAAGTTGCCTCTGCGGTTGCATCCTCACGGATATTAACGTAATTGCCGGCAGTCGTTACCGCCACATTTCCGACTTCCTCCTGCATCATACGCCACTGGCGCTGACCTTCGGAGAGAACCTCAATGTTGGCCCCGTATTTTTTCTCATCTTCGGTTACAACAACCCGGTTCTGACGATAAAGCACTCCCTGCCCGCTAAAATGCTCAGCTGCTCCGGCTTCTGCACAAAGCAACTGCAAATCCTGCTGTTGCGCATCATCCGCTCCGGTATCGGAACGTTCTGTCGTGTCCGCATCCTCTGTCTCATCGGCAGCAAAAGTTTCTTCGCTGCCCACTGCTGTTTGTGTATCAGGTATTTTTCCAAAATCGGATTTGCTAACACTGATAAGCACCATGCCAAAAAAGAGGGCAAAGCCCCCCATAACAATAATGGTCTGCAATAGAATTTTTTTGTTTCTTACCATCCAATCAAACTTCATATTCACTCCATTTATCTATTTCACCATCTTAAATCCTGTAATGGTCACAACCACAAGACGATTCATAAGCTCGTCCGTAATCTCAATTTCATAAAAGCAGGTCGTCCTGCCATCCTTCACACAACGGGCCGTTGCAATCAATTCCTCTCCCTTGGCCGGTGCCATGAATGCAATATTAGCATTGAGTGAAACGGTCGGTGTCCCCTGCCGGTTCGTCGCAACGGCAAAGGTAAAATCAGCAAGTGTAAAATACACGCCACCCATAATGCCGCCCACAGCATTTCGATGCATGTCCAAAAGCTTCATACTGCACTTGGCAGTTTTATCTCCGACTTCCAGAATTTGCGCCCCCGATTCTGTCGCATATCGGTCCTTCGAAAAAAATTCTCTTACCTGTTCAATGGTTTCTAACTTTTCCATCTTGCTTACCATCCCTTTACTTTTTGACAGTATTTTTCCCTGCCGGGGTAAACGCTATTCATACGGGCTATATTTTACTCTGATTTCTCTGATTCGTCAAACTTAGGGCGCATCAGAGATGCGCGGCTGACTGCCTGACTGCCGAAACGCGCCCTGATTTCATCAAGCGCCTTATCAAGTTTCTCCCTCTTTTCATAATCCGTTCTGTCAAACAAATTCAGTTGCCTTGCGACTTCACCCCTTGTTATTTTGGAGGTGCGCACGCCCAACAGACGGATCGGGGTTTTGCCATCCCATAGTTCATCAAACAACTTACATGTCGCCTGGTGAAGCGTATCATTTGCATTGGTTGGTGCCTCAAGCATCAGTTGGTGCGACGTATTGGTCAAATCATAATATCTGATTGTCACTGACACAACAGAAGCATGCGCTTCGTCCTCACGCAATCTTTTACCAACCTTCTCTGCCAAGGAAAGCAATATCCGCTTCGCCTCTCCGGCATCCGAAATATCGACCGGCAGTGTCGTGGAATGACCATACCCCTTATTGTCCGCCGGATGCGTACGTAAAAATGCGCTGTCCTGACCATTGGCATATTGAGAAAACATCAGTCCCTGTTTCTTAAAATGCGACTGCAACATCGAAACATCTGCATGTGCCAAATCGCCTATGGTCCTGATTCCAAGACTTCTCAATCTCGCTGCAGATGATTTCCCTACAAATAGTAACTCTTCCACAGGAAGCGGCCACATCTTATACGGTACCTCTTCCGGAAAAAGTGTATGTACGCGGTTTGGTTTCTGAAAATCGCTCGCCATCTTGGCCAGAAGCTTGTTGGTGGAAATACCGATGTTTACGGTAAAACCAAGCTTCTCATAAATCTCATCTTTGATCTTATTGGCAAATACCACAGCCCTTTTTCGCCATTGCGCAGTCTCTGTTTTCGCTACTGCCGCTTGTGTCTGTACGGTATCCTCTTGTAATAACTGCGTCTCTTGTGTTACTCCCATCCGGAGACTTTCGGTCATATCTATGAATGCCTCATCGATACTGAATTTTTCGACCAGATCAGAATAACCGCGCAAAATTTCAATAAATGCCTCCGAGCATTTTTCATATACGTCAAAATCAGAAGGAACCACTACAAGATTCGGGCAAAGTCTGCACGCTTCTGCTAACGGTTGCGCGGTCTGAATACCATATTTCTTTGCCGGTGTGGATTTGGCAAGCACTATTCCGTGTCTGGTCGCAGCATCACCACCTACAACAGAAGGAATCTCGCGCAAATCAACCTTTTCTCCTCTACACAATCGAGCTACGGCACTCCATGACAAAAACGCACTATTCACATCCACATGAAAAATAAGCGTTTCTCTTTCCATTTTATCTATCCCTCATAACCAATTCCGATTGGCCACGTCCTACTGACGTTCAAAATATGCTTTATCCGCAATATAGTAAGTACGCAGATATCCGTCCGTAGACACAACCGCGAACTCACCCGTCTCTTCTAAAAAGTACACATCATCATTATCTTCTTTTTCTTTCTTCGTCAACACATCCGGATGCGCAATCATGGCATTTGCTGCTTCTAAGTATTCCTGTGCGGAAGCAAATCCCATCTCAATTCCGTGCTTCTCATAATGCTGGTCTAAGTATGACTGCTTGCGGAATTCATAACGTATTTCAACCTGCTTGGAAGAGTCTTCTTCCGACACTTTTTCTATGAACTCTTCTTGTTCGGATGTCACCTCTTCTTTCAAATCCTCTGATGCATCCGCATTATCTTGTGAAACTCCTTCCGCATCTGTAACATCTGTTCCACTATCTTCGACATATGTCTCTCCCGCATTTTCTGCAGCAAATTCTTCATGAAACGTACTGAAATAATCCAGCAACGGTTTCATCGTAATCGAACCGCCGCTTATAATAATTAATACCAGAATAACGCCTGCTAACATCACAAATCGCTTCGGATTGCGTGACCCTTTTCCGTTTGATGTGTTCTGATTATTTGCCATAATTTCCTCCAACTTGTTTTTCATATTTCTCTGTACATGATAAAACAAGTTTTTATGCGATGCAACAATTTTCACGCTTCAAGCTTCACTATTCTTACTGTTTATTCAAAGACAGTATCCAAAACAGAAACGTTAATCCCAACAACGCCCATGGTGTCGCACCGCTTAGAAATTCAATGACAGGATTACCCGCAAAAATATTACCAAGTACAAGGATGATTACTCCTATCAAAATAGAAATCCATGCATACCTAATAATCTTCTTCTCTGTTTTTCTTATTTCAATATCTTTTTCAATTTTATCCATCATAGCTTTATCTCCTTTCATTAACTCATCCAGACTTACCCGATACAGTTCGCTCATTCGAATCACACTCAGAATATCCGGCAAAGATTTTCCGTTTTCCCAATTCGAAATCGTTTGTCTGGAAACCATCAGACTTTCTGCTGCTTGTGCCTGTGTAAGTTTATTTTCTTCACGGGCATTCTTGATTTTTTCTCCGATATTCATTGTTAACCTCCTTCGACTATGAGCTTAGCAACTCTCAAACTTATTTTCTATCAAAAGTCTTTTACAAAAGAAGATATTGCGTGTCAAAATGCCTTTACATCTTATAAAAATAGCCTTTTCTATTGTTTTTGACAGTGGTGTATCTTAACTTCTTCCAGTGCCGCATTGAATTCGGCACCCAGAATCAGAATATTTGCCGACATATAAAGCCATATCAGCAAAACAATTACCGCTCCCATCGCACCATAAATAACCGTGTACTTCGCGAAGTTCTCCACATAGACTGAGAATCCGATGCTAAGAATCAACCATGAAACCACCGAAAGGAAAATCCCCGGCAGTATACTTCTTAGCGGTTTTTTAGCTTCCATTGCCAGAACATATAATACCGCAATTGCGATAAACATCAGAATTCCCATCGGCAGGAAACGCAGATATTGCCATAATTTCAGCAGATATTCGGAAATATCAAAAAATCCTTGCGGAAACAGGCCGGATATAAAAGTAATCACATTCTCTCCCGACATGGAAAGAATCAGCGTCAGGGATATCACAACAACAAATATAAGCGTATATAAAAACTGCATCACGGTATGAATAAAAGGATATCGCGGACGCCCAAATCCATATGCCCTGCGGATATCCGTCATAAGCCCTCTGACGGCACGCATCGGAAAAACAACCGAAAACACCAGCGAAAACCACATAAGTGTATGGCTTGAGTTATCAGCAATATAACCCAGATAATTCTCCACAATGCTAACGATATCGTCCGGCAGAATTTCCGCAAGCGTCTGCGTAATCTTATAAATATCCAAATCGAGATTACCGAGCAGATTAGATATAAAAATGAGCAGCGGAAACAGCGCAAATAAAAGATAGTACGCAAGCGCCGCGGCACTTTTTGAGCTATTATGATGACTAAAATTACGAATTGTAACCCGTACTACCTGTCCCGGTTTTCCTATTTTTCCCTTTTTCAAATTATTTCCTCCTATACAGAGCCGGTAAATTCCATTCGTGCAAGCACATCGACAGCTTACCGTTTTATTATAACAAAATACGGTGACAAAGAGAACTCTCTTTATCACCGTAATGTTTCAAAATATATTTAAATCAGGATTAACGGATACCGTATTTTTCAATAATATAATCCATATCCTTGTCACCACGACCGGAAAGATTAATGAGAATGGAACCCTTGCCCATCTTCTTTGCAAGCTTCAAACCGTAAGCTACCGCATGTGCACTTTCAATTGCAGGAATGATACCTTCCATACGGGAAAGTTCATAGAATGCATCTACCGTTTCTTCATCATCCACTACATCGTATTTTACTCTTCCTGTATCCATTAAGAATGCATGCTCAGGGCCACTGGACGGATAATCAAGACCGCTTGCAACAGAGTAAACAGGAGCCGGCTCGCCGTTCTCGTCTTTCAACATAATGCTGTTGAAGCCGTGCATAATACCTTCTGTACCATATTTCAGGCTTGCCGCATGATCACCAAGCTTCGGACCGCGTCCAAGAGGTTCTACTCCGTAAAGTTCTACAGGATCGTTTAAGAAGCCTGCAAACATACCTGCTGCATTGGAGCCACCGCCCACACATGCGACAACGGCATCAGGAAGCTCGCCTGTCATCTCCAGGAACTGCGCTCTTGCTTCAATACCTACAACGCTCTGGAAATCACGTACCATCATCGGGAACGGATGCGGTCCCAAAACGGAACCGATGCAGTAAATTGCATCTTTATATTCATTGCAGTATGCCGCAAATGCTGCATCCACTGCTTCTTTTAAGGTCTGAAGCCCTTCTGTTACTTCAATAACGTTCGCACCGAGAATCTTCATTCTTGCCACGTTGGGAGCCTGCTTCTTGATATCAACCGCACCCATGTAAATATCACACTCAAGACCGAAATAAGCTGCAGCCGTTGCAAGCGCAACACCGTGCTGCCCCGCACCTGTCTCAGCAATTACTTTCTTCTTTCCCATGTATTTAGCCAAAAGTGCCTCACCCATACAGTGATTTAACTTGTGCGCACCGGAATGGTTCAAGTCTTCACGTTTAACGTAAAGCTGCACGTCGCCATACTTCTGAGAAAGTCTTTCAAGATAAGAAACCGGTGTCGGACGTCCCTGGAATTCCTTGCGGATACGACGAAGTTCATTGATGAACTTACTGGACTTAGCAATGGTAAAATATGCCTGCGTAATATCCTGCATCGCCACCTGCAACTCAGGGGACACGTAAGAGCCGCCGTACTTACCGAAGTAGCCCTTCTCATCTGGATAATGTTTAAAATAAGTTTCGAAATCTACATTGTTTAAAATCATTGTTTCATCCTCCTAAAATCCAACTTTTTTATAAAATGCAGCCACTCTGCTGCCACCTTTCATTGCCTGTTTCATTAAATAAAAAATTCAATTCTTTCTCCGGCCCAAGGCCATCGTTTGGTCAATAACATAGATTCTCTCCTTACCATGATAAACCGCAAAAAGGTTTCCGTCAAATAGTTTCGTTAGATTCCACGGATTGCTACGCGCGAGCGGTGTTGCAATGCAACTAATTTCCTTGCCGCGAGCTGCGCATCCTTAGCGGAGCGTTTTTTCGTGCATAGGAAATTCCTATGCATGAAAAAACACCCTCGACAGAAACTGACTTTCTGCCAAGGACGAATATAACAACTTATCCGCGGTGCCACCTTGCATTCATGGGTTAGCCATGCTCTCATCAGGATACCAACATATCCACGGCAACTGACGTATGCCCTCACGTTGCAGAATACTCTGTGATTCCTCACATTTGACTGCACCCTCAGCGGTCCATTTGACAACTTGTTTCTTACCTGATTCTCAGCATCACAGGTTCTCTGTATAGGCATGATTGCCGTTATCTCCGCGTCAACGGTTTACCAATATTTTATTACTATTTTGTTATACCACCGGTACTTGCCGGTTGTCAATAAAAACTTCATAAACGTTAACTGTGTAAACATCCTCATTGCATCGTTTTGTCACTTTATTTGCAAACCCGTTTGCCTGTATTTTATTAGCTACTTGCCTCTGACAAACAGAAACCACCATATCTGATGACATGGTGGTCTCTCCCATTGTTATCGCATGAAGCTTTTATCACTCCATTGCCTTCCAGCACTCATAAATCTTCTCTATATCGTCTGTGTCAGCATTCGTGATGGCACTACATATTTGTTCAATCACTTCTACAGAATCTTCCAGTTCTTCAGATATAGCCGAAACAGATTTCCCTTTCAGTCTTTTTCGCTGAACCTGCTTTATCAATCGTAAAGATTCCCCTTTTTCGGCGCCATCCTCAAATCCTTCTTCATATCGGACTTCCATTGCATCTTCGAAGTTCCATTGCGTAAATATCATATTCACCGCCTCCGATCCGTGTTCACGTACAAAATCTACCATGAGCCCTTCTTTCATACAGTCTTTGATTGCCTGCGCAACCGCCTTATCCGGATTCTTTTCCTGACTCATGTATTCCTTGATACGCCAGATAAACCAAGAATACTCATATAGCGGACGACACAGTTCTAAAAGCTTATGATTTACCGGTAGATTGATGTTAATTACCTTCACTGTTAATTCTAACATAGGCACTTCTTTCTTTTCAATATATGCATCCGATAATTTCATGAAGGATTCCGCCGGAAACGGTACATCACCATTATAAAAAACATAAAATTCCGGCGTAGGAATCGGAATGCGTTTTTCCTTGTATAGACTCCTTGGTTCCACCAGTTTTTCCATGGTGCGTCCATAGCAAATAATACTGCGCAGCGGCATATTGTGATTGATGGTAGACTGGTGCTCGCTGATAACGAGCACCTTGTTTTTGGCCGTAAAGGCCATGTCATTTTTACGCGCAATAAACAACACTCCCTCCAGGGTCGTGTATGTAATATCTTCCTCTGAAACCTCCTGTCCTTCTAACGCAGCAAACAGTTCTGCGGCGTTTCGCGGTACACTGAAAAAAGCAGTGAACGCGCTGGATTTCACCTCACGGTTTGAGACTCGTTGCGTTTTGCCATCTTCCATAGGCAAGTACCTCCATAATATTGATTTATACGCTTGAGAAAAAATTGCAGAACCTGCAAGAAATTAGAAAATAAAAGATATGGGAATTGTAACATGAAGCTAACCGGTTGGCAAGTAAACGTAAATCATTTTCTGTGAGGAACTGCATTCCGCACAAGAGCATGTCCTCAATCAGGATATAATCAATACGTAACTCTTTCATATGCCCCACTAATCAAATATCGCTTCAAATTGGCTGTTATAAGACCAAACAAAGAAGCCGGCGGCGCAGTGCACCGGCCGTTTCTTTGCTATAACCCTATTCTTCTTTTTTCATTTCATTTTCATAAGCTTTCAGAATCTCATTCTGAACATATTCTCTCGTCTCCGCTTTGATCGGATGCGCTATGTCACGAAATTGATTCTCGCCGCTTTTTTTACTAGGCATCGCTATAAATAACCCCTTTTCACCTTCGATGATTTTAATATCATGGACAACAAATTCGTCATCCAGCGTAATGGATGCTACTGCACACAATCTTCCTTCATTAGGCACCTTTCTAACCCGAACATCTGTAATCTTCATGATATTAGCCTCCTTCCCAAATCGAAAATGGTCCCCACCATTTTACTTATACATCATAGCGTTCATTCTTCTCTATAAGGACTCTGATTTCTCCGTCACCGACGTAACTGGAATTTGCACGAATTGTTGCACTGCTTTCCACGATGCAGTTTTCAATGTATGTGTTATCTCCGATATATACGTCATTTAAGATAATGGAATTCTTAATTGTACAATTATTACCTACGAAAACCTTCTTGAATATGATGGAGTTTTCGACCTTACCGTTAATAATGCTGCCGCTTGAAACAAGACTGTTGCAAACCTGCGCTCCAACATTATATTTTGCCGGCGGAAGATCATCCACTTTGGAATACACATCCGGATAATCTTTGAAGAAATATTTTCTCACATCCGGTTTCAGGAAGTCCATATTGGTATTGTAGTAGTCATCCACAGATGCCACATTTTTCCAATACTCCTTCATTTTGTAACCAAAAATACGCTTCATGCCTTTGTAACGGATTAAAATATCTGCTACCAGATCGTAACGACCCTCTTCATAGGAATTCTCAATCAACTCAATCAGAAGTCTTCTTCTGATTACGTAGATACCGCAGGAAACCGTGTTGGTCTTAGCAATCATAGGCTTCTCTTCGAATTCCTCGATACGGCTTTCTTCATTCATCTTAATGACACCGTAACGCTCTACATTCACGTTCTGAGGCATATCCTTACAAACAACCGTAATGTCAGCTTTTTTATCAATGTGATATTCAAGTACCTTATTGTAATCAAGCTTATACACGCAGTCACCGGATGCAATTACAACATACGGTTCATGGCTGTTTTTCAGGAATTCTATGTTCTGGTAAATCGCATCTGCCGTTCCGCGATACCAATTGCTGTTCTCAGACGTTACAACCGGTGTAAAAACATACAAGCCGCCCTGTTTACGTCCGAAATCCCACCATTTAGAAGAGCTTAAATGCTCATTCAGGCTTCTTGCATTGTACTGAGTCAAAACCGCAACTCTCTGAATATGAGAGTTTGACATGTTACTCAATGCAAAGTCAATACTTCTGTAGCTTCCCGCAATCGGCATTGCCGAAATTGCACGTTTCTGGGAAAGTTCACGCATACGGTGGTTATGCCCACCTGCTAAAATAATACCTATCGCTCTCATATTACTCACCTGCCTTAATCAATGTTCTGCCGCTTCCAAGATAAGAATTCGGGTAATCCTCTTTGACTGTGATACCCCCCACAACCGAGTTTTTACCAATTGACACTCCACTGGGAATAACGGTTTTTTCACCGACTGTAACCAGACCGTGATTATAGATATGAGGCGCGCTGTCGTTTTCAACTTCTTCACCGACACCTAATTTAACATCGTTACCGATGGTTACGTTTTCTGCTATAATACCCTTGTTAATTTCACAATTATCTCCGATTACGGTCTCATTCATAATGATGGAATCTCTTACCACCGTACCCTCACCAATCGTAACCCCACAACCGATGATGGAATTATAAACTTTACCGCAAATCGTAGCACCTTCTCCAATCAGACACTTCTCAATTACGCTGTCGGAAGAAATGTATTGAGGCGGAAGCGTATCACTCTTGGTGTAAATCTTCCAGTATTCCTCATACAGATTAAACACAGGAACAATGTCAATCAGCTCCATGTTTGCTTCCCAATATGAATGAAGTGTTCCTACATCCTTCCAGTAGCCGTTGTACTCGTACGCATAGAGCGGCGAACCGTTCTCGTGGCAGTAGGGAATGATGTGCTTGCCAAAGTCTAACTTCGGCTGTTCAGCGCGAGCCAGAAGAGCTTCCTTCAAGGTTTTCCAATTGAAAATGTAGATACCCATGGAAGCAAGATTACTTCTCGGATTCTCAGGTTTCTCCTCGAAATCCACAATCTTTCTGTCCTCATCCGCAATTACAATACCGAAACGTCTGGCCTCTTCATAAGGTACCGGCATAACTGCAATTGTAACCTCAGCACCGTTTTTCTTATGAAAATCGAGCATCACTTCGTAATCCATCTTATATATATGGTCACCGGACAAAATCAATACATATTCCGGATTAAAACTTTCCATATAATCAAGATTCTGATAAATAGCGTTCGCTGTACCGGTGTACCATTCACTGTTACCGCTCTTCTCATACGGCGGAAGAACCGTAACACCTCCTATATTTCTGTCCAAATCCCAAGGAATACCGATTCCGATATGGGTATTCAGACGAAGCGGCTGGTACTGTGTTAATACGCCGACCGTATCAACACCTGAATTGATACAGTTGCTTAACGGAAAATCGATAATACGATATTTACCACCAAATGCAACTGCAGGTTTTGCTACTTTGGAAGTAAGGATACCAAGTCTGCTACCCTGACCGCCTGCAAGCAGCATAGCAATCATTTCTTTTTTTACCATGTCTTCACCCCTTAGCTGTAGTATTTGCAGGAAGACAAAATCCCCAATCGTTTTCATCTTCCATATCATGTAACCCAGTATATTTTCACATAATTATAACATGCCAAATCCAAAAAGTGAACCTTTTGCACGAATTAAATCGTTTATTTCTTGATTTTTTTCGTAACAATTAACAAATATTACATATTATAGAGCCAATTTTTGTCAATTTTTACTTTGCGCGAATTTTTAATACTCTCATTTTTAACAAATATATGAAATGATACTTTTTTTTTTGCCCGCGATTGTGTATGATTATATAAAATGAAACAGATCTTTTTTATAAAAGATAAATCTGTTCCAACAAAGAAAACGAGGTACATTATGTACAAAATTGACTTTAACCAACCTATTGCCGTACATTTTATAGGAATCGGCGGAATCAGTATGAGCGGACTCGCACAAATTCTTCTGGCAAACGGTTTCAAAGTATCCGGCTCAGATAATCAAAGTTCTCCGCTTACAGACGAACTTGAAAAGCGCGGTGCAACCATTTTCATCGGTCAGCGTGCATCCAATATCACGGAAGCTGTCGATTTGGTAGTGTATACTGCTGCCATTCGTGAAGACAACCCTGAATTCAGCCGTTGTGTCGAATTGAAACTTCCGATGATGTCACGCGCCAGTCTTCTGGGTCAGATTATGAGAAATTATAATCATCCCATCGCAGTCAGCGGTACGCACGGCAAAACAACCACGTCATCAATGGCCTCCGAAATTCTTCTTGCGGCAGATATGGATCCCACACTTACAATCGGCGGAATACTCAAAAGCATCGGCGGCAATTTAAAACTCGGTCAATCGGAATATTTTCTGACAGAAGCCTGCGAATATACCAACAGTTTCTTATCCTTTTATCCGAAATACGGAATTATATTAAACGTAGAGGAAGATCACCTCGACTTTTTTAAAGATATTAACGAAATACGGGATTCATTCCACAAATTTGCCAAGCTTCTTCCGAAGGATGGTGCTCTTATCATCAACGGAGAAATTGAGCGATTGGATGAATTGACAAAAGATTTGGAAGCTCCGGTACATACATTCGGTTTCGACGCTTCTTCAGATTATTATTGTACCGATTTACATGTCGGAGACCACGGTGCCTATAAATTTCTGTTTCATACCCCCGACGGGCGTACCATGAACGTAGTGCTCAACGTAGTCGGACTCCACAATGTCAGCAATGCGCTTGCAGCCCTTACACTGGCCGATATTCTTCATATCGACTTACAGATTGCAGCAAATGCTCTCCTGACCTGCTCCGGCGCGAACCGCCGTTTCGAGTTAAAAGGTAATCTTGGCGGTATCACTATTATTGATGACTATGCCCATCATCCGACAGAAATTTCTGCGACGCTTTCGGCTGCTGCCGACTATCCGCATCGCGAATTATGGTGCGTGTTCCAACCGCACACCTATACCAGAACGCAGGCATTCCTTGATGATTTTGCGCAAGCGCTTTCAGCTGCCGATCACGTTATCCTGACTGACATTTATGCAGCCAGAGAAAAGAACACCATCGGCATTACTTCTGCACATTTGCAGGAAAAATTATTGCAAAAAGGTGTTGACTGCCATTATTTTCCTTCTTTTGGAGACATTGAAATATTTTTATTACAAAATTGTATCCCCAATGATCTGTTGATAACTATGGGGGCCGGAGATGTCGTTAAAATCGGGGAAAATTTGCTGGGAAAATAACTTATCCACATTATCCACAGTTTTTGACGAATTTTCGCTCAATGTAAACTGTGGATATTTTTTGTTTACATAATTTTTTATTTTCTCCAAATTACCGCCTTTAAATTACGGACTTCTGACCAAAAATATTAACATTATGTGTACTTCGAAAGAAAAGTTTTCCACATTATCCACAATTGCCTCAACCCCCGAGTTTTCAAGGCTTGTAGCCAATTTTAGGTGTTCCTTTTTCAAAAGCTTTGTGCTATAATTCATTTTGCTTTATAATAAACGTCCAAGCAGAGACAACCTATTTGAATCTTATTTCAAAATGTCACCTGCAGGACATGGGGGAACTGGAAATGAATCATATTGCACTTTATAGGGAAGACCATTCCGGGCTTACTGCTATATCCAATCTTTTCATTGATACATATATGAAAGATGCCAACGATGCCCAGATTAAAATCTATCTATATTTAGTTCGGGCTCAGTCCGCGAATCTTCCGATCTGCATTTCTGAAATTGCGGATACTTTTAACCATACAGAAAAAGAAGTAATACGTTCACTGCAATATTGGGAACGTATGAATCTTCTCAAGCTCAGCTATGATGATGAACAAAATATTAAAGGCATCTGTCTTTTGGAATTGCAGCCGGATAAACCCCTTGCACCTGTCGTAACCTTGCTGCCGCAGGAAAAGGATACTCCTACTTCATGCGCACCATTGAAGCCTTCCTACAGCGCTGAAGACATTCGGCTTCACAAACAGGACCAGGAATTTTGTGCACTTTTGTGTATCATTGAGCAATACCTGGGGAAACCCTTAAGCATTGCTGATGTTAAGAGTATTTTATATATCCACAAGGAGCTTGCATTTTCACCGGATCTGATTGACACATTATTGGAATACTGCCTCGAACGCGGCAAAAAGGAACTTCGCTATATCGAAAAAACCGCAGCTGCCTGGTACGAGAACAATATCCGCACACCAAAAGATGCGCGTACACAAGTTGGTAGCTATGATAAAACCGTCTATACGATTATGAAAGCACTCGGCAAATATCATACACCCACCGCACGCGAGATTGATTACATAAACAAATGGCGCAATGCATACGGTTTTTCCACAGAAATGATTCTGGAATGTTGCCAGCGTACCGTTCTTGCAACAGACACACACCGCTTCGAATACGCGGATGGTATCCTGAATAATTGGAAAAAACAGAATTTACAGACTGTTGCCGGTGTACAGGAAGCGGATCGTAATTTCCGAAACAATAAACCCGCCTCCGGTAAAGCTTCCGGAGACCATTCCTTTAATCGTTTCATGCGGACAAGCTATGACTTTGACGCTCTTGAAAAAGAGATTCTGAGTAACTAAAGGAGAAAATCAGTGGCACTTAGCAATTCACAATATGACAGTATTATCCGTGACTATAATCAAAGACGTCTGGTTTCGAAGAGAATTCTTGAAGAACGTACCCGGGAAGTCTACGAAGCGTTACCTGAATATAAGGAAATGGATGATTTGATTGCATCCATCTCTATCAAACGCGCCAAAGCACAGTTAATGCCTGATGATGAAAAGATTACCGATGACATCGATGATGATATCCATGACATTCTGGAAGATATCAATACACGCAAAAAGCTTCTTTTAACAGGAGCCGGTTATTCCATTCATTATCTTGATCCGGTTTATACCTGCCCTTTTTGCAAAGACACCGGCTTCATTGATAATGAAAAATGTCATTGTTTCAAGCAAGCTATGCTGGATTTGTTGTATGAGCAATCTAATATCAGAGATATTCTCAAGGATGAAACGTTTGACAGTATATCCTATGAATATCAGATTGGTGAAGATTTAGCTCGCTTCAGGAAAGCCGCAGAAAGTGCAGAGAACTTTGTCAACAATTTTGAACATGATTATCGCAATCTTCTCTTTTACGGTACTGTCGGCACAGGAAAGAGTTTTCTTTCTAACTGCATTGCCAATGCATTAATTAAGAAGGGGTATTCTGTCATATATTTTAGCGCAATCTCCCTTTTTCAGAAAATTTCAGAGTATACTTTTCACAAAAACAATAAAGAGTATTTGACAAATCCCTTCGATGATATATATAATTGTGATTTGTTGATTATAGATGATTTAGGAACAGAATTGAGTAATAGCTTTGTAACTTCACAGTTATTTGCCTGTCTGAACGAACGGCATCTTCGCCACAAATCTACTATTATTTCAACCAATTTGGATTTGACGGAACTGACACAGCGTTATTCTGATCGTGTCTTTTCCAGACTTATCAGTAACTATAACGTATTTAAACTATCCGGTCAGGATATTCGAACCTATCGAAAAAGAATGATGAACAGAAAGTGAGGATTATGGTATGGCTACCCAATGTGGTGAAATACGTAACTTGGAATCAATCCCTGTAGGTTCTCTGGGAATCATCCCCTTAGAAGGATGCAGAGAATTAGGTGAGAAAGTGAACCAGTATCTTGTAGAATGGAGAACAGAACGTGAGAATGAACACAAGGACAGCCTTGCTTTTGCAGGCTACCAGCGTGATTCTTACCTTTTGGATGCCAAAGTTCCCCGTTTTGGCACGGGTGAAGCTAAGGGTGTCATTAACGAATCCGTTCGCGGCGATGACTTATATATCATGGTAGATGTTTGCAACCACAGCCTTACCTATTCTCTTTGCGGCAAAACCAACCGAATGTCTCCTGATGACCACTATCAGGATTTAAAGCGTATCATCGCTGCTGTTGGTGGTAAAGCAAGAAGAATTACGGTGATTATGCCCTTCTTATATGAAAGCAGACAGCATAAAAGAAATTCAAGAGAATCTTTAGACTGTGCGCTTGCATTACAGGAATTGGTATATATGGGTGTGGATAACATTATTACATTCGATGCACACGACCCCCGTGTTCAAAACGCAATTCCTCTTCATGGTTTCGAAACAGTACAGCCTGCTTATCAGTTTATCAAAGGACTTATAAACAATGTTCCCGATATCAAACTGGATTCTGATCATATGATGATGATCAGCCCCGATGAAGGTGGTATGTCTCGCGCAATTTATATGGCAAATGTACTTGGCCTCGATATGGGTATGTTCTATAAGAGACGCGACTATACAAGAATTGTAGATGGTCGCAATCCTATTGTAGCCCATGAATTCCTTGGCACAAGCGTAGATGGCAAAGATGTTATCATCATTGACGATATGATTTCTTCCGGTGAAAGCGTACTTGAAGTTGCTACAGCCTTGAAGGCACGCAAAGCAAACCGTATCTTTATTGCTTCAACCTTCGGACTTTTTACCAATGGTTTAGAAAAGTTTGACAAGGCTTTTGAAGAAGGTTTGATTTATCGTGTACTTACCACTAATTTGATTTATCAGACCCCTGAACTTCTTCAGCGTGAATGGTACATCAATTGTGACATGAGCAAATACATCGCTTACATCATCGATACACTGAATCACGATAGCTCTATCAGCGATTTATTGAATCCAAGCGAAAGAATACAGAGCTTAATCAAAGAGCACAAACAATAAATATGCAAAAAATACCACAAAAAAGCAATTAATTCTCTTGCCTTTTTGTGGTATTAGTGTTATTCTCAACATATAATTGTAACATGTAGTATATTTTATCTTTTGAGGTTACTTATGACAAAAGAAAACAACAACGGTTTTTCACTTGTTGAACTGATTATCGTAATTGCAATCATGGTTTTATTAATTGGTTCATTAGCTCCGCTCCTCTTGCATTTCATAGAGAAAACTCATGTTTCATCTGACATACAGCTTGCTGATACCATAAGATCAGCAGTTGCTACTGCTATTATAGATGTTGAGGTACAGAATGATGCCGCAAGCCAACCATACCTTCAGCTTATGGAATCTTCTTCCGGCATGAACATTAATGATAATACCTCTTTTTTAAATTCTGATAGTGTATTGCGAGAAAGCTTGGAAACAACCTTTGGTTTTCCCGCCAATCAGATTATGGAGAGATTACGTTCTGCGCGAGGTAGCGATTGTAATTGCAATATTTCAACAACAAATGGTGTCGTCCGAGTTGTATTTACTTCTACGGACAGATACGGAAACAAAGATACCTCTTCCGGAACACCCGATAATGATATTTACGTGGATTAATAAATCCGGTCAGTTCGAAACCATCCTGACCTTAAATAAAACTAAGGAGAATAAAAATGAAGAATAAGAAAGTATTGTATCTGACGCAGGCTGCAATCATTGCAGTTTTGTACGTCTTGCTGACACAGCTTTCAAACATATTCGGACTTGCATCTTCTTTGGTGCAAGTCCGTTTGTCTGAGGCGCTTTGTGTCTTCCCACTCATAACACCGGCTGCAATTCCAGGACTCGCTGTCGGCTGTCTGTTATCCAATATCTTAACCGGCTGCGCACTTCCAGACATAATCTTCGGAAGCTTCGCTACTTTGCTTGGTGCAATCGGAACCCGATTATTTTACAAGGCTGCAAAGCATCACAAATGGATTCCGGCCATTGCTACGCTTCCTCCGGTTATTGCCAACACTCTAATCATCCCTTTTGTATTAAAATATGCCTACGGACTTGGACCTCTTTGGCTCTCCTTCATAACCGTTGCATTGGGCGAAATCATCTCTTGCATGGTCTTGGGCATCTCACTCTACCTTGCACTGCGTAAATACGCACACAAAATCTGGGAAGAAAAGAGTATAAAAGAGAAATAGTGGCATATGAAAGGACTGCGGCGTTAGCGCAGTCCTTTTTTACAAGTCATATCCATTCGGATTCTTTTTCTGCCAATTCCATGCATCCCTGCACATTTCAAAAATGCCACGTTCTGCCTTCCACCCCAGTTCCTCAAACGCTTTCTTTGGGCTGGCATAACATTCTGCAATGTCACCCGGTCGTCTCTCTTTGATTATATATGGTATTTTTACCCCATTGGCTTTTTCAAAGTTATCAATAATTTCAAGAACACTATATCCTTTTCCGGTACCAAGATTATAAATCTTAAGACCGGGATTCTCTGCAATTTTAGCGATTGCTTTCACATGTCCGTCAGCCAGATCCACTACATGAAGATAATCTCGCACGCCCGTGCCGTCCGGAGTCGGATAGTCATTGCCGAACACACCCAAACACTCTAATTTACCGACAGCAACCTGCGTAATATAAGGCATCAGATTATTCGGAATTCCATTGGGATTTTCCCCAATGATGCCGCTTTCATGAGCACCAATCGGATTAAAATATCGAAGCAAAATAACATTCCACTCCGAATCCGCTTTCTGAATATCCATCAAAATCTGCTCCAACATCGATTTGGTCTGTCCATAGGGATTGGTAATTTCACCCTTGGGACACTCTTCGGTGATGGGAACAAATGATGGCGCACCATATACAGTTGCGGAGGATGAGAATACAATATTTTTGACACCGAATTCTTCCATCACATGCAAAAGATTCAATGTCCCTGCAATATTATTCTGGTAATATAACCACGGTTTACTAACTGACTCACCAACTGCCTTAAGTCCCGCAAAATGAATACAGGAATCAATATTCTCTTTCTGAAAAACCTCACGCAGACCTTCTGTATCCAGAATATCTACCTTATAAAACGGCACCTCTTTACCTGTCAACACTTTCACCCGCTGCAAAGAGGCTTCGTTTGCATTACTCAAATTATCGATTACAACAACATCATACCCTGCATTCTGCAATTCAACAACGGTATGACTTCCGATATAACCGGCACCGCCGGTAACCAAAATAGCCATCTTGTCACTCCCTCATTCATTTTTGCTTTATCAGTATATTACTTCCAAAGTTCCTGCGGATAGGTACCGTTTTCCTTCAGCGCACGGATGGAACTTTCTACCATCGGCTTATCCTCTTTGTATGTAACGCCAAACCACTTATCTGATGAAGTCATCACCTGAACAGTCGCTTTTCCTTCCTGTAAAAGCGTACCTACCTCGATTGGAAGATAACATTCCGCTTTCAGCGGATTTGCAGCCACTTTATTTGCAAAGAAATCCTCCAATGCCAATCCTAATTCTTTGATAATACTGGGAGTAAATGCCCACATATTCATGGAAACAGGTGTATCCGGTGAAATATCGGTGTATGTTTCGCCACCATCTTCGGAATAAGCTGCACCACTTTCTGTTTTGATAATATTTGTTCTCTCAGCGATATCCACAAGATATCCGTCCTTTGTCTCACAACATCCTCTTGCTACACTTCCGTGCTCGGTCAATGTATTTCCGAGACGATAACCAACCATCGCATAGCGATACTTTTCATCATCTTCATTCTTGGTCAAAAAGTCATATAACAGCTTAAAAGCTTCTACGCCATAATAATCATCTGCATTGATAACCGCAAACGGCTCTTTTACCGCCTCACGACAGCTATAAACGGCATGTGCCGTACCCCATGGTTTCACACGTTCCTCCGGAATCTCAAACCCTTCGGGCACATCATTCAAATCCTGAAAAACATATCCTACTTCCATATGCTTGCTGACAGGATCACCTACACACTCACGAAACACCTGCTCATTTTCCTTTTTGATAATAAAAATAGCCTTTTTAAATCCAGCTCTTTTTGCATCAAACAAAGAAAAATCCAAAATCTTGTGTCCCTGGGGATCCACCGGATCAATCTGTTTCAATCCACCATAGCGGCTTCCCATGCCAGCTGCCAAAATAACCAAAACGGGTTCTTTCATACCATTCATTCTCCTTTATCACTACACATTTTTAGACTTCAAACAATAAATCGCCATATGTCGGGAACGGCCATATTTCTTTGTCTGTAATCATTTCCAAAGCATCTGCCGGTTCGCGAAGAGCCTCCATTGCCACTTTTACATGGTCACGATAGAAAAATGCGCACTCCTTGTGGTCTTTCACGCCTTCGGCAACTTTCATTTCCTGTTCTAATAAGACCAATGCATCCTGCATTTTTTCAAGCAATGAAGAAACACGTTCCAACAAATCGCGTTGTACACGGTCACTTACATTGGCTTTATTTGCAGCAATAACAGCCTCCGACAACTCTTTTGCATAGAAAATAATGGCCGGAATCAGCTTCTTTTTCGCCATTTCCATCATGCATTTTCCTTCAATATGCATGGTTTTCGCATATGTTTCGTATAAAACATCTTTGCGGGACTCTAACTCCGCCTTGGTAAAAATACCAAACTTTTCGAAAAGTGCAATAGACTTTTCCGTCGTCAATGTCTCTACCGCGTCAAGCATTGTAGGGAGATTCGGCAAACCTCTTCTTTTCGCTTCCTCTACCCACTCCGGCGCATATCCGTTTCCGTTAAAGATAATGCGCTGATGTTTTGTCATATATTCCTTAATCAAATCATGAACAGCCAAATCAAAATCTTCTGCAGCTTCAAGGCGGTCTGCCGCATCACAAAATGCCTGAGCCACAATTGTATTCAAAATAGTATTAGGGTCTCCGATGGAATCCGAAGAACCTACCATACGAAATTCAAATTTGTTTCCCGTGAAAGCAAACGGAGAAGTACGATTACGATCCGTTGCATCTTTGAGCAAATCAGGTAATGTGGAAACACCTGTTTCGAGAACACCGCCTTCCATGCAATGCTTTGCCTCGCCGGTTTCTACAAGCTGCATAACAACATCTTCAAGCTGCTCTCCCAAAAACATGGATACAATTGCCGGCGGAGCCTCATCTGCACCCAAACGATGATCGTTACCAACATCAGACGCACTCTGACGCAACAAATCAGCATGACGATCCACCGCACGCATAACACACGCAAGCACCAGAAGAAACTGAATATTCTCATTCGGTGTCTCGCCCGGGTCGAGCAAATTCACACCGTTGTCTGTGGTAAGAGACCAGTTATTATGCTTACCTGAACCATTTACACCCTGGAACGGCTTTTCATGCAAAAGACAGGTCAGGCCATGTCGTCCCGCCACCTTTTTCAGTGTTTCCATCACAATCTGATTATGATCAA
The DNA here is from genome assembly GCA_045530835.1 of Lachnospiraceae bacterium. GTDB lineage: Bacteria > Bacillota > Clostridia > Lachnospirales > Lachnospiraceae > UBA3766. Next base: position 8,957 of record JAZSCW010000059.1, on the reverse strand, counting down.
CCGCAACATTGGAAGTTTCATAGATGGGAGCCAGCTCATGCTGGGCCGGTGCCACTTCGTTATGCTGTGTCTTAGCAGTTACGCCTAATTTCCACAATTCAACGTTCAAATCCTTCATAAAAGCGCCGATACGCTCACGAATACAACCATAATAATGATCATCCATCTCCTGACCCTTCGGCGGCAGGGCTCCAAAAAGGGTTCTTCCCGCATAAATCAAATCATCACGCTGTAAATAACGCTCTCTGTCTACCAGGAAGTATTCCTGTTCCGCACCTACAGAAGGAGTCACTTTCGTTGCCTTTGTATTGCCAAACAAACGCACAATACGAAGCGCCTGTTTATTTATCGCATCCATGGATCGTAAAAGCGGAGTCTTTTTATCCAACGCTTCTCCTTTGTATGAACAAAACGCCGTCGGAATACAAAGAATCTTTCCGGTTGCATCTTCTTTCAGAAAAACAGGCGAGGTAATATCCCACGCTGTATATCCTCTTGCCTCAAAGGTTGCTCGCAAACCACCTGAGGGAAAGGAAGAAGCATCCGGCTCACCTTTTACAAGTTCTTTCCCTTTGAATTCCAGCAGCATTTTACCCGCCTTGTTCGGATGAGAAATAAAAGAATCATGCTTTTCAGCCGTAAATCCGGTTAAAGGCTGAAACCAGTGCGAATAGTGTGTGGCACCCTGCTCCACCGCCCAATCCTTCATTGCCTTGGCAATTACATCAGCAGCACGGCCGGATAATTCACCACCATTTTCCACTACGTTCATGAACTCGCCAAATACATCATCCGGAAGTCGTTCTTTCATCGTTGCATATGTAAATACATTTTCCGCAAAAATCTCTTCAATGTTAATCATTTCTGCCATCCGTTTATCTCCATTATCTAATCTTTTTTCCCCCAAAGATTATCCATTACACTTTCTGACAATATACCACCAATTCACCCAATTTGTCTATTCTTTCTGTGCTTCCATTCGTAGCAAATCATACCGTTGGCATTGTTCACTCAGAACAACCTGCAACGCCTGCTTAGGGTGCGGTGCACTCTCCATCAAGGTTCCGTTCTCGTCCCTAATTTCCTGCACAACTGCTTTCAGATTTCTACCGTCAGGCTTCATAATCTCAATCTCATCACCGACACAGAACTTATTTTTTTGTTCAATATAAACTTCACCGTTCTCGCCGACCTCATTCACGATTCCCAAGTAAATAAAATCATTAATGTATGTATTGGAATCATAAATCTGGGTTTCTTCATTCGGTTTTCCGAAATAAAATCCTGTCGTAAACTGACGATACGTACACTTCGCTATTTCAGCCTGATACCATTCTCTGTTTTGTTCATACTTCGCCGGGTCCTCGAAAAAGTCATCAATCGCCTTACGATACGTACGTGCAACACAAGCCACATAAAGTGCAGTCTTCATTCTTCCTTCTATTTTGAGGGAATCAATTCCCGCATCCACAAGCTGTGGAATATAATCAATCATACACAAATCTTTGGAGTTAAAAATATAGGTTCCCCGCTCATTCTCATAAACCGGTAAATACTCTCCGGGTCTGCTCTCTTCCACAACAGCATATTTCCAACGACAGGGGTGTGTACAAGCCCCCTGATTTGCGTCACGCCCGGTGAAATAATTTGACAAAAGGCAACGTCCGGAATAAGAGATGCACATCGCACCGTGAATAAAACTCTCGATTTCCATTTCCGCAGGAATCTTTTCCCGAATCTCCTTGATTTCAGCCAATGACAGTTCTCTTGCGCTCACAACACGCTTAATTCCCTGCTGCCACCAGAACAGATACGTATTATAGTTTGTATTATTCGCCTGCGTGGAAATATGAATCTCTACATCCGGGCAATTTTCTTTGGCCAGCATCACCATTCCGGGATCTGACACAATCACACCGTCCGGTCTCATTTCCTGCAATTCCCTGAAATACTCCGCAGCACCTTCAAGATCAGAATTATGCGCCAGAATATTGGCCGTAACATATACTTTTACTCCATGTTCATGAGCAAAATCAATTCCTTCCTTCATCTCCTGCGAACTGAAATTCTTGGCCTTCGCCCGTAAGCCAAAGGCAGAACCACCAATATATACTGCATCCGCTCCGAATATTACGGCAGTTTTCAATACTTCCAAACTGCTTGCCGGAACCAGAAGCTCCGGTTTCTTTGTGCTACTCATTTCCATTCTCCTCATCTTTCTTTACACTTATGGTCACACCATCCCCCACCGTCAAAATCACGGAATCCAACAACGGATGATTTTTGATTTCATACAAATACTGTCTCATTCGGCTATGTATCGTCCGGTTACGTCTGGTCACCGCAAAACGTGACTCGCAAACATCCCCATCCTGCAAAACATTATCCGAAACAAGCATTCCTCCGGGTGCTAAAAGTCTGACCAAGTCCGGCAAGTAAGACAGATATTGTGCCTTCGCAGCATCCATGAAAATAAAATCATACGATGGTTCCAATTCTGCCAGAATTTCTCCCGCATCACCTTCAAGAAGGGTAATCCGATCCTGCATATTAGCCTTTTGAAAATTCTCTTTTGCCAGCGGTATTCTTTTTTCATATTTTTCAATTGTTGTAATATGACAGGTTTCTTTCGTATTCTCACCCATTAAAATAGCCGAAAACCCAATTGCGGTCCCTACCTCGAGTATTTTTCGGGGTTGTTGTAAACGCAACAAGAAACGAAGCAGATTCTGCATATCCTTACGGATAATCGGCACAAAATCTCTCTTCGCTTCCTGCTCAAGTTCTTCCAAAAATAACGAGTTTGCTTTATCAAATGAATTGATAAAGGTTATCATTCTCTCATCAACTGTCATTGGGGCATCCTACTCCTCTTCCGTTTCCACCTGGCCAGCCATAATCTGCATCATTTCAAAAGGTGTCATACCTGTATTCAACTCATATACCCCGGGCTGTATTTCATCATGATACTCAGAAAACAGTTCCTGAAAAACAAATAATGTACTACTGCGAATCAACCCTTTTTCCTCGAGAATCTCTCCTACTTCTTTCGGGCTTTTTCCTTCCACTACCGTAACAGATGCTGATTTTACACCGATACTGTCCACCGGCTCTTCTGCAAAAATGCGATATCCAAAATCATACGCCACAAAACTAAGCTTATAAATCAGCAGCAACACCAATACTCCTACTGTGATTTTCAGTAAAGTCATCGCAACAGACAACAACAATTTTTTATTCATATCCTACTCCTTTAGGTCTATTCAAAATCCAAAGAATCCACCATGGACAAAAAGATCTCCTGCATCATCCTGCAAAGTGCAAGCTCAGCATCAAGGAAAGCCGCCACAGTCGGATTTGTCCGATACTGTTGCTCTTCCCTTTCAAATGCTTCCACACGCTCATACAGTTCATCTCCATCGGCAAGCTGCTGCATTTCATAGCGCTTTTTACGGTACTGCTGCAGAGTTTCCCACCGTTCTTTATCTTTTTTGACCTCTTCCTTGGCTTTCAAATATTCCTGATATACCTTTGTTTCATGCAATGCATCACGAAACAGGGCCGTAGCAAGCTCTAGCTCTAACATTCTGGTAATTCCTTCCCGGAAATTTCTATACTATCCTTCAATCAGAATCGGCAGAATCATCGGGCGACGCTTCATCGTCTTCCAGATATGGTCACTCAAATCATCTCTCATTACACTCTTGATTTTGCCCCAGTCACTGATTCCACGCATCAGACATCTGTCGATGGCTTCATACGCAATGTTCTGCGCCTCATCCAGGATATCCTCACTTTCTCTGGCATATACGAACCCTCTTGAAATCACATCCGGTCCGTTAATCAGTGTATTAGCCTGTGAATCAAGCACAGCAACCACTACGACAATACCGTCCTCTGCCAGACGCTGTCTGTCGCGCAACACAACATTTCCGACATCTCCAACACCAAGTCCGTCCACAAGAATTGCACCCACAGGTACATTTCCCGCAACACGGGCTTCTTTTTCACTCAATTCCAAAATATTACCTGACGAAAGAATAAAAATATTCTCCTTAGGCACACCAATCTGCTCTGCCAGTTTCGCATGCGCCTTTAAATGTTTAAATTCACCATGAACGGGAATTGCATACTGAGGCTGAGTCAGTGTATAAATCAACTTAATTTCTTCCTGGCATGCATGCCCGGAGACATGGGCATCCTGGAAAATAACATCTGCACCCTTCTGGAACAACTCATTGATCACTTTGGTAACTGCCTTTTCATTTCCGGGAATCGGATTCGAAGAAAAGATAATCGTATCGTTACATCCGATTTTGACCTTTTTGTGCTGTCCCATCGCCATACGGCTTAAGGCTGCCATACTCTCGCCCTGGCTTCCCGTTGTAATAATTACTGTTTTTTCCTCCGGGTAATCTTTCAACGTTTCAATATCAATCAGAGTATTATCCGGAACGCTCAGACGACCAAGGGTTGTCGCAGTTTCAATGATATTTACCATGCTGCGCCCCTCTACCACAACCTTACGACCGAATCTGTTGGCAGCATTGATAATCTGCTGTACACGGTCAACGTTAGATGCAAAAGTTGCCACAATAATTCTTGTATTCTGATGCTCTGTAAAAATCGTATCAAATGTTTTTCCCACAGTTCTCTCTGACTGGGTAAAACCGGCACGTTCTGCATTGGTAGAATCGCATAAAAGCGCAAGCACGCCTCTGGTTCCAAGTTCTGCAAAACGTTGTAAATCAATTGCGTCCCCGAAAACCGGTGTATAATCTACTTTGAAATCACCGGTATGAATAATAATACCTGCCGGCGAATAAATCGCAAGCGCCGCCGCATCCACAATACTGTGATTTGTTTTAATAAACTCAATTCCGAAATCGCCGATGGTAACCAAATCTCCAAATTGCACGGTGTGGCGGGTCACAACATCCTCCATCTCATGCTCTTTCAGTTTATGTTCAATGATTCCCATGGTAAGTGTTGTTGCAAAAACAGGAACATTAATTTCCTTAAGTACATACGGCAACGCACCGATATGATCCTCATGGCCGTGTGTAATCATAAAAGCCTTCACCCTGTCTTTGTTTGCCACAAGATAGGAAACATCCGGAATTACCAAATCGATTCCGAGCATATCATCCGCAGGAAAACTCAGACCGCAATCTACCACAACAATACTGTCTCCATATTCAAAAGCAGTAATGTTCATACCGATCTGCTCTAACCCTCCAAGCGGAATCACACGGATTTTTTCTTCCGTATATCCTTTTTTACCTCTTATTTCATTTCTCAAATTATCAACCTCCAAATAGTCCGGAACATACTTTTCAACTCAAATAGGCAACGTTACCTATTCCTGTGAAAAAGAAACGTCTTCGAGCAGGTTTTCAAAAATCTCAGCAACTGCATTCAATTCTTTCTCATCTTCCACAATCACATAATCCGCTTCGGCATCCTCGGTTGCGGAAAGATCCTTGAGAATCAATGCCTCACAATCTCCATCTTCGTCTTCGGTCACAAGAATATAATTCACACCTGCCACGGTAGTCTGTTCTAAAACATAAAAATCAACCGGTTCTTCTCCCACCGCCTGAAAAGTAATTTTTTCCATTGTTTTTTCTCCATTATTTTTCTTTATGATACTGCATGTAGCCTTCCAGAATTAACGTAGCGGCTATCTGATCCACATACTTTTTGCGGTCTTTACCGGCCACACCCATTTCCGTCATCAGTTCATGTGCTTCTACAGTTGTAAGCCTTTCATCCCACAACTCCACCGGCAACCCGGTTCTTCTCTCAAGCATCTCTTGAAATGCTTTGGTCTTAAGTACTCTGTCACCTTCCGTATCATTCATGTGCTTCGGGTATCCCAAAACAATACGTTCCACTTCGTACTCCTGTATCAACACCTCGATACGTGCAAGGGTCTGACGCAACTTATCTTCACGCTCCCGCCGGATAATTTCCACACCGGAAGCAATTACTCCCAAAGGATCACTTACCGCCACACCAACAGTCTTAGAGCCAAAGTCTAATCCCATGATTCGCATACGTATCCTCCTAGTCCCACTCGTTATTCTTAATATAATCCCGGAACATTTCTTCCACGAGTTCGTCACGTTCCACCTTCATAATAAGACTTCTTGCATTATTATGACTGGTGATATATGTCGGATCCCCGGACATAATATATCCCACAATCTGGTCTACGGGATTATATCCTTTCTCTGACAAAGCTTCATATACTGTTTTAATCACATTTCGGATTCTGTCTTCCGAATCGGGTTCTACCGTAAAAAACTGAGTATCCTGTGTATTCATAATTATTCACGCCCTTTATCACTCATATGTACTTCATACCTATAATCTTTTTAATTGTACCCCAAACAGGTCAAAATTACAAGTCCGCCACGAAAAAGCGCTTCTTTTTCAAAGCATTCCACATTCGTATACCTTCTATTCATTACAACCGCACTAAATTGGCATAATTTTTTTGCAAAACCTTATGTTTTTCTTTACACCTTTTTTCTTTTTCTATATACTAATGAATAACTATATTACAGAAAGGATATAAAAAATGGAAAATTCCAAAAACAGCTTTTTGTACATTATCATTGTACTTGTTATATTGGCAAACGTTCTTTCACCGTTTTGGTCAGAGTTTATTTCTTTTGAGGATATGCAACTGAATCCCTTTGATTATGCGCGTATAACAGATGTAGAATATAAAGCGGTTGTACAGGATGAACCTGAAAATGGCGGAAGCATTCTTGTAACAGAACGTCTGACCTTCGACATTCACGCAGCCTCAAAATCCAATCTTTTTTGGGAACTCTGGCGTGATCTCCCCGAAGACTACGAAGACAATCTTAAGGTTTACTACAACGTCCTCTCCGTGAAACAGATTCTTCCCGACGGAAGAGAAATTGAATATAAAGAAAGTCCCGTACTTTACTGGGAAGATGAAGACTATGTTTCTTCTAACAAAATATTGGGTCCGGGCAAATGGTATCACAGCGAGGGTCCCTACAACGAAGACTCCAGAGACTACGAGTGCGTCTTTTTCTACGTGGATGGGTTATACCGCGAGGAAGTCGTTTTTGAACTCGTTTATGAGATGAAAAACGCCTCCATGCGCTATAATGATTGCTCCGAGCTCTATCTTTCCCTTTACTCAGAAGGCACCATCAATTATCTGGAATCCTTCAAGGCAGATATTCTTTTCCCCGAAAAAGATATGCCTTCACAAGGCAACTATGAAGCCTATACATACGGAACCAACAAACACAGTTTTCCGTTCGAAGAGTCTGACACCAAATATCCGGGTTATCACACATTCTCTTTTGATCTGGATAAAAAGGATTTGAAATTCAAACCATATAATCAATATATTGAATTTGATTTATTTTCATATAACGAAGACAAACACGTTTTCACGGAAAACGCTCCGGATAACCGCTATTCCTATGATAATGTTCTGCAGGAAATTCATCAGGAACAGCATATCTATGAAAGTAAGCCCGCTGTATATTTAAAGACCAAACTTATTATTTTAGCAGTTTCACTGGTAAGCGGCGTCCTGATTCTTTTATTTGCTTTCGGATATAAAAAACGTATCCGACGCAAATATATTTTCTTCGAACCTTCCTCGGAAGCAGAGTTTTACAGAGATATTCCCTCTGATTTAGACCCAAGCTTTGCTGCTGATTTGGTATTTTGCAAAGAAAAAGCACCACGCGATAACTCCGGCATTTATTCCGCGCTTTTGCTCAGTCTGGTCAGAAAAAACTACATTAAACTAGAGGAACTTGATTCCGGAGATGTGAAAATTTTGCTCAAATATCGTTTCCCGAAGCAACCCACGCCGGATACGGGAAGTACGATTCTTGAAAGGCTGGCAGCAGAAGGGCCGATTATGCGTGACATTCCGGACGAAGAAATGACACTATCGTCAGTAGGAACCGGAACCTTCTCCACACCGGATACAATCCCCTTAGATTCACCGGAGCCTGAAATCATCGAAAACCCGCGTGAGCCCCTTACACTCTGCGAACAATACTATTTCGATTTGATTACGCATCACACATGCGGAAACGAAATTACCATGAATACGCTCCAATACAGAATTGCCAATGATTACGAAAACACGGACACATTTGCCCTTAACATGGCAAACTCCACTAAAAATATCGGATTACAGAATCGGTTTTTCCAGAAAGCATTCTATGAAGAACCCAAATATGCTGTTCTTAGAGAGGCCACATCGCTTCGTAATATCGGACTTTTTTGCCTTATCCTTGTAAACCTGATATCTTCTTTTACGCCCTTGGGATTGGCCTTCGGCGGTTACACCATCATTGGTATCTGTAGCCTCATTGGAGCCTTTTACCTCAAACGTAATTCCGTTAAATACATCCTTCTTACACAGAGCGGAGAAGATGAATACGTGAAATGGCGTGGTTTATACAACTTCTTGAACAGCGATACTCTTATCAAAGATCGTACTTATTTGGAATTGCCCATCTGGGAAAAATATCTGATTTATGCAACAGCCTTCGGACTCTCCCAGAAAGTAATCGATGCCATCCGCATCCGATGTCCGGAAAGGGTTAGCAGCCCGATTCTTAGCAGCAATTATTGCAACTCCGGCCGCATTCATCATTCCGGTCGCACCTTCCATTCTTCTATCCGAAGAGGTGTTTCCACCGCACGCGCCCATGGCGGAGGTGGTGGTTATAGCGGATACGGTGGCGGCGGCCGTGGCGGCGGTGGCGGTGGCGGCGGTCACTAAAAGATTCCGAATCGATTTTCCAATCAAAAAAACGGGACTGTAAAAACAGCCCCGTTTTTATTTTAATGTCATTTAGTTAAGGAAGGTGGACATCAACAGTTCTTAGCCCGGGGGGCCGCCATGCAGATTGTTCCCATAAACTTTTTTGAGAATGTGT
>JAZSCW010000011.1:0-26996 GCA_045530835.1 Lachnospiraceae bacterium | reverse complement strand
TTTGTTGCTGATGGAAAAATATTGCATTGTGAGAATTCGGACATTCTATAGTGGAAGGTTATTTCGGTATAGGATAGTTTTATATAATCATATATTGCAAGAAATTTTACACCATCAGCGAATATTCGTTGGTGGTGTTTTTGTTTTACTTATAACAAAAAAGGAGGAAAAGAATATGGAATTTAGAAAGGCAAAGAAAGAAAATCTGGAGCAGGTATACGAATTGGTGCAGGAAACAATCAGGGAAGTATACCCGAAGTATTACTTGAAAGAAATCGTTGACATGTTCCGTGAATTTCATAATAAGGAGCGCATTGCACAGGATGTGGAAGCGGGAAATGTCTATATTCTTTTCGATGAGGGTAACCTTATCGGTACCGGAACAATCAATGCGAATCATATTACAAGGGTTTATGTTTGGCCGCGGTTTCAGGGCAGGGGATACGGTACTTTTATCATGAACTGCCTGGAAGAGTTGATTCGGGAAAACTATGATTCTGCTGACATTGATGCATCTTTACCGGCCTGCAGATTATATGCACATTTGGGATATGAAACCACAGACCATGGAATGTGGGAATGTGCAAACGGCGTCATTCAGGTATACGAAATCATGAAAAAGCAGTTAAAAAAACATCCGGCCGACAGCCTGAAATTCCGACCATATAAGCCGTCTGATGCAGAAGCCATTGTAAGCTGGATTAAGGACGAAACGGTTTTTCGCAAATGGAGTTCGGACAGATTCGGAGATTACCCGATTAAGCCTGAAGATATCAACTATAAATATTTAGAATGCAACGGAGACTGTGAGGAGCCGGATAACTTTTATCCTATGACGGCAGCAGATGAGAACGGACCGGTCGGACATTTGATTCTTCGCTATACGAATCCGGAGAAGACCACAATCCGCCTTGGGTTTATCATTGTTGATGAGAGTAAGCGCGGCAAGGGATATGGGAAAAGAATGGTGCAGATGGCAACGAAATATGCGTTTGATATGTTAAAGGCGGAGAAAGTTACTCTTGGCGTTTTTGATAATAATCCGGCAGCATATCATTGCTACAAAGCAGCAGGGTTTGAAGAAATCACGTTGGAGAAAGAGATTGTTCTCGAAATTCTTGGAGAGCAGTGGAAAATCATAGAATTGGAGAGGAAGAGAGAATGAATTACATAGAGAATTATTACGCAAATTGTGACGAAGAAGGAAGACTTCTTAAGAAATACGGGCAGGTGGAATACTTAACGACCATGAAATACATTCATGAGTGCAGTGGTGGCGACGTGACCAAAAAGATTCTGGAGGTAGGCGCCGGTACGGGGCGTTACAGTATTGCATTAGCCAAGGAAGGCCACGAGGTGGATGCGCTCGAGTATACACAGCATAATTTAGAAATTATGAATTCCAAAATCGACGGCCTTACCACAATCAGAACGCACCACGGAACGGCACTTGACTTATCGTGTTTTGCGGATGAGTCCTTTGACTTAACACTTGTGTTAGGTCCCATGTATCATTTGTACACGAAGGAGGATAAAGAGAAAGCGTTGCAGGAAGCCATTCGTGTCACAAAAAAGGGTGGCTATATTTTAGTTGCATACTGCATGAATGAAGCCTGTGTCATTCAGTATGCTTTCAAGGCCGGTAATATTTTAGAGTGTCTTAAGAAAAATATGCTTACCGAAGATTTCAGATGTATTTCCGAAGAGAAGGATTTGTTCGAGCTTGTACGACTGGAAGAGATTGATGAACTGAATGCATCGTTCGAAGAAATTGAAAGAGTTAAAATTGTGGCTGCGGACGGCGCAACAAATTACATGCGCGAGTGTATTGAAGAAATGGATGAAGAGACCTTTGCAGTGTGGTTACAATATCATTTCGCTACTTGTGAGAGGATGGATTTGATTGGAGCAACGAATCACAGTCTCGATATACTGAAAAGGGTTTGTTAGCAGATATATTCATGGTTGGCATATTTTCTCATATGTGCTATAATTTTCCTGAAAAACATAATGTTTTAGGGGAAATTTAAAGACGTAAAAAGGAGAAATTCACATGAAGAAAAAAATTGCAACGTTGGTTTTGGTAACATTGAGCGTACTTGCATTGACAGCTTGTACGGCAGAACCGTTTACATGTGACATGTGCGGTGAAGAGAAAACCGGTAAGAGCTACAAGTCAAGTGAAGAACTTGATATGGTAGTCTGCGAGGATTGTTATAAGACTATTAGCGAAATCATGAATGAGATAAACTAGTTGTATATTAGTAATATATGGGGCACAGGGAATAAAATGATGACAATCAAGGAATTCTAAAGGAAAAAAGGAGGTATTTGGTGGTATGGCAGCAATAACGATTACAGCAGAGAATTTTGAAGCGGAGGTTTTAAAGTCAGACAAGCCGGTGTTACTTGATTTCTGGGCAGCATGGTGTGGTCCGTGCCGTAGCCTTATGCCAATTGTGGAGGCGCTTGCAGAAGAGCGAAATGATATCAAAGTCGGTAAAATCAATGTGAATGAGCAGCCGGAACTGGCGAAACAGTTTCAGATTATGGGGGTTCCGACTTTTGTTGTAATGAAAGACGGCAAGGCTGTAAACAGACAGACCGGTGCCGACGGCAAAGAGGATCTGTTGGCGCTTATTACATCATAAGACAACATCGTTGCCGGAAAGCTGCTTTGCAGGGAAATTCGGATGCTAAAAAGAGTGGAAGAGACCTCCAAATTCGTAATGGATTTGGAGGTATTTTTTGTGTATAATAATTACATGTGTACTTTGATGGTAACAAAGCAGAGCGAAAAGGAGCCGGATGAGATGATTTATAAATGTCCGAATTGTGATGCAGCACTTACATATAATCCCAGTCTTCATATGATGGAGTGCGACAGCTGTGTAAGTTTCTATGAACCTGAGCAGGTGTCCTATCAAAGTGATGGAGTGCAGGAAGATTTTGAATTGAAAGAGAATAACGCAGAAGCGTTTCTGGAGGAGAATATCTATGCGGAAGACAGCAACTATATTCAGCTTAGAATGTATCGCTGTACGGCCTGTGGAGCAGAACTTGCGGTTGGTGATACGGAAGTGTCATCTTTTTGCGCATTTTGCGGTCAGCCCACCGTGATATATGACAGGGTTTCGAAGCAACGCAAACCGACTTATATCATTCCGTTTGAATATTCACGAGAGCAGGCTGCTACCGTAATTCGCAACAGATTACGCAGAAGAGGCGTTTTTGTTCCCAAAGAAATTCAGAATCTTGAAGTGCTTGAGAAAATGCGCGGTATATATGTGCCGTATTTTCTTTTTCATGTGAAATATAAGGATAATCAGGAAATACAGCGCAGAGACAAAAAAAGAGTACAGCGTTTCCACTTGGAGGCTGAGTGTGATTTTCGTCAGCTTACCTGTGATGCGGCATCAAGGATTAATGATGAAGTAACGCAGAGAATTGAACCTTTTAACATGAACGGTTTAAAACGTTTTGAGCCGGGGTATTTGTCCGGGTTCTATGCGGATTCCTTTGACTTGACGGCGAGACAGCTGACGAATGTTGTGAAAAGACGATGTGAAGAGTTGTTTGATGACCGCGCCAGACGCGAGATTAGTGCTACTACGTTGGTATATACAACCAAAACGTTCCCCCAATGCAACATTTTACATTCGGAGTACGCTCTTTTTCCGGTGTGGTTCATGACCTTTCGCTATAAAGGCGAATCCTATACGATGTTGGTAAACGGACAAACCGGTAAAATTGCAGGAGGACTTCCGGCTGAAAAAACGGATTTGGTAATTATGTTTAGTGCTATTGCGGTATTCTGTGCGGCATTGCTGATTGCAATAGGTTTTTTCCTGGAAAGTTTTGCGGGACTCGGTGTTTTGGTTGTAGTATTTGCAACGGTTCCCGGATTTATCTGCTGGATACTTGGTCTTATACCGTTTTTGAAAAACAGAAAAGCATTAAAGCGTTCTAAGACAATTGAGTTGAAAAGATATATAGAAGAAAGACAGGAGGCGGATGAATAATGATGTATTTACTGATAATAGCTACGGCAGTTTTCGTATCAACAGGATTAGCTTTTTGGGTTGTTAACGCTGTTTTTTACCGCTCGAATCAAATGGGAGAAGAGAAGCCTGGGTTGGAGGATTTTGGGACAAATACGTTTGTCGTGACTCATAAAGGAGAAGATACAGGTTTCTTTTAAAAAATTCTTCTTTACAAGGAGATAGAAATATATGAATTCAGATTGGAAAATATACATCGGTTTAGCGGCGGGAATTGTTGCGTACATAGTATTGGCATATTTGATAAAGTGCATTATTAATCTGGTTATGAAGCTTCCTGAGTTGCCGGAACAGTATGCAGGGAAAGAGCCGGTTTTGATTTGTAAGTACAATAGCCTCGTTTCCTGCCTTTTGTTAATGATACCGGTATGTTTTTTCGCGCTTCTTGGATGGGGATTTGTTGTAGAATTTTGGGAAACCGGATTTGGTTCAAGTATTTGGGAATACCTGTTGATAGTCGCAGCGATTGGGATGCCTATGGCGGTGTTGTTAGTTTTTTTGTTGAGAATGCTTGTGAATAATGTTTTCCTCTTTTTTGAAGGCGGAGTCGTGTATCGCGATTGGTTTGGTAAGATCCGTTATGTTGCAGATGAAGAAGTACAATATGTAACGGTATTGGACCTTACCCGTCGCAGATTTATCAGAATTCATACAGACAGAAAAGTGATTTCCATATCCCATGCGGCAACGAATTATTATAAGGCTGTGGAATATGTAAAAGGAAAATATATTGACCGTTTGACCTATTGGGAAATGCATAAAGAAGAGATTGAGCGGCAGAATGCGGAGCCAAAGAAGGAATTACCGAAGGAAAACGAGCAGCAACCGGAAGAAATCAGAATATCTTTAAAAGATGCACAGAATTGCTTGTTACAGCAGACTACGTCATATCAGAGGGATTGTCCTATCCTTTTTGCAACAAATGAACAGAACGAATTGTTTCTGGTTTTTTATTTTAGTAATACTTTTTATATTGTAAAAGCGGAATATGCAGATGGCAAATTGAAGGTTGCCTATGATTACCGGAAGAAGCATCCGGCGTTGACGGGCTTTAAGTATACGAAAGAGAAAGAGCGTGTGGTGGCGATTCTTAGCATGCATGGGGCGAAGGTAGAGTTTACTTCGCAGGCAAATTTCAAATATCACGGAATGGGGTGTAAGGTATCGGTAAATCAGGTTAGCGCATACACGGATTTCATGGATCACATTGAGGTGTATCATAAGAATATAAATGAAACAGTTGAGATATTAAACCACAGACCGGATGATCAGGAGTTGTTGGAAAAAACAAAGAAAATAAGCAGAGAAGATAACAAAGCTATTTGGGAACTTTTGAACAAAGGTGATACCCTTGCGGCAATCAAAATGATTCGGGAGACAACAGGACTTGGTTTGGCGGAATGTAAAAAAATAGCGGAGAATCCCTATCGATATTTGTAAAAGTACGAAGCAATCAGAACAAAAACAGTTGCATAGTAGAAGTAACGGGGAGTATAATTTTTGTCACATAGGTTTATACGAAATGAAGAGAGGGTAACCGAAGATGATTTTACAGTTTATTCCTGACAAATGCGTGTCAATAGGAGCCTTTGTGGGAATCCTGTTTGCTTTTTTGGCGACTGTGATTGCAACAGATAAGCTATGCAATTTTTTGCCGAAAGATGCGGGAAGAGATTTCGCTCACGATGGTAAAAAATCCGCCGGAAAACCGCGTGGAGCAGGTATTATTTTTGTACTTGCATTTGTGGCGGCAGCACTTTTATTTGTTCCTTTTACAGTGGAGAATTTAATATATCTTGTGCTGATTGTGATTTGTATGATGATGGGCTTTTTAGATGATGCTTCTAAGAGCCCGTGGGGAGAATATAAAAAAGGATTTCTTGATTTGTGCGTGGCGGCGTTGGTTGCAGTGACGTTTCTGCATTTTAATTCCAATGTTGTAGAACTTGCGATGTTTGATGTGACATTCACCATCCATCCGGTTCTGTTCGCTGTGCTAACGGTGATTCTGGTTTGGACTTCAGTCAATGTTACCAACTGCACGGATGGTGTGGATGGTCTTTCCGGTACCCTTACCATTATTTCCATCATGACAATCTATTTGATTGATATGATGAAAAATGTTGCGGGCGAATTTTCTATTATGATTCTTTTGTTTGCAGTGTGTATCCTCGGATATCTTTGGTATAACGCAACGCCGAGTCGACTGATGATGGGCGATGCGGGTTCGAGAGCAATGGGACTTTTTATCAGTATTGCGATTCTAAAGACGGGAAGTCCGTTCCTGTTTATTCCTGTTGCGTTGGTGATGATTCTGGACGGCGGCCTTGGTATTTTGAAGGTGTCGCTGATACGTTTTCTTAAAATTCGCATTATGAAGAATGTCCGTACACCGTTACATGACCATGTCCGTAAGGTGTGGGATTGGTCCAATACGCAGACGGTATTTCGTTTCGCGATTATCCAGATTATTCTTGCGGTTGCAACATTGTATGCAATCCGTTAGCAGGGTTGAGGGGATATGAAGGTTAACAGAGTGATTAAGGTTTTGGCCATTTTGGCTGTAAGTGTATTAATTGTTTCGTTTGCGTGGAATTTACTTATTAATAGAGCAAGGCTAATAGATAACTTCTATAAGGATTTGTAAGCTGTGACGATTCAGTGTCCGGGAGAAAACGGTGACTATAGGAACGTTACGATTACGGATAAAGAGACAGTGATGATGATTTACCGTGAGATTGAAGCTTCAATGGTCTGCAAAGTAACGGAGCTTGAAGACGACTCTCCTACCTATGGTGGGGATACCATGATATGGCTTTATTTTGAAGATTATGAATCCAGTAGTCCGGTTTATTATAATCAGTATGTTCAAACGGGAAGAACGGAGCTTATTTGGGCAAACTCGGAACTTTACATCAAATTATGAATATGGTTGGGGCAAATATGATGATGACGGAAACTTGATTATTTTTACCAACCCAAAACTTTGTGAGATAGTTGATGAGGTTATTTCTGAATGAAAAAAATCGGTATTTTGGAAGATGATGAAGTACTCGGGAGAGAATTACATTATTTCTTGGAATCAAACGGATATGAGGCGCGACTGATTCAGCCGGAAGAATATGAGAATTATACAATGCAGGAGCTGCTTTCTTTGCTGCTGGCGGAGAATCTTTACCTGCTCTTGCTGGATATCGGTCTTCCGGGCGTGAACGGTTTGCATCTTTGCAAAGAGTTTCGCACCCGTTCGGAAGTTCCGGTAATAATGATTACCAGTAAAAATGATGAATTAACCGAACTAATGAGCATTAATAACGGTGCCGATGATTTCGTGGCAAAGCCTTTTAATCCGCAGATTCTGATTGCACATATGGAATCGGTATTAAGAAGGGCATACAAGACATCAGGAGTCGGTGAAGAAGTGCGTATTACGCAGGAAATTACGGATTTCAAGGGAGAAGTGAGGCGTCGGGAGTTTGTTTTTGAGCCGTTGCGGGGACGCATTGTCAACGGGGAGAGCTCGGTGGAATTATCTAAAAATGAGATTCAGATTTTGCAATCTTTGGTGAAACGGCAGGGTGAAATCGTTTCCCGCGATGAAATCATGAATGCGCTTTGGGATAACTGCATGTTTGTGGATGATAACACGTTGACGGTTAATATGACTCGCTTAAAAGGAAAACTTGAAGAAATAGGAATCTCCGGTGCGATTGTGACGAAGCGGGGAATGGGGTATCAGTTGTTATGAAATACGGACGGTATCTTTTAGAACATAAAATATGGATTGTTTTATTCGGCGGGCTTCTTGGCTCGCTGGAAATTTTTTTATTGACTTTTTCGGGCAGCGGGTGGCTGATGTTATATACGGTAGCAGCTGCCTTGCTTACTTTTTTTCTGGGCACTTATTTCGAATATTACCGTTGGAAAAAATATTTCGAAAAGCTGCAGGGGCTTATGGCAGGTCTTGATAAAAAATATCTGCTTTGCGAACTTCTTGAAGCGGGCGAGACGCAGGAAGAGAAGCGTTTGCAGGAACTGTTTTACGAGATGGAAGTAAGCATGAATGAGCGGGTGGCCGGATACCGCAGAAACTCCCGTGAATATAAAGAATATGTGGAGACCTGGGTGCATGAGATTAAGATTCCCATCGGAGCCATGAAAATGATTCTTGCCAATCATGCGCAGGAGGATTACGGACTGTCACAGGAAATCCGTCGTGTCGAAGGTTATGTGGAGCAGGCATTGTTTTATGCCAAAAGCAATGATGTGGAAAAGGATTATTTGATTAATCCGGTTTCTTTAGAGAAAGTTGCGCAGGGGGTCGTTCAGAAGAATCGCAGGGTTTTGCAGGAAATCAATGCCCATATAAATTTGCATGATCTGCAGATATGCGTACAAAGTGACAGCAAGTGGCTTGAATTTATGGTCGGACAGGTTGTGGAAAACAGTATTAAGTACAGGAAACAGGATGATTTTACTTTGGAAATCTACGCAGAAGAAACCGAGAACGCCATTTTGCTGCATATAAAAGATAACGGTTGCGGAATCAAAGAATCAGAACAAAAGAAGGTATTTGACAAAGGTTTCACCGGAGGGAACGGACGAAGTGGTTCGAATGCCACCGGCATCGGCCTGTATCTTTGCAGGAAGCTTTGCAAACGTTTAGAGCATGATATTCGCATTGCATCCAAAGAAGGTGCCGGAACTACGGTAACATTTGTTTTTCCAAATTCATCACTGACAGATATGAGATAACCTTACAGAATTGTAAGGTTATTGTAAGTTTAAGCGATGGTTCATTAAGCGAGACCGGTGTAAGCTTAAGCCATGAAAACGAAAACAACTTCAGGAGGAAGAAATGAGTACGGTTTTACAAGTATCAAATGTTGAAAAATATTACGGAACAAAGGCAAGTCTTACGCAAGCACTTGATGATATCAGTCTGTCAGTGGAACGGGGAGAGTTTGTGGGAATCATGGGAGCCAGCGGCAGTGGGAAAACAACGCTGTTAAACTGCATCTCCACCATTGATAAGGTAACCGGCGGCAAGATTCTTGTGAATGGTCAGGATGTGACTGCTTTGCGCGGCAGGGCGCTAAACCGTTTCCGCAGGGATGAGCTTGGTTTTATTTTCCAGGAATTCAATCTTTTGGATACCATGACGGCGTATGAGAATATAGCGCTTGCGTTGTCAATCCAGAAAGTACCGATGGCAGAGATTGAAAAAAGAGTACAGGATGTTGCAAAAAAGCTTGATGTTGCAGATGTGCTTTCCCATTATCCGTATCAGATGTCCGGCGGACAGAAACAGCGCGTGGCAGCTGCAAGGGCTGTGATAACAAACCCGAAACTGGTTCTGGCAGACGAGCCTACCGGGGCTTTGGATTCTAAGTCGGCAAGGATGCTTCTGGATAGTTTTATGACGATGAATAAGGAGCTTGGTGCAACCATTCTGATGGTAACCCACGATGCGTTTACGGCAAGCTATGCGTCCAGAATTATTTTTATTAAGGACGGTAAAGTCTTTACGGAACTGACGAAGGAAGAAACAGAGTCAAGAAAAGACTTCTTTGAAAAAATCATCCACGTCATGACTCTCCTGGGAGGTGAGATGAATGAACTGGTATAATCTGGCTTTTAAAAATATGAAAAAAAGTGCCCGGGATTATATGGTCTATTTTCTGACGCTGATTTTGGGTGTTGCGATTTTTTATGTGTTCAATTCGGTCGGAGACCAAAGCGTGGTAAAGACTCTTTCCGAAACAACTTATGAATCAATTCAGCTGTTGCTGGTTTTATTGGAAATGCTTTCCGTCGGCGTGGCATTTGTGCTGGGCTTCCTGATTGTATATGCCAATCAGTTTCTGATTTCCCGCCGTAAAAAGGAATTTGGAATTTATTTTTTGCTGGGGATGGACAAAAGAGATGTTTCCAAGGTTTTGTTCGCAGAGACCGCATTGGTTGGGTTGATTTCCCTGGTGACGGGAATTGTAATCGGTGTTTTTGCATCCCAGTTTATGTCCATTCTGGTGACGAAGTTTTTTGACGCGGATTTAAGTGCCTATGTGTTTACTGTTTCCATCGGAGCTGTCATCAAAACAATCATCAATTTTGTAATCATATATCTGGTGGTGCTTCTGCTTCATTCCATCAACATTTCCAGGGTGAAATTAATTGATCTTCTGCATGCGGAGAAAAAAGCAGAGAAGCAGATTGTTGAAAAACCGGCATTGTCAGTGATCGTTTTTCTTGTATCTGCTGTTGTACTTGGTTTTGCGTATTATTTTGTCGGATTCCGCAGTGACGAATTGACGAGAAACGGACTGATTGTCTGCATTTTGGCAGGGATTGTGACCAATCTTGTGATGTTTCGGTTTGCAGCGGGTTTCCTGCTTGGCATGCAGCAAAAGATGAAAGGCGTTTATTTCAGAGAATTAAACAGTTTTGTAATCAGACAGTTTTGCCGAAGCATCAATTCTTCTGCAATCTCCATGGGAATAATTTGTCTTATGATTTTCGCGATGATTTGTACTTTCTCCGGAGGCATTTCCGTAGCGTACCGGTTACAGCAAAATGTACGTGAAATGACACCGGTGGATTTCAGTATCATGTATACGGCAGATGAAACGGTAACGGAATGTTTGGAACGGGAAGGAATACCTGCGGAAACATGGACAAACGACTATATTGAGATTCCATTTTATAACTGCGAAAGTGTAACCTGGGCAACGGCTCTCGGAAGCCTGATTGACGCTGCAAAGGAACAGTTCCCTGCGGCAAGATGGAATACACCGGAAACGATTCTTAGTGTATCGGATTACAATCGTCTTGCAACCATGTACGGAAAGGAAACATTCGAATTAAAAGAGGATGAATATCTGGTTGTCTGCAATTTTTTACTGTTACAGGAATTCCGTGACAGAAACCTTGCACAAGGTGGAACCCAGCAGGTTGGGAATACTGTTTTGAAGCCCGCACTTCCTAAGTGTGAGGATGGATATCTGATGATGTCAGGTATGAACAGCAATACGGGAATTCTCATTCTTCCGGATGCCGTGATTGAGAAAGAGCAGGGAGTTATTTACAGAGCCGGTTCCGTGATGAGCGGAAATTATTCGGTGAAAGGGCGGGAAGAAATCAAAGAAATAAATGACCGCCTGTGGGATGCGGTAAGTACGTATACGGTCTATAACTATATGAACGAGAATCCGATTCCTCCCATGTTTTTTGAGACGGGAATGGATATCAGGGAATCCAATAACGGCCTTACGATGATTGTGGCTTTTCTTGTAATCTATGTCGGTGTGGTATTTTTAATCGCCAGTGCGGCAATGCTTGCCTTAAAAGCACTTTCCGAGGCGATTGATTCCACAGGAAAATATGAGATTCTAAAAAAAATCGGTTGCGAAAACCACATGCTGAAAAGAGCCTTATTCGGTCAGGTCGGAGCATACTTCGGATTGCCGCTTTTGGGTGCTATGATTCACTCAGTTTTTGGTCTTCTCTATGTAAATAGAGTGATTAATTCTGTTACCAGACAGAACATCGGATGGGGAATTGCCGCTACCGTAATTGTGCTTGTGATATTGTATGGAGCATACTTTATCGCCACATACAGCACAAGCAAAAGAATAGTCGGATTAGAAAGAGAAATAAAATAAATGGAAAGAAAAGGGAAAACAGAAATGAAAAATAAATGGAAGAAAATAATTTGTCTCGGAGCAGCACTGATTATGGGCATGGGGATGCTTACCGGTTGTGACGACAATGCTGTGAATGCACAGGAATTTGCTGCTTATGCAAAGAGTGTAAATGAAATAACAGTACCGCAGGAGGCCGGAATTGTTGCGCTCGGGGAAGCGACGCATGGAAATAAGGAATTTCAGGAGTTGAAGCTGGATGTTTTTGCTCATCTGGTGGAAACCACTTCTGTGAGAGCATTTGCGCTGGAGGGTGATTTTGGCGGTTGTGCAGTGGCGAATCAGTACATTTTGTACAATGAAGGGACTGCCGAAGAGGCTGTCAAAAATCTCGGATTCCAGATTTATCGTACCGATCAGATGCTGGAGCTGGTGGAGTGGATGCATGATTATAATCTTCAGGCTGCAAAAGGGGATAAGGTCAGATTATACGGCTTTGATATGCAACAGGATTTCAGAAATGTGGATCTGGTGAAAGGTTTTTATCTTGAAGCGGATTCCGTGAAAGCAGAAGAATACGGGAATTCTCTGGATTCTTTGTACGATGTGGAAGAGCGTACCTACGATCAGGCTAAATTCCCTGAGATTGAAACACTTCTTAATGAAATCGTTTCGGATTTGGAGGAGCAAAAGGACGCATATGAGGCGGTTGACGAAGAAGCGTATGCGTATGCCCTGCAGGGCGCGAAGTGTTTGTTACAGGATATTGAACTGCAGACCGGTACCAATTACAGTCAGATCAGGGATAAAAATATGGCAGAAAACGTGAAATGGATTTATGAGCGTGAAAAGAATGTTCACGGTAGCAAATTAATGATTTCCGGTCACAACGGCCATGTGGCAAAAGTGGTAAACAGCAGCTATACGAATATGGGTGTATATCTGGAGGAAGAGCTGGGAGAGGAATATTTCGTAATCGGAACGGACTTTTACAATACTACCTGTAATATGCCTACACAGGATGGTCGTGCTGATTATGACTTCTGCTCCGATGACCCTCTGGCAGCAGCAGTAGGAAATCTGGAAGAGAACGTATATTATTTGGATTTTGCGGAAGCAGGAGCCTCACCGGAACTTGCAGGGTATATTGACAATCCCATTCCGACAGGAAGCCTTGGCGAAAGTTATTCTCCTTTGATGGAGGTATTAAAAAATACCTATCAGATTAATATTGCACCGAAAGAATTGTATGACGGAATGATTCTGGTGTATGAAGCAACACCTATTCAGGTGTGGGATTATTCAGATTGAATGTTCTTACAGAATTAAGATGACCTGTGTTTTCGTACGGAAAATATACTTTACCAATACATTGACAAATATCTATGTATCTGATATACTACATACATAGATATTTGTCAATGTGAGGTAAAAAGACGTGAACACAATTGATATAGCACTTATTTGCAAAGCACTTGGTGACAGTAACCGTTTGCAGATTGTTCAAATGTTATCTGATGGGGAGAAATGCGGCTGCAAACTATTGGAAGCCTTTGAAATCACACAACCGACTTTATCACATCATATGAAAATTTTATGTGATTGTGGTCTTGTAAAAGATAGAAAAGAAGGCAAATGGCATCACTACTCTTTAAATTTGATAGTGTGGAAGCAATTTGATGACTTTGTAAGTTCAGTCGGGAAGGTGGAATCATCATGGAAGAAAGAGTAAAGAAAATTGTAGAAACATGTTTAATGCAAAAGAGTAAAAACCCTGTAGAAATCTTTAATAATATAGCGCATATGGATTTTGTAAGAATGCACGGACCGGAGCATCATGTGTTAGATGGCACTGCATTATTGACTGCGTATTATAATGCAGGAGGAGAAATTGATTTACAGACAAGTTTAAATGAACTTATGAAAAGAGGATTGCAAATGCCCGGGGCGACCTGTGGTTTGTGGGGCATTTGCGGTGCTGTAAGTTCTATGGGAGCCGCACTATCCGTTATTGATGCTACGGGGCCGTTAAGTTCAGACTCTACATGGGGAAAACACATGGAGTTTACATCCCGGGCTTTACATGGATTGTCGCAAGTGGGTGGACCGAGATGTTGTAAAAGGGATGCATTTTTGAGCTTTCAAAACGCAATTGAATTTATTAATGAAAACTACAATGTAGAATTAGAAAGTGACAGAACGGAATGTTGCTTCAGTGAAAAGAATGAACAGTGTATCCGGGAAAAGTGTCCGTTTTATAAAAAAGCAAAGAAAAAGGTGGCATTTATATGTGTCCATAATTCCTGCCGCAGTCAGATTGCAGAGGCATTGGGGAAACATTTTGCTTCCGATGTTTTCGAAAGCTATTCTGCCGGAACGGAAACCAAGCCACAAATCAATCAGGATGCAGTTCGTATTATGAAAGAGTTGTATGGAATTGATATGGAACAGACACAGTATTCGAAATTGATTACAAATATACCGGAGCCTGATATCGCAATCTCTATGGGATGCAATGTCGGATGTCCTTTGATCGGTAAAGGATTTGATGAGAATTGGGGATTGGAAGATCCTACGGGAAAAGCGGATGAGGATTTTAAGGCAATTATTTCGGAAATTGAAAGAAATATTCTTCGCTTGAAACGTGAGTTGGAATAAAGCTGTTTTTGGTATGGACAAGATATGTCTCATCCGAATGTTATAGGACATTGCTCGCTTTGTGTCCTGTTGAACCGACACTGATAATTTTTGCCCCAAATACTTGCCTCTTACGAAGATGATTTGCCAATGAATCACATAGAATAAAGTGTGAAGGAATGGATCATTCCGAGGAGTCCAAACATGCCAAGACCTAAGCTTGGCATACAGATTCCGGGTAAGTCACAGAACCAGTCATATTTTACAAAGCGCAATGAAACACCTATAATCATAAAAACAAGCGGGTTGAGAAATACGCAGAACCACGGAACGTTGAGACTGCCGTTGAAGATGGCAATTTCAACCAACACGGTTGTGCCCAAAACCAGCACCAGATAGAGGAATAAAAAAGGGAACTGAATGGATTTGTAAAGTTTCTCGATTAAGCTGATTGCCTGGTCTTTATCTGTGTGGTTTTGATACAGAATCGGCATGAGGCATAGGAATGCGTGAATGAAGAAACCGCCCATTGACCCCACAAAAGTGAATGGTTTTAGCAGGAATCCGACGGTTCCGCCGATTTGCTCGCTAAGCGACCAGAGACCGAGCGCATAGAGCGGTACCGCAATCATGACAAGGAGAATGGACGCTTTGAAACGCCACTCACTCATAGAAGCCCATTTGCTGTCTACAATTCCCAATTTGCCAATTTTTTTATTGTCACGTCCTTTTAGGTCCAGGAGCATGTCAGCGCCGGCACAGAGTAGTCCGCCGAGCAATCCCAAAAACGAAAATACAAAGTTAATATTCATATCAGTGACCTCCGTAAAAAGTACTGTTTAAAAGTTAGCAAAAGCTAACTTTGAGCCCAAAATGAAAGGTACAAAAGTGTACCGAATGACATTATAGTATAACTTCATTTTCGAAAAGTCAATCAATTTTTGCATTTCGGATATAATTATCTAAAGAAAATAAAGGATAATAAGTGGTGTGAGGCGCGGTGAAATAAATTGATGCAAAAATTAAGGGATATATTTTTGTTTGTTTGAAAATCATATAAAAATATGATATAATTACCTAATATTTTGGTATTTGCAGATAGAATGCAGGATATTTCCAAAGTACCAAGTGACATGATGAATAAGGAGACTCTGCGAAATGAGAGATTTGCCGAAGGCAGGAGAAAAATACAGACATTTTAAAGGTGGAGAGTATGAAATCGTTTCATTGGCTGTCGGAAGTGAGGATGGAGACAGTCAGGTGGTATATCGCGCATTGTATGAGCCTTATACCGTATATGTCAGACCTTTAAGTATGTTTATGGAATCTGTGGATCGGGTGAAATATCCTGATGTGGAACAGGAATATCGTTTTATCAAAATTGAAAAAGAAACAGTTCTCAAAACAGATGCGCGTCTGATGGCTTTTTTGGAAGCAGAAGGATATCAGGAAAAAATTAATGTATTGAAAAATCTGGAGGAGCAATTGGATGAAGAAGTTCTGATTGCAATGGGGGCTTCTATGGATATAGAGATAGAAGAGACGAATGTAATTGACATGTACGAGAATCTGTTAAAGTGCATCATAACAAGACAGACCTATGAGGGGACGAGATTACGTGACTGAGACACAAGTGAAACAGATTTTAATGTGGTATAAGGACAATGCAAGGGTATTACCGTGGCGCGAAAACCGGGATCCGTATCGGATATGGGTATCCGAAATTATGCTCCAGCAGACCAGGGTTGAAGCGGTAAAACCATACTTTTTACGTTTTATGGAACAGTTTCCGACTGTCAGAGAGCTTGCCGCAGGGACGGAAGAAGCGTTGCTGAAGAACTGGGAAGGTCTTGGATATTATAATCGCGTAAGAAATATGAATAAGGCTGCAATCCGTGTGTGTGAAGAGTTTGGTGGGGTAATGCCGACCGGTTATGAGTTGCTGATCACTTTGCCGGGAATTGGACCTTATACTGCAGGAGCAATTGCTTCCATCGCAGGAGGCGAACGTGTACCTGCCGTGGATGGAAATGTGCTTCGGATTATAATGCGTCTGCATGGAGATTTTTCGAATATTTCAGAACCGGCAACACTCAAAAAGGTTCAAAATGAAGTCAGGGAATGTATGCCTGAAGAGGCAGGCGTTTTCAATCAGGCGTTGATGGAACTTGGAGCAACGGTATGCCTCCCGAACGGCGCACCCAAATGTGAGCAGTGCCCGTGGCAGGAGAGTTGCGAAGCAAGGAAACAGGGAATGATGAATGAAATACCGGTAAAAAACAAGGCGCCCAGGCGTAAGGTGGAGGAAAAAACACTGCTTCTTTTATCCGGCACAGCCGGAATTGCCTTGCGCAAAAGACCTGGGAGAGGATTACTCGCCGGGATGTATGAATTGCCGTCAATAGAGGGATTCAAGACTGCGGAGGAAGTACTTTCTTATGCGCGGGGATTGGGATATCATCCTTTGCAGATTCAGCAGGCGGAAGAGTATATACATGTTTTCACCCATAAAGAATGGCACATGAAGGCATATAAAATAAGAATTGATGAGATTGCAGACAATCGTAAAAAAGATGAAGCAAACGGACTGTTTTTCGTGGATGCGTCGGAGATTCAGACGAAATATCCGCTTCCGTCGGCCTTTGCTCCATACAGAAAATATTTAGAAGAACTGTAGCGGAAGCGACGCTATGCTTTTTCTCGGAAAAGAGTTTAAAAATATGGCAAAAAATAAAGAAATCAAAACAAATGCAATGCGGATTCTTGACAGTCTAAAGATTTCATACGGCACTTACTTTTATGAGTGCGATGAGTTTATAGATGCACTCAAAATTGCTGACTTGCTGGAACTTCCGTACTATCGGGTGTATAAAACGCTTGTTACACGTGCGGCGAGCAAAAACATTTATGTTTTTGTGATTCCGATTGATAAGGAACTGGATTTGAAGAAGGCAGCTAAAGTGGTGTCGGAGAAGTCGATTGAGATGATTTCTGTTAAGGAAATCAATGGTATTACGGGCTATATTCGCGGCGGATGTACAGCAATAGGTATGAAGAAAAAATATATGACGCATATAGATGCTTCTGCGCAGGAGTTAGAGCAAATGGTAGTCAGCGGCGGCAAAATAGGCGTGCAATTGGAATTGGCACCGGCGGATTTGTTGTGTGCATGTGGGGGAGAATTTGCTGAATTGACAATATAGGATCATGTGGGAGGTATTATGGCAAAGGAACAAAGTAAGACATTGAGAACCAAAGTGTGTAGCATTGCCTTGATTTTGTACGTTCTTGGAAGTATGTTGTTTGTGATGATTTTGTTGAATCATGCAATTCTTTCCGGTAAAGATAATGTGTCGGAAAAATATGTTTTGAATGCAAATTGGAATGTGCAAATCAATGATACCGTGTATGAATCTGTAGAATTGGACAGTTTTCGGTTTCAACCGGTAAATAAAGAAGATGTTGTTGTTTTGACCACCATTATACCGGATGATTGGGAGATAAGAGAACCTGCTCTGAGTATGTCTGTTACGCAAATGGTTGTAGATGTGTATGTTGACGGTGCGTGTATCTATTCGTACGGTCATGAGCGCTATGACAATGATGAGACTGTTGGAAACGGAATTGCATTTATTGATTTTGACAATGACTATAAAGGAAAAGAATTGCAAATTGTATTAAAAGTATCAGAAAACAATGCTTTTTCTTCCATCAAACAAATCTGGCTTGCAGATTGGCAGGATACATATCGTTTTGTTCTTTCAGAGAACCGTCTGCCGCTTCTTCTCGGTACTTTTTTGCTCGTTTTTGGTATACTTGTTACACAGCTGTTGATTTTTGCACGGGTTCATGAGACACGATATTTGGAAATTCTTTCTATATCGGTATTTTCTGTCTGCATGGGGATATGGACGCTGTGTTACAATAATATTCTGGTGATTTTTTCACTGAAAATTCATACGATTACCTTGATTGAAAATATGTCATTGCTTATGGCACCTCTTCCGATTGTGGGATATATGTATGTTTATGTCAAACCGTTAAAAAGTAAGGGAATCAAAGTTTTTTACAGTCTGCTTGCCGTTACGCAGATTTTATTAACGATAATAACGATTGCGTTACATGCATTAAGCCTTGTTCATAGTGCTGAATCGATTACTGTTCACTATTTCTTATATATTGTTTTTGTATTCTTCTTCGGATTCTTACTAATCAAAAGTTCGAAACGAAACAAGAAACATACAAGCATATATTACATCGGAATGGGGATCGTTCTCCTTTGTATATTGTATGAGTTGATTACATATGCAGCAGGCAGATATTGGGGAAATCATTTGTTTCAGATCAAAGGTATATCTGCGTTTGGTATTATAGTATTTATTGCGGTTTTATTGCTGGATTTGTATCAGGATGTTATGATGAAGCAGATGGCCGAGAAGGAGAAAGAACTTCTTGTCAAAAGGGCTTATACAGATGACTTAACACAAATTTATAATCGTGGCTTTTGTTCGGATTATATGAATAAGCTTCAGGCCGGTGAACAGAAAGAATTCACCATTATTTCATTAGATATCAATAATCTTAAGCAGACAAATGATACGTACGGACATATTGCAGGAGATTCGCTGATTAAGCGTGCTGCGCATTTGCTCGAGATTGTTTTTGCAACCGAGGGAACCATCGGCAGAATGGGAGGAGATGAATTTATTGTAATTCTTCCTACTTGTGATCGAAAGAAAACTGAGAAGCTGATTGCCGGGTTTACGGAAAAAATCAAGCAGGAGAATAAGAAAAGACATGACGCTGAATTATCTGTTGCGTATGGTTTTGCCGGCAGTGACGAATTCCAGGATGCTTCGGTAGAGGAGGTCTATCGCGAGGCAGATAACAGGATGTATAATTGTAAAAGAAATATGAAGAAATGATGCGAAAAGAAGGAGACATGGTGTGAATTTTGATAATTATAAATGGATAAACGAAAGTAAGGCTGAGTATCAGGATGGAGTATTGAAGGTTTATGCGCCGGCTCAGACCGATTATTTTAACAGTCCGGTTAAAGAGAATGGTGCGTTTCCGGAGCCGGTAGCTTCGGCATCGTTGCTATATACTGAGTTAACAGGTGATTTTGTTTTCAAAACGAAGGTTTCTTTGACGTTTAAGAATCTGTATGATGCTGCAGCACTTCTTGTATATGAGAACGAGAATGTCTGGGCGAAACTGGCACTTGAGAACTCTGATTTACCTTGCAGAAAGCCTGCGGTGGTTTCGGTTGTAACCAATCGTATTTCTGATGATTGTAACGGACCGGTTATGGACACTAACAGCGTCTGGTTACAGATTGCTCGTGTCGATGATTGCTTTGCTTTCCATTATTCTGTTGATGGGAAAGAATATCAAATGGTTCGTGTATTTACACTTCCGGTAGGCAAGACTGTTAAAGTCGGTTTCGAAGCGCAGGCGCCGATGGGCGAGGGCGGCGAACGCTTCTACAGTGAGATTTCCGTGGAAAATAAACGTGTGGCAAATGTACGGGAAGGCAAATAGGATTTGATACAGTTAGGTGAAATTAACCTCTCCTGCGAATGTAGGAGAGGTTTTTCTTGTGTTGTTAGTTTTTGTTGCTGTAGCATTTATTCAGATAATATAGCAACTTTACTCTTGAGCCTTCGAAAAAACTGTGTTATAATCCAAACGATTATGTGTACTTAATAATTCAAAAATAGATTACGGAGGAATGAAAATGTATTCATTAGAAGAAATTCAAAAAGTGGACGCAGAGGTTGCTCAGGCGATTGTGGATGAGCAGGCAAGACAGAACAGCCATATTGAGCTGATTGCTTCCGAAAACTGGGTAAGCAAGGCAGTTATGGCTGCAATGGGTAGTGTATTGACCAACAAATATGCAGAAGGATATCCAGCTAAGAGATACTATGGCGGATGTGATTGCGTAGATGTTGTTGAGAATCTTGCAATTGAAAGAGCAAAGAAACTTTTTGGTTGCGATTACGCTAACGTACAGCCTCACTCAGGTGCACAGGCAAATATGGCAGTGCAGTTTGCCGTATTACAGCCCGGCGATACCATCATGGGTATGAATCTTGACCATGGCGGTCATTTGACACACGGAAGTCCGGTTAACATGTCCGGTAAATACTTCAAGGTTGTGCCTTACGGCGTAGATGACAACGGATTCCTCGATTATGATAAAATGCGTGAACTTGCTCTTGAATGCAAGCCCAAAATGATTATTGCAGGTGCAAGTGCATATGCAAGAACAATTGATTTCAAGAAATTCAGAGAAGTTGCTGATGAAGTTGGTGCATGCCTTATGGTTGACATGGCGCACATTGCAGGTCTTGTGGCAGCAGGTCTTCATCCGTCACCCTTCCCTTATGCAGATGTTGTAACAACAACAACGCACAAGACTTTAAGAGGTCCCAGAGGAGGTATGATTCTCGCAAATCAGGAAGCTGTTGATAAGTACAACTTCAACAAGGCAATTTTCCCCGGAATCCAGGGTGGTCCTTTGATGCACGTAATTGCGGCTAAGGCAGTTTGCTTTGAAGAAGCTTTAAGTGATGATTTCAAGGCTTATCAGTTACAGGTAACCAAGAATGCACAGGCACTTGCCAAAGGTCTTATTGACAGAGGCGTTAAGATTGTGTCCGGTGGTACGGATAATCACCTTATGCTTGTTGGCTTAACAAACTTCGGTCTTACAGGTAAGGCTGTTGAAAAGTTACTTGATCAGGCACACATTACCTGTAATAAGAATACAATCCCGAATGATCCTCAGTCTCCGTTTGTAACAAGTGGTGTACGTCTCGGTACTCCTGCGATCACAAGCCGTGGAATGAATGAAGAAGATATGGACAAGATTGCAGATGCAATCGCAGCAGTAATTAAGGGTGGCGAAGAGAAGGTTGCTTATGCACGCGCTATCGTTGATGAGCTTACTGCTAAATATCCTTTGAACTAATCGGAAATATGAAAGAATGAAGAATAAAAGATATTTATGGATGATTATGGTGGCAATCGTTATGGTTGCCACCATGTGTTCCTGTAAAGGGAATAAAAACGTGGTTTTGACCAGCGGACTGAAAGAAGAAGAGATTTTCCGGATTGATTCCGAAGTTTGTACGAAGCAGGAGATGATGCTTTATCTGGTTAACACGCAGAAAATTTACGAAGAGGTATACGGAACGCAGATTTGGCAGACTGAAACACAGGACGCTACCATACAGGACAGTCTGAAAGAATCTGTGCTGGCCAAATTATCGCGTATTAAGGTGATGGTGCTGCTTGCGGATGAGAAGGGGGTTTCCCTGACCAAAGAAGAAAAGCAGAAAGCTGAACGTGCCGGAAGAATATATTATGATTCCCTGACGGATTATGAAAAAAATGCTCTTGCGATGAAAGAAGAAGTTGTAATTCAGGCATATGAAGAGTATGCCCTTGCGAACAAGCTATATAACTATCTGGTTCAGGATGTGAATCCTGAGATTAGTGATGATGATGCAAGAACAATAACCGTTTCGCATATTTTTATTAAGACTTATCGGAAGGATGCGCAGGGAAAAGTGATTCCTTACTCTTCGTCATTGAAAACAGAGGCGTATAAGCGTGCACAGCAAATTCGCCAGCGTATACAAGACGGTGAAGATTTTGTAGCGGTGCAGACACAGGTGAATGAAGGTGAGTCCAAACAGATTTCATTCCGTAAAGGGGAAATGAATGCTGCCTACGAGGAAGCCGCTTTTTCACTTGCCGGAGATGAAGTAAGTAAGGTTGTGGAAACGCCGGAAGGATATTACATCATTAAGTGTTTGAATACTTTCAACAAGGAAGAGACAGATGCGAATAAAGTTTTAATTCTCGAAGAACAAAAAAAGGCTGCTTTCGAAGCAGAGTATGAGGCTTTTTTGGGAACGCTTACAGGAAATTTGAATCATAAATCGTGGGAAGCGATTAGATTGACGGATGATCCGCAGATTCAGACCAACACATTTTTTGAAAAATATGAGTTGTACTTTGAAGAGAAACCGATAGAATAACAATGATTGTTAGCACTCGTTTTTGGCGAGTGCTAATTTTTTGTTGACTTTTCTGAGAGAAAGGGTTAAAATAATACCCGGTGATGCAAATATCGCACTGCGTTTTTGGTGAAAAAAGAAAATGGCGCAAACAGCCGGTATAGAAAGGAATGTGAAACAAGGTGGCAGCAAGAAAAGGAACTTTATCGATTAATAGTGAAAACATTTTTCCGATTATTAAGAAGTGGTTGTATTCTGACCATGATATTTTTATGCGTGAGCTTATTTCAAATGGTTGCGATGCAATTACCAAGTTGAAAAAGCTTGATATGATGGGTGAATATGAGTTACCTGAAGGTTACAAGGCCAAAATTGAGGTTCTTGTGAATCCGGAAGAGAAGACCTTAAAATTTATTGATAACGGTCTTGGAATGACGGAAGAAGAGGTTGAAGAATATATCAATCAGATTGCTTTTTCGGGAGCAACCGATTTCCTTGCAAAATATAAGGATAAGACCAATGAAGACCAGATTATCGGTCATTTCGGACTTGGATTTTACTCGGCTTTTATGGTTGCGGGACAGGTGACGATTGATACACTTTCTTTTAAAGAAGGTGCGAAACCGGTTCATTGGGAATGTGACGGTGGCACTGATTTTACCATGGAAGAGGGTAAGAAAGATACGGTAGGTACCGTTATTACATTGTATTTAGAGGATAATTGCTATGAATTCTGTAACGAATATCGTGCAAGAGAGATTATCAAGAAATACTGCTCATTCATGCCGACCGAGATCTATTTAAGCAAAGAGAATTCCAATGAGACACAGATTATTAAGGCTGATGAAAAGCTTGATACAGATACTGTAATAGAAGAAATTGCACCGGAGAAAGAAGATGACCCGGTTAAGCTTAAGATTGCCAGAAGACCTGAACTTTTGAACGAAACAACTCCGTTGTGGGCTAAGAATCCGGCAGAATGCGAGAAGGAGGACTATCTTGCATTTTATCGCAAGGTCTTCAATGATTACAAAGAACCGTTGTTCTGGATTCATCTGAATATGGATTATCCTTTTAATTTGAAAGGTATTTTATATTTCCCTAAGATTAACATGGAATATGATTCCATCGAAGGAACAATTAAGTTATACAACAATCAGGTGTTTATTGCAGATAACATTAAGGAAGTAATTCCTGAATTTTTACTTTTGCTTAAGGGTGTTATTGATTGTCCGGATTTACCTCTTAATGTATCCAGAAGTGCATTGCAGAATGATGGCTTTGTTAAGAAAATTTCCGAATATATTACAAAGAAGGTTGCTGATAAACTTTCCGGCATGTGCAAAACACAGAAGGAAGAGTACGAGAAGTACTGGGATGATATCAGCCCGTTTATCAAGTTTGGTTGCTTGAAAGATGAGAAATTCTGTGAGAAGATGACAGATTATATTCTTTTCAAGAATATCGATGATGTATACATGACGCTTCCGGAATGTCTGGAGGTAAAATGTGTTGATGAAGAAGAAAATGCTGTAGATGAAAACGGTGAGAAGGTAGAGGCAGAGGTTGTTGAAGAGGATGCTGAGGCAACAGACGAGGAAAAGAAAGAAAAGGTAATCTACTATGTGACCGATATGTTGCAGCAGAGCCAGTATGTGAATATGTTCCGCAAGGCAAAAATGGATGCTGTTGTTTTAACGCATAATATTGACCAGCCGTTTATTTCACAGTTGGAAGCAAAGAATGAAGGCATTAAGTTCCAGAGAATCGATGCTGATTTGACAGATGCATTCAAAGCAAAAACATCTGCAAAAGCAGCGGAAGAGATGAAACTTCAGGAAGAAGAATTAGGGAAACTTTTTAAGAAAGTTACGAAGAAAGATAACGTTGTTGTTAAACTCGAAAAACTGAAAAACAAAGAGATTTCTTCCGTTATTACACTGTCCGAGGAAAGCCGTCGTATGCAGGATATGATGCGTATGTATGCAGCTTCCGGAATGGATATGGGAATGTTTGGAAAAGAAGGACAGACCTTGGTTCTGAATGCAAATAATAAGCTGGTTCAGTATCTGCTTGAGGATGCAAAGGGTGAGAATGTTTCCATCATTTGCGAGCAGTTGTATGATCTTGCAATGATTCAGCATGCGCCGCTTTCAGCAGAAGAAATGACGAAGTTTGTAAACAGAACAAATAAAATAATGTTATTATTGACGAAGTAATGCGATTCCCCTCTGAGTTATGTGAACCTCAGAGGGGTTTTTGTGAAAAGTGATGTAGAAACATTAAAAAAAAGAAGTGAAAAACAGCTCTTTTATTCTTGACACAAAAGGGTCAAAAAAGTATACTTTAGAGAAGTATGTGACAATAGAAAGGAAGACGATAGCGTGGGTGGATTTTTCGGCGTGGCTGCCAAAAAGAGCTGTATCTTTGATTTGTTTTTCGGAATAGACTATCATTCGCATTTGGGAACCAGACGTGGAGGAATGGTGGTTTATAGTGAAGAGAAGGGATTTGACAGAGCAATCCATAATATCGAGAACTCTCCTTTCAGAACCAAGTTTGAACGTGATTTTGAGGAGATGGATGGCAAATTCGGTATTGGCTGTATTTCCGATAATGAGCCGCAGCCTTTGTTGATTCGTTCACATCTGGGCAACTTTGCGATTACCACTGTAGGCAAAGTGAATAATATGGATGAATTAACCCGGAAACTGTTTAACTGTGGTACGTCACACTTCTTAGAGATGAGTGGTGGTGAAATCAATCAGACTGAGTTGATTGCAGCCCTTATCAATCAGAAAGAAACCATCGTGGAAGGACTGCAGTATGTGCAGGAAGTTATTGATGGTTCAATGTCTATTCTGCTTATGACTCCGGAAGGCATTTATGCTATGAGAGACCGTTTCGGCAGAACTCCCGTTGTTTTAGGAAAAAAGAAAGATGCTTTCTGTGCATCATTTGAGAATTTTGCATATATTCATCTTGGTTATAAACAATACAAGGAACTTGGACCGGGTGAAATTGTATTTTTTACACATGAAAATGCAACAGTGATGTCTCCGGCAAAGAGTGAGATGAAGATGTGTGCTTTTTTGTGGGTTTATTACGGATATCCGACGTCTTCTTACGAGGGTGTGAACGTAGAACAGATGCGTTATCGTTGCGGTGATCTTATGGCTACGAGAGATAACGTGGAGGCTGATTTGGTTGCAGGAGTGCCCGATTCCGGTATTGCACATGCAATTGGTTATGCCAATCGTTCGGGTATTCCGTTTGCCAGACCTTTTATTAAGTATACACCTACCTGGCCGCGTTCTTTTATGCCGACCAAACAGTCACAGCGTAAGCTGATTGCGAAGATGAAGTTGATTCCGGTAGAGCCGTTGATTTCTGACAAGAAGCTTTTACTGATTGACGATTCCATTGTACGTGGAACACAGTTACGTGAAACAACAGATTTTCTTTTTGACAGCGGTGCAAAGGAAGTGCATATCCGTCCGGCTTGTCCGCCGATTTTATACGGCTGTAAATTCTTGAATTTCTCCCGTTCCAATTCGGATTTGGATTTGATTGCCCGACGTGTAATTGCTGAACGTGAGGCAAATGTGACACCTGAACTCCTTGCGGATTATGCAAATTCCGAGAGCAGAAATTATAAAGAGATGGAACAATGTATCTGCAAGCAGATGAATTTTACAACGTTGAGCTATAACCGTTTAGAAGATATGATTGCGGCAACCGGAATAGAACCTTGTAAGCTGTGTACATATTGTATGAACGGAAAAGAGTAAAATGATTTATCAGAGTAGTGTTCAATCAATAACGATATATATTAAAGAAAGATATTTAGGAGGAAGCTATGGGCAAACGAAATGACATTCACAAAGTAATGATTATCGGTTCCGGACCGATTATTATCGGACAGGCTTGCGAATTTGACTATTCAGGTACACAGGCATGTAAGGCACTGAGACAATTGGGATATGAGATAGTTCTCGTTAATTCCAACCCTGCTACCATTATGACTGATCCGGATACGGCTGATGTAACATACATTGAGCCATTGAATGTGGAGAGATTGGCGCAGATTATTGAGAAAGAACGTCCGGATGCATTGCTTCCTAACCTTGGGGGTCAGTCCGGTTTGAACCTTTGCCAGGAGTTGGCTGAGGCCGGAGTCCTTGATAAATTTAATGTAAAAGTAATCGGTGTTCAGGTTGATGCCATTGAAAAAGGTGAAGACAGAATTGCTTTCAAAGAGACTATGAATTCTCTTGGCATTGAAATGGCACGCAGTGAGGTTGCATATACCGTAGAAGATGGTTTAAGAATTGCTGAAGAACTTGGATATCCTGTTGTATTAAGACCTGCTTACACCATGGGTGGTGCCGGCGGCGGTCTGGTATATAACGTAGAAGAGTTGAAAACTGTCATTGCAAGAGGTCTTCAGGCAAGTCTTGTTGGACAGGTTTTGGTAGAAGAATCTATTCTTGGCTGGGAAGAACTTGAAGTAGAAGTTGTCAGAGACGCAGACAACAATATCATTACCGTATGTATGATTGAAAATATTGACCCACTCGGTGTTCATACCGGTGACTCCTTCTGTGCAGCTCCAATGCTTACCA
>JAZSCW010000030.1:0-34628 GCA_045530835.1 Lachnospiraceae bacterium | reverse complement strand
GATAGTTATGATTGGTGGTTTAATATACGGTACATTATTGACACTGGTTGTTGTTCCTTGTATTTACGATCTCTTTACCAGTAATAAGAGTATGGTAGAAGAAGAACTGTAAAAAGAGAAGAATGTTATGGAGGAAGAAATGATTAGGGAAGCGGATGAAATAAAAGTGCTTTTTGGTGTTCCTTCGCAAAAAGAAGAAGCAATGTATGAAGCAGTTATAGAGATGCTGAATGAAAAAACACAGATAACCCAGATAAAAGTAAGTGATATTACGAAACGTGCCGGAATTGGCAAGGGTACTGCGTATGAATACTTCTCTTCAAAGGAAGAGCTGGTTTTTAAAGCTTTTTTGTATGATTCCTATCGAAGTATCAAAACCGTAGAGATGCACTTAAAAGGAGTCGGAACATTTCAGGATAAATTTTACTGGATTCTTGAATTTGTGGAAAAGAATCTGATGCGAACAAAAATGTTGAGTGAACTGATGCGTTCTGATTCCCATACGAATATGTTGCATGAACAGGACGAGAAGCAGAACTCAGCGGATAAGTGTCTTTTGATTCGAAATTACGTGGACAGAATTGCTGATTTGTATATGGAAACAGGAGTAAAAGAAGGATTGTTCCGGGAAAGCAATGCTATTTTATTAAGAAGTGCACTTTATACGCAGATTATGGGATATATGGTTTTTATTATGACCAATTATCATGAAGGAAGTATTTTGGCAGAAGAGGCGCGTGATTTCACATACAGAAGCTTAATCAAAAGTTTATCATAGGATAAATATCTGTGAGAGCGTTTTATAGCCGGAGTATAATACACTATTTCATTAGAAACAATGAATAGAAAGCACAATTTTGACGCATACTGATGAGGAAAATCCACTCAATGGAAAGGAGACATCAGGATGAATACAGATAGTGTAATGTTGTTAAAAGAATGTGATGCGGGAAGTAAAATGGCAGTAGAAAGTATTGGGCAGTTCCGCATCTATGCAGAAGATTCTGCATTAAAGAGTTGTTTGGACAAATATATCAAGAAGCATGAGACATACGGAAACAGATGCCGCAAGATGCTTGTTGAGAATAACGAATGTCCTCAGGATCCGTCTAAAATGGCAAGTGCTTTCGCAAAAATAAGTACGGATGTTAAGATGTTGTTGGATAAGGATTCTGCCAAAATTGCCAATCTTTTGATTGATGGCTGTAACATGGGCATCAAGACAACAACAGAGAATATGCACAAATATTCTAACGCAACACCGGATGTAATGAATATTGCCCGGGAAATGATTACGCTTGAGCAGGAAATGTCCAAAGAATTATTAGGATATTTATAGAAAAGGTTCATTTTTCCTTATTTTTGGAAAAATAAAGAAAAATCAACTCTCAAAAAGTAAAAAAACAAGAAGAATCCGTAAAAAAGAAAACAATTCATTTTGTTTTCTTTTTTATATTGTGGTAAAATAAAGAAAGGTATACACATTTGATATGAGCATACGCAAAATACCTAAGAGGTGAAGGAAAATGAGAAAAATTAGAATTGTAAGTGACAGTACATGTGATTTATCATCTGAATTGAAAGAAAAGTATGATATAAAAGTCATTCCGCTTTGTATTGTAATGGATGATGTGAGCCATTATGATATGGTAGATATTACCCCGGAAGAGATTTTTGAGTGGGCGGATCAAAATAAGACAACGCCTAAAACAGCGGCAACCGATATTCAAAGCGCTGTCGATTTTTTGAGACCTTTCAAAGAGGCAGGGGAGGACGTTATTTATATCGGTATTTCCGAAGATATGAGTACAACCTGCAACGTTTTGCGTCTTGCCAAAGAGGAGCTTGAGTTTGACCGTTGTTTTATCGTTAACTCCATGAATTTGTCTACAGGAATCGGTTTGCAGATTTTACGCGCCGCTGATATGGTAAGCGAAGGAAAAACAGCAGAAGAAATTGTAGAGGAAATCAGCGAGGCGCGTGTAGATGTGCGTGCAAGTTTTGTTGTGGATACGCTTACTTATCTTGCGCGTGGAGGACGTTGCAGTGCTGCAACAGCGCTTCTTGCCAATACACTTCAGCTGAAGCCTCGAATCGAAGTGAAAATGGGCAAAATGGGTGTTGGCCAAAAATACAGAGGAAAATATAATAAAGTTATTATGAAATATGTAAAAGAGATGGAACCGGAGCTTCTCAAGAGCGATAAAAGACGTGTATTTGTAACACATACCAAAATGGATCAGGCTGTTGTAGAAGAAATTAAGGCGTATCTCGAGAGTCTGAATTATTTTGAGGAGATAATTGAAACGACAGCAGGCGGAGTAATCTCGAGCCACTGCGGCCCCGGTACACTTGGTGTCTTATACTATGAAAAATAATATTCTTACAAAGCTTGTAGAACTGCGGGAAACAGACTTTTATCCTTTTCATATGCCGGGACATAAAAGGCAGGCGATGCCGGAGCTTTTGGTCACGCAGCTTGATATTACGGAGATTGACGGATACGATAATTTGTATTCTGCAAACGGGATTCTGAAAGATTGTATGGACCGGGCTGCAAAACTGTATGGAAGTAAAAGAGCTTTACTTGGTGTAAACGGAAGTACGGGAAATCTGCTCACAGCAATTACGGCAGCTTTTCGTCCGGGCGATACCGTGATGGTAGCAAGAAATTGTCACAAAGCGGTTTATAATGCAATTGAATTAAGAGGTTTGAAACCGCTGTTTCTTTATCCTGAAACGGAAAATGAATATGACATTTGTGTCGGAATATCATCAAAACAGGTAAAGGAATATTTGAAAAACTATGAGCGAAGCGAAAAAGGACGAAGTGCACCAATTGCCGGTATGATACTTACCTCGCCGACTTATGAAGGTATTACTTCGCCAATTCGTGAGATCGCAACGCTTCTACACGAAAGAAATGCAGTGTTAATCGTAGATGAGGCGCATGGAGCGCATTTTGGTTTTCATCCCGCTTTTCCGGAAAGTGCAGTCTGTCAGGGTGCGGATCTGGTAATACAAAGTCTTCATAAAACGTTACCCGCAATGACACAAACGTCACTTTTACACGTTTGTACATCGCGAGTATCTGTTTCTAAGGTTGAAAAATACTTTGGAATGTATCAGACCAGTAGTCCGTCTTATGTTTTAATGGCATCCGTGGGGGAATGCATTACTCTTTTAGAGCATGAGGCTGAGGTTTTGTTTGAAACCTATTTCAGACAGCTAAATACCTTTTATGAAGAAATGCTCACCCTTTCCGCGTTAAAAGTGATGCGCCGACCGGATAAGGAAATCGGCAAGCTGGTTATTTGTGTACCCAAACAGATTCCTGCGAACCGGATTTACAACATTTTACGTGAGAAATATCATTTACAGCCGGAAATGTGCGGTTTGCATCATGTTCTTTTGATGACTTCCGTGTATGATACCGAAGAAGGATTTGAAAGATTAAAAAGGGCATTGGTCGAGATTGACGAAGATTTACGGAAGGATAAAAAGGAGAAGCACGTTTTTCATAAGGATGCATCTTTTGTTTTGCAAGCGGATTTGCATAATGACTGTTCTGTTTCTGCTCTTAACCGTATGAAGCCCAAACAGAGGATGCTGCCTTTTGAGGCAGTGGCAGCAGAGCAGGAACAGGTGCCGTTTGCTTCTTGTGCCGGCAGAATCAGCGCGGAGTATTTATATCTGTATCCGCCCGGAATTCCTTACATTATACCGGGAGAAGAGGTGGATCCTATGTTACCGCACCTTCTTGAAAAGATACAGGAAAAAGGGTATTGTCTGCTGGGAAGAAGTGAGGATGCGTACCTTTCGGTGGTTCAAGAGACATCTTTTACAAATGAAAACCCTGCAGAATGAAAGTAACGAAGAAAAGATAAAAAGGAAAAAGATATGGGTAACATTTTTTATCTGATGGGCAAAAGTTCATCAGGAAAGGATACCATTTACAGAAAACTTCTTGCCAGAGAAGACTTGAATCTTCAAAGGGTCGTGCCGTATACGACGCGCCCGATTCGGGAAGGAGAAGAGAATGGGCGAGAGTATTTTTTCATTGATGACAAACAGGTGGAAGCGCTAGAGGCGCAAGGTGCGATTATTGAGCTTCGCGCGTATAATACCTGCCATGGTGTGTGGAGATATATGACCGTAAATGACGATGTTTTTCAGAAAGAAGAAGATTGTCTTATGATTGGGACACTGGAAGCATATACAAAGATGTGTGCATATTTCGGAGAAGAAAGAGTGGTTCCCGTTATGATTATCGTCGATGACGGTATGCGTCTGCAAAGAGCGTTGAATCGCGAACGCAAGCAGGAACATCCGAAATACGAGGAACTGTGTCGCCGTTTTCTGGCGGATGCACAGGATTTCGCACAGGAGAAGCTTTTGGCAGCAGGAATTGATCTTTGTTATGTAAATGATGATTTGGAAGAATGTGTGGATGAGATTGCAGCGATGATTCTTGCTAAATCCCATAAACATGGGTAAAAGGGGGCATTATCATGGATATAAAGGTCAACCAGATACAACAGACAACACAACCGGCTCCGGCACAGCATGTGGAGACGGGCGATCAGGCATTTAAATTTGCCCTGACAAGTCACATTGAAGAAAGTCAGTTGCAGGTGCGCCTCCAGCTGATGCTCGAAGAGATTACAATGCAGGGAAAGAAGCTTGGAAAACGCATGGATATTGCGGATATGAAGCGGTATCGCTCCCTGATTAAGGATTTCATGAACGAGGTGGTGAATCGTTCGCACCAGTTTTCAAGGGAAAACTATCTGGACAGACGCGGGAGACATCGTGTGTACGGTATGGTGCGTCGTGTGGATGCTTTGCTTGACGAGCTTGCACAGGAATTAGTGAAAGAAGAAAAAGATCATCTTGCTATTTTGAGCCGCGTGGACGAAATCAGGGGACTCCTTTTGGATATTTTTAC
The DNA here is from genome assembly GCA_045530835.1 of Lachnospiraceae bacterium. Lineage (GTDB taxonomy): Bacteria > Bacillota > Clostridia > Lachnospirales > Lachnospiraceae > UBA3766. The sequence continues at coordinate 29,680 of JAZSCW010000030.1, read as the reverse complement.
GTAGTCATGCAAAGGATAAAATCAGGATGTTTCAGATGTAAGAATTCAGTATAAATGAAGTTTTTTGAATGGAAGATAAGAAAAAGAAAGGAAAAGTGAATTCGAAACCGGACAGGCCGGCGGATTCATCAGTGGGGTTATGGCAGATTTCAGAGATATTATCGGACAAGAGCACCTCAAGGAACAATTACAGAAAATAGTCAAAGAAAATAAGGTTTCGCATGCTTATCTTTTGAATGGAGAATTGCGTTCCGGTAAGGAGTTTATCGCAAAGATTTTTGCCAATGCCTTGCAGTGCGAGAGTTCTGTGAATGCGCCCTGCGGCAATTGTTCGTCATGCAAAAAGGCGTTGTCGGGAAATCATCCTGATATCCGTTTTATATCACATGAAAAACCGAATACCATCAGCGTGGATGATATCAGAAAACAGATTAATGATGATATTCATATTTTGCCTTATACCGGTCCGTATAAAATCTATATTATGAACGAGGCGGAGAAAATGACGGTTCAGGCGCAGAATGCGTTGTTGAAAACATTGGAGGAGCCGCCTTCGTATGCAGTCATTTTGCTGCTTACAACTTCTGTGGAGGCTATGTTGCCTACTATTACCAGCAGATGCGTGAATTTGTCTATGCGCCCCGTGTCCGATTCTGTTTTGAAAGAGTTTTTGATGCGCGAGGTGCGTGTGCCGGATTACAAGGCTGATATCGGTGTGGCTTTTGCAAGAGGAAATCTGGGACGTGCCAAGCTTCTGGTATCCAGCGAGGATTTTGATAAAATACGTGAAGAAGCGGTAACACTTTTGAAATACATTGACGAGATGGACATGTCTGAGGTAGTGGATGCTATTAAAAAAATCAATGATTATAAATTTGATATCAATGATTATCTTGACATTATTTCCGTATGGTATCGTGATGTGTTGCTCTTCAAGGCAACAAATGATGTGAATGGGTTGATTTTTAAGAAGGAAATACAGTATATTAAGAAGGTGGCGAAGAAGTCATCTTATGAAGGGATTGAGACGATTCTGGATTCCCTCGAGAAAGCGAAGGCACGTTTGCGTGCAAATGTTAACTTTGATCTGACAATGGAACTGCTTCTTTTGTCAATCAAAGAAAATTAAGAAAGAGTAGGTTCATTATGATAAAAGTAATCAGTGTTCGTTTCCGTACAGCGGGTAAGGTGTATTTTTTTGATCCGTTGGATTTGGAAATTGAGAAAGGGCAGCATGTCATTGTTGAAACGGCGCGAGGTGTGGAATACGGCCTTGTTGTGGGCGGTATTCGTGAGGTGGATGAGAGCAAAGTTGTTTCTCCCTTAAAGCCTGTACTTCGTATTGCGACACCGCAGGACGATGAGCAGGATGCCAGAAACCAGATGCGAAAGGCTGAAGCATTTGCAATCTGTCAGGAAAAAATCCGCAAGCACGGACTTGAGATGAAACTTGTGGAAGCAGAGTATACGTTTGACAATAACAAAGTGTTGTTTTATTTTACTGCGGACGGAAGAATTGATTTCCGTGATTTGGTGAAAGATTTGGCAGCAGTTTTCAAAACACGAATTGAGTTACGCCAGATTGGTGTCAGAGATGAGATTAAATTTATGGGCGGAATCGGTGTTTGTGGCCGTGTTCTTTGCTGTCACAGCTATTTATCGGAGTTTGTACCGGTTTCCATCAAGATGGCCAAGGAGCAGAATCTCTCTTTGAATCCGACCAAAATTTCCGGTGTTTGTGGCCGATTGATGTGTTGTTTAAACAACGAAGAGGAAATATATGAAGAGTTGAACCGCAAGCTTCCCAACGTTGGCGATCATGTAATGACACAGGATGGTCTGCGCGGTGATGTTCAAAGCGTAAATGTGTTGCGCCAGCGTGTAAAAGTAATTGTGGATATGGGCGATGAGAAAGAAATTAAGGAATATCATGTTGATGAACTTCAGTTTAAAAAGAAGTTTGTCAATCGCGAAAAGTCTGATTTGACGAGCGAGGAACTGGCTGAACTTGAACGCTTAGAACGTCAGGAAGAGCAGGATATGGCAGCTTTGGAAGAGCCCGCTGAAGCGAAAAAAGAGCGTCCGCGAAAGAATAATAATGTTTCGGCTCAGGAGAACAAAGAAGAGAATGCTTCCAGACGTGCACCGAAGCATAGAGGTGAGCGAGGACACAAAAAAGAAGAAACCGGCGAGAATGAGAACGGCAGACAGGGAGGCGAAGGAAAGAATAAGCATTCCCAGAGAAGACGTAATCATGAGCGAGCAGGTGAAGGAGAAGGCCGTCAGAATCGTGAAGGTAAGTCAGGTCGTTCCCGTGTGAATCCCCATGCAGGAGAACAGCCTGCGGGAGAAGAAAACAAGGGTGTTTTCGAGCAGGAAAAAGAGACGCATCAGAGAAACCGCTTCCGCAGATTTAAAGGAAATGGACGTAGAGATGGAAAAGGAAAAGGTGGAGACAGTCAGTCTTAAGGAGAACGAACGGATTGATTCCCTTGAACGAAACGGATACCGGATTATACAGGATCCGGGAAAATTCTGTTTTGGAATGGATGCGGTGCTTTTATCTTCCTTTGCGGGCGTTAAGCCCGGAGAAAAGGTGATTGATTTAGGTACCGGCACAGGTATCATTCCGATTCTTTTAGAAGCTAAAACACAGGCCGGTCATTTGACCGGCCTTGAAATTCAGGAAGAAAGTGCCGATATGGCGAGAAGAAGCGTAGCGCTAAACGGTCTTTCCGATAAAATTGAAATACTTACCGGGGATATCAAAGAGGCAGATGTTCTTTTTAAGGCTGCTTCTTTTGATGTAGTTACCTGTAATCCGCCTTATATGATCGGAATGCATGGTTTGCAAAATCCCGATGCCCCAAAAGCAATCGCCAGACATGAGATTTATTGTACGCTGGAGGATGTTCTGAAGCAGTCGTCGCGTCTGTTGAAACCGGGCGGAAGACTGTATATGGTTCACCGGCCGTTTCGTCTGGTAGAGATTCTGACAGGAATGTCAAAATACGGCATGGAGCCCAAAAGAATGCAGCTTGTCTATCCGTACGTGGACAAAGAACCCAATATGGTACTGATTGAAGCATGCCGCGGAGGAAAACCCCGTCTTACGGTGGAAAAGCCGTTGATCGTATATGAGGACCGTAACGTGTATACAAAAGAGATTAAGAAATTATACGGAATGGAGGACTGTAAATGAGCGGAATTCTGTATTTATGCGCCACTCCGATTGGGAACCTTTCCGACATGACTTTTCGTGTATTGGATACCCTGCAGGAAGTGGATTTGATTGCGGCGGAAGATACAAGAAACAGCATCCGATTATTGAATCATTTCGAGATCAAAACGCCGATGACAAGCTATCATGAGCACAATAAATACGAAAAGGCCGAAAAGCTTCTGGCCAAATTGCAGGAGGGTGTGAATATTGCCTTGATTACAGATGCCGGGACGCCTGCGATTTCCGATCCGGGAGAAGTGCTTGTCAAACTGTGCTTAGAAAACGGCATTCGTGTCACAAGTCTGCCGGGTGCGTGCGCCTGTATTACAGCATTGACGTTGTCGGGCTTACCGACACGCAGATTCTGCTTTGAGGGTTTTTTACCTCCGGATAAAAAGGAACGGGCTGAGATTCTTGAGTCATTAAAGAAGGAAACCCGCACCACAATTCTTTATGAAGCGCCACACCACTTGAAAGCAACCCTAAAAGTGTTACACCGCGAGTTAGGTGACAGACGTATCACTTTGTGCAGGGAATTGACCAAGAAATTTGAAACCGTAATGGCGACGACTCTTGAAGAAAGCCTTGCATATTATGAGGAGAATGAACCCAAAGGCGAATATGTGCTGGTGCTTGAGGGGTGTGATCCGGAAAGTTTGAAGCGTGAGCAGGAAGATATGTGGTTGCAAATCAGCGTCAAAGAGCATTATGAGAAATATATTAACAGCGGTATGGATAAAAAAACGGCTATGAAAGAAGTTGCCAAAGATCGCAATGTTTCCAAACGAGAGATTTATAATCAGCTTTTGGAAGAAGATGAAGGATAGACTGCTTAGTAAGGAATCAGACTGATTTATAAAATATTTGAAAATCGTGCATAAAGTCGTTGACAAAACAGCATACGGATAATATACTCATAGCGTAATAAAGGAACACATTGATTGTTCGATGAAAAAAGGAGTTTAATACAATGTTAGATAAGATTGCAGAGATTATTACAGAACAGTTAAATATTACAGGAATTGAAATTACAGAGGAAACTTCTTTAAAGGACGACCTTGGTGCAGATTCTCTTGACTTACTTGAGCTTGTAATGGCATTTGAATCAGAGTATGGTGTTGAGATTCCGGCAGAGGATTTGGAAGGTGTATCCACAGTTGGTGATATCATTGAATACATTTCCAAGAAGGAAGTAGAATAAGAAGTGTTTACAATGCATAGGATGCGAAACGGGCTGTCAAGTGACAGCCCGCTTTTAATATAAAGGGAAGGGCAATAGAAAGCCCTTCCCTATTTAAATTATTTGATTGTGGAGCAGATCCTAAAACCAGTCCCTAGCGATTGACCCGAAAATAATCGGACCCTAAAAAAAGTTTGGATACCCGCCGGAGAATGTCTTTAGGTTTATCTACCAAGAAATGTCTTGCGGAAGTGATGATCGCGGTAAACCTTCGGGGTCATGCCGGTTACGTCCTTAAAGACTTTGGTAAAATGGCTCTGGGATGAGAAGCAGAGCAACTTCGAAATATCCGTATAAGAGTAATCGGAATATTTCAGCATGTTTTTGGCTGCTTCAATACGATAATTACGAACATATTCGCTGATGGAAATACCGGTTTCTTTCTTAAACAGCTTGGAAAGATAAGTTTCATTGATTCCGATATTGTCGGCAATGTCCTTTACCGTGATTGGTGAATTAAGGTGTTCGTAAATATAGTCGATGGCCTTGACAATCTGTTTGGAATTGATGTCAAGCTTGGAAAGCTGTTTCATTCGCTTGCAGTAATCGATGGCCATTTTGGTCTGAAGGTCTTTGAGTTCGTCAATGGAACGGCACTTATCAGCTTCCTGGATATAAAAATCACTCAGCATATAGGCCAAATCATGGTCGAGTCCGCCATCAATACAAAAACGCGCAACCATAGCCGTTGAAATGATGAAATGGTAAGTCAGGTTACGAATCGGATTATCCGACAATTGACCTTTTCCATCTAAGGTAGATTCACGAAACAGTTCCATCTCATGTTCTACTGTCTCAAGATCGCCGTTTCGAACAGCATCATAGAAAGACATTTCATTTTCATAGGAACGATATTTGATTTTTGCCTCTTTGGGCAGATAAAGTTTGTGGTTAAAATCCGTCGAATTCATAGAAATCCCCCTTTTTGGTGCCAAAAAAAAGAATAATATGTCAGATAAATTTTATTACAAAATGTGAAAAAACGCAAGAAAATTATCGATAAAAAACCAAGAAAGTGATATAACAACGATTGATTTTAGGAAAAAAATTAGGTATGATAGAAAATGAGTTTTTATTTTCTTTTATATGTTACAAACGGAGGCAGTTATGCACAAAACAGGTTTTGATAATGACAAATATTTAAAAATGCAGTCGGAGAAAATCCAGGAGCGTATCCGCGCCTTTGGCGGAAAGCTTTATTTGGAATTCGGCGGAAAGCTTTTTGACGATTATCATGCCGCAAGGGTTTTACCCGGTTTCAAGCCGGACAGTAAAATTGATATGCTCGTGCAATTGAAGGACGAAGCGGAAATTGTCATTGTCATCAGTGCCGGTGATATTGAAAAAAATAAGGTGCGGGGCGACTTAGGAATCACCTATGATGTGGACGTATTGCGTCTGATTGATGCTTTTCATGGGTATGGTTTGTATGTGGGAAGTGTCGTTCTGACACAGTTTTCCGGCCAGCCCAGTGTAATTACTTATCAGAAGAAATTAGAGTCACTTGGACTGAAGGTATACCGCCATTATTCCATTCCGGGTTATCCGTCCAACATTCCTCTGATTGTTAGTGATGAAGGATACGGAAAGAACGAATATATAGAAACCAGCCGTTCTCTTGTGGTATTAACGGCGCCAGGCCCCGGAAGCGGCAAAATGGCTACCTGCCTTTCACAGCTTTACCATGATCATAAGCGCGGAATTCGTGCAGGTTATGCGAAGTATGAGACTTTTCCGATTTGGAACCTTCCCTTAAAGCATCCTGTAAACCTTGCTTATGAGGCTGCAACGGCAGATTTAAATGATGTAAATATGATTGACCCGTTCCATCTTGAGGCATATGGAGAGACTACGATAAACTATAATCGCGATGTGGAAGTCTTTCCGGTTCTGAATGCCATGTTTGAGAGGATTATGGGCGAATCACCGTACAAATCCCCTACGGATATGGGAGTTAATATGGCAGGCTATGGTATTATTGATGATGACGTGGCAAGAGAAGCTTCCAAAGCAGAAATCATCCGTCGTTATTATGATGCGCTTTGCCAGAAAATTCAGGGAAATGTGGAGGAGGAACAGGTTTATAAGCTTGAACTTCTGATGAATCAGGCTGAGATTACCATAGAAGACCGCAAAGTAATCGGTCTGGCAAATAAACGTGCAGAAGAGACCGGTGCGCCGGCTGCAGCAATCGAACTTCCAAACGGTAAGTGCTTAACGGGTAAAACAAGTGCTTTGCTTGGGGCATCAAGTGCGATGCTTCTGAATGCGCTGAAGGAGCTTGCCGGAATCGAGGATGATGCGGAGCTGATTTCTCCGACTATCATCGGGCCGATTCAGGAATTAAAGGTTAATTTTTTAGGAAATGCAAACCCAAGACTTCATACGGATGAGGTGCTTGTGGCGCTTTCCATTTGTGCCGCAACGGACGAGCGTGCCAAACGTGCCATGGAACAGTTGCAGAATTTAAAAGGTTCTGAAGTACACTCAAGTGTCATTTTGTCCCAGGTAGATAAGAATGTTTTTCGTAAGCTTGGTGTAAATTTAACCTGTGAACCGGTATATCAGACAAAAAAACTGTATCATAAGTAAAAAAAGTATGATATAATAGCATTGTTGTATATCAATCTACTATTGTAATTAGGAGGAATTTAAGTTATGAAGTACGAAGTAAAAGGCGCTCCGTTTCCTGTTTTGGAATGTACTGTAGAAGCAGGAGAAACCATGAAATGCCAAAAAGGTGCTATGGTATGGATGTCAAAGAATATGGAGATGGCAACCAAAACAGGTGGTATCGGCAAAATCTTTGGTAAGATGATGACAAACGAGAGTATGTTTGAGAATGAGTATACTGCACAGGGCGGTCAGGGTATGATTGCATTTGCAGCAGGCGTTCCCGGAAATATTCTTGCAGTTGATTTATCTGACGGTAGAACAGTTATTGCGCAGAAAGGTGCTTTTCTTGCATCCGAAATGGGTGTTAATATGGAAATTCATTTCCAGAAAAAAGTTGCAGGCGGTTTCTTAGGTGGAGAAGGTTTCATCATGCAGAAATTCTCCGGAAAAGGTTATGTTTTCTTAGAAATCGATGGTAGTGTTGTTGAATACGAATTACAGCCCGGACAGCAGTTGGTAGTTGATACCGGTTCTCTTGCTGCAATGGAAGCTACCGTGAACTTAGATGTTCAGATGATCAAAGGCTTAGGAAATATGCTTGGCGGTGGAGAAGGATTCTTCAATACCATTTTAACAGGCCCCGGAAAAGTTTGGTTACAGACAATGCCTGTATCCGGTCTTGCAGGAGCTGTTCAGCCGTACATCGTTACAGGAAGATAACAAAGGGAAACAGATTATACAGGATATTAGTCAAGTGCCATCGGGGCTGCCGGTGGCACTTTCCCAATATAGAGGGGATTTTTGGCACTAAAAGAAACACAGAATGCCCGAAACAGAATTTTAGCAGGAGAAGTGGATTGGTATGAAAAACGAAAGAACAACACAGGGGTTAACCCGGGTTTTATATGAGGATGATGCATATTTAACGTCGTTTCAGGCGAAAGTACTTATGTGTGAGAAGTCAGACCGGCAGGACGGTCTGTGGTCTGTGGTGCTTAGCCAAACTGCCTTTTTTCCGGAAGGCGGCGGACAAGGCGCCGATCACGGAAGTCTGGGCGGACAGACGGTTTATGATGTGCAGCGGGAAAATGGAGAAATAAGGCATTTTGTCAAAGAGCCGATTGCAGAAGGCAGTGAAGTAGAAGGCAGGATTGACTGGCAGATTCGTTACCAAAGGATGCAGAATCATTCCGGAGAGCATCTGTTTTGCGGTATCATGCATCAAAAATACGGATTTGAAAATGTGGGATTCCATATGGGCGAGGATTTGGTCACAATTGATCTTGATGGTTTTCTTTCGCCGGAGCAGTTGAAAGAGTTAGAGGCACAGGCAAATCGTGTTATTTATGAAAATGCGTCGATTTATTGTGTATATCCGGAAGACTCACAGGAGCTTGTTTATAGAAGTAAAATCGAACTTGAGGAAGAGATTCGTGTGGTTATCATTGAGGGATATGATGCCTGCGCCTGTTGTGCACCACATGTGAAATCAACAGGTGAAATCGGTCTGATTAAGGTGATTGATTCCGCTGCACACAGAGGCGGCGTACGAATAACCTTGAAGTGCGGCAGCAGTGCGTATGAAGATTACGTTCTTTTGCATAATGAAATTGCGCAGGTAATGCGTGCTTTTTCAGCCAAACGTGAAGAGTGTCATCTGGCAGCAGAGCGTGTGTCTGGACAGTTGAAAGCACAACAGGAAACGATTACCGCGTTGAAGAAGCAGATTACGGCTCTGTATATTGAAAAGCTTCGTGAGAGTGTTGCACGGGAACCGGATAAAAAGGCAGAGTTGTTTTTTGATGAAAACTTGGATGAGGTTCAGATGCGGACGCTGTTAAACGAAGGTGTTGCATTGATTCCGGGTATTGTTGGCGGTTTCATGGGAAATGATGCCGACGGCTACCGTTATATTATTGCAAAAAACGAGGCGGCTGACGAGGAAATGGTGCAGTTGCGTGATCTTGCGCGTCTGATGAACGAAAGTCTGAACGGCAGGGGTGGAGGAAGCCCTAAGATGATACAGGGAAGTGTAACCGCTTTCAGAAAAGAGATTGAGTCATTCTGGCAGAAAGAAGTATTGAATTATGGAGCGTAGATATAAAGGAATACTGTGTATTATTGGCTGTGCGTTTTGCTTTGCCCTGATGAATCTGTTTGTAAATCTTGCAGGCGATGTTCCTGTGTTGCAAAAGGCATTTTTCAGAAATGCGGTTGCATTGATTTTTTCTGCAATCGTTCTTTTGCGCACGACATCCAAAGAAGAAAGAAGGCTTGGAAAAGACAATTTTTGGTTGCTGTCGTTGCGTTCACTTGCCGGCGGCATTGGTTTTGTCTGCAATTTTTATGCTGTGGATAGAATGAATATTTCCGACGCATCCATGCTGAATAAGCTGGCCCCTTTTTTTGTCATCATTTTTTCGGCTTTGTTTCTCAAAGAAAAGGCAAACCTTTTCCAGTGGGGGGCAGTGGTTCTTGCATTTGCCGGAAGCCTTTTCATCGTGAAACCGACCTTTGGTATGGAGGTTATTCCTGCCCTGGTGGGTCTCGCGGGCGGTCTTGGTGCCGGAATTGCATATACCTGCGTCCGGAAGCTTGGACAAATCGGAACGAAAAGTGCTTTTATCGTTTTTTATTTTTCTGCATTCACAAGCTTGATACTCGGACCGATTGTCCTGTTTCAATATAAACCGATGGAGTGGTGGCAGTGGCTTTTTTTGCTGTTGACGGGACTTGCTGCTTCGGGCGGTCAGTTTTGTGTGACGGCGGCATATTCCTATGCCCCCGCGAAAGATATTTCTGTCTATGATTACTCGCAGGTGATTTTCGCGGCTTTGCTCGGATTTTTCTTCCTGAACCAGAAACCGGATATTTACAGTGTAATCGGGTACTGTGTGATTATAGGTGTTGCGGTTGTTGTGTACCTGAAGCAACGGCGTGAAAAGGGAAGATGAAGTTTGTGAGACTATAAAAATCGTGTCCGCATTTATCTGAATGAGTAAACGCGGACACAGGATAATAAAATATTGTTATTCTGCAGCAGGTTCCTCTGTTTCAGGGGAAGCCTGCTCTTCATTTTTTTCTTTCATCTTCTTTTTAAAGAGATCTTTGAGTTTCTTCTTGCCTTCGGTTGTACCAAGGTCGGATTCTTTCAAATCCCCTTTATAAATCGCTTCCATCAACAGTATGTAAGCTTCACCAAGTGCTGTGGTAATAACGCCTGCGGTTGCTCCGGAAATGGTTCCGCCAAGGACTGTGCCTGCGCCGGGAACAAGTTTTAACAGGTTCGAGGCGATGGTTTTTCCGGCAATGGTTGCTCCACCCGTTCCGAGCGCGGAGGAAACAAACGCCGTGATGATACTTTTATTAATATCCAGGCCGTAGATGGCAGTTATGCTGGCAATCATGGCAACCTGCGTCGGTATCAGTAACGCACAATCCGCAAAAGGAATCGGAGAAAATCCCTCACCGAACGCTGCGGCGGTTGCTGTTGCTACCGCGGTTTGTGCGCGAAGTTTTTTTGCTTTCAGGGATGCTCTCTGTACGTTCTGCAGGGTATCCTGTAATTCGTCCGGGAGTATCTCTGTCATAACAGCAAGCAGGGTATCTAATCCGAATGCTTTTTTGGTATATTCTTCATCCACGACAAAATCCTGTGCCAATACGGGAATTACCTGAACCACATCGAGATTTTCATCCATAATGAGATTTTTCATGGTTTCGGCATTTGGTTTGGAAAATGACTGCGTCAGTATAATGATAACAGGAACCTCTGTTAGTGAATTTTCCTTTGCCAAATCGCGTAACCATTCGATTTCTTCCGGCTCAATGCGGTTTGAAGCTGTATTGATACAGTACCAGATACAGTGAATGGCTTTGTTGACATCCGTGCCGGCAAGGCCTGATTTAATGGTATCAAGAATTTCTTTTTTGACCTCTTTTTGAGCATCTTTTCCAAGCTCAAATCCCTTGGTATCATAGATATTTAAAGGGATTCCCTTTTTACTGATTTTTCGCATGTGCTGTGTGATGGGCTTGCCGATGCCGGTCTCTGCCAGATTGTCACGAAACATGCTGTTAATCAGTGTACTTTTTCCGACTCCGGTTTTTCCTGCAACAATGATATTGAGTGTTTTAAGGTTGCGAACCTTTTCGTTGATCGCGTTGATACAGTCCTGGGCTGTTTTTTCGATACTTAATTCCATGTTTTTTCCCCCTGTTTTTTTTCGGTAACCGTAATACCGTGTTTGTCACGAAGTAGTTTGCGGTTGCAGGCCTTGTAAAGGCTGTTTGCATATTTATTCTGTAATTTCGGAATGATAAAAATCCCGGCGCATATGGTTAGGACAGCTCCTGCCAGAAGCAGTATTTTTTTGTTTTGAGACATAGCCGAAACTCCTTTCTGAATAAATTCGTTAAATAAAAAAATAAATTTCACTGAAATAAAAGGTTGAGTGAAAAGTTAAAATCCCGTAATAGTAATACAGCAACGCAAAATTACCGATATGAATATAGTTTAGCACAGCATGGAATGGATTTCAATTATTTGTAGAAAGACATGGGAAAAGCGCAACAAAAAGTAAGATTATTACAAATATTCAGAAAAAATATCGAATATATATTGATTTTTCTCACAAAAGTTGTATACTTTGATATAAGGAAATCTGTCAAAAAATTGAAATGTATATGCAAAAGAGAAAGGAGGGAACATGGAATATATTGTTCATTATGATATTGCGGCTATTTTTACCTGTCTTGTCGTCAATATCCTCTACTTTAGTAAAAAACGTTTTCCGACTAAGGCAAACCGATATTTTGAACTGATGTGTATTCTTGTCGGAGTATCGACGATTTCTGATACAATTTCGGTTTTTACCATTCATAATGCAGCGACTGTTCCCTTGTGGCTTAATTATATAATTAACGGTACCTATTTTCTTTCCTTTAATGCCTTGCAGCTTGCATATTTTCGATATATGGTTACCATTACCGGTTACAACCGGGGGAAGTTAGGAGACATATTAAACGTTGCATCCTTGGTAAGTCTTGGATATATACTTTCCTGTGTGTTTTTTACACCAATTACACATCATGCATTTTACTTTAAAGACGGGGTTTATCATCAGGGAATCCTGTTGCCTTCACTTTACATAGTTGCATATGTGATGCTGGTTTCCAGTATCGGTCTGGTACTTTTTACCAGAAGTAAACTGACGGCATTCCAGCGGTATTCGTCCTTTGTTGTAATCATTACTTCTTCGTCCTTTGTGGTATTGCAGTTCGTTGTTCCGGAACTTTTGATTACGAATTTTTCGGCGTCCCTGCTTTTGATGGTGTTGTATCATTCACTTCAGAATCCGGATGAATATCTTGAACGGGATTTGAAAGTTTTTAACCAGAAGGCATTTTTGGAATATACAGAGCGCCTTTTTGAAAAAAAGAAGAAATTTTATGTTCTTGCTTTTGATATCGAAGGATTCGAATTTGTCGACCAGTGTATGGGCGTGGAAACCGGAAATAAGCTTTTACAAATGGTGGTAAAAGAATGCCGTACCCAAATGAAGGGTGAGATTTATTTTCTGGGCGGTACGCAGTTTGTATATATCTGTGAAAAGGGCGAGCGGGAGATTGATGCGCATGCGGAATGGCTGCGCAGCCGCTTTATCACTCCTTTTATCATCAAAGATAAAAAAGTACATCTTAAGCTTCATCTTTGCTGCGTGGCTTGTCCGGAAATATCCGCCACAGGAGAACACATTATGACGGCGGTTGATTTGTCGTTAGAGGAGTGTCGGAAGCTGAATTGTAGTAGTGTATTTTATACCACGCAGGAGACCATTGAAAAAAGGCAGCGTGTGACCAAAATTACACACATTTTACAGCGTGCAATCATGAAGGATGAGTTTGAAGTCTATTTTCAGCCGATTTATTCCGTACATGACAAGTCATTCAGTGTTGCGGAGGCACTTGTAAGGTTGAAAGATTCGGAGCTTGGATTTATTCCGCCGGATGAGTTTATTCCGATTGCGGAAAAGAGTGGGCTGATTTTGGAAATCGGAGAAATCGTATTCCGTAAAGTGTGTGAGTTTATCGCATCCCAACAGCTTGCACAATATGGAATTCGTTATATTGAAGTGAACCTTTCCATGGTGCAGTGTATGCAGGAGAATTTGCATCGTCGGATGATTGATATCATGGATTTTCACAAGATTCCGTATCATATGATTGATTTCGAAATTACGGAAACTTCGATGAATACGGACAATGCCATATTGCATCATAATATGGATAAATTAATCAGTCAGGGTTGTACGTTTGCGGCAGATGATTTCGGAACGGGACTTTCGAATGCGGATTATCTCATTGAGTTTCCGTTTGAGCTTGTTAAGCTTGACAGGACTTTCATCTGGGCTGCTGATGAGAATGATAAGGCCAAAAAAGTGCTGTTCCATACCGCATCGATGATTGACAGTCTTGATTTGAAGATTGTGGCAGAAGGCGTGGAAACCTCGGAACAGGCCAAGGCATTGCTTGACGTGGGCTGTGAGTTCTTACAGGGTTACTATTTTTCACCGCCGATTCCGCCGGACAAATATATTGAATTTTTGGAAAATGCACCCGGCTTTTTGCGTGAAAAAATGTCATTTATGAATTAGTTTGATGAAAAAAACTATTTTTCTCATCATTTTATATGTAAATTTTGAGTCAAAAATTACGATTTTATTGAGTTTTGTATTGACATGAATTCAAGATAATGGGATAATATTAAAAGTAAATTGCTATTATGTTTTATTCATAATAGATTATGATGCGAAGCCTTCTATCCCCTTTCCCCCCTCAAATAAAGGCTCATGGAATGAACATTTCGTGAGAATGCAGGGCTTCCCGGTCCTGAAATTGGAAGGCCTCGTATCATACCCCATTAATTGAATGCTTGTAGGAGTCTTCCGACGAATAGATGACAGTATCTATGGCGTGTAAGACTCCTATTTTTCATCTGATAAGAAACGGAAAAAAGAAAATGAGAATAGTTTTACCTGTAAATGTTAACAGAATAATTCAAACATTGGAAAAAAACGGATATGAAGCATTTGCTGTCGGCGGATGCGTTCGGGATTCCATACTTGGGAGAGAACCCAACGACTGGGATATTACGACCTCAGCAAGTCCAAAGGAGGTTAAGGCGCTTTTCGCGCATACGATAGACACAGGAATCGAACACGGAACGGTTACTGTTATGCTTGATAAAACAGGATATGAAGTGACAACCTATCGTATAGATGGTAAATATGAAGACGGAAGACATCCGACAGAAGTGTCATTTACAAGAAATCTGGAAGAAGATTTGTTACGACGTGATTTCACCATAAATGCAATGGCATATAATGAAAGTCGTGGTCTTGTAGATTTATTTGGCGGAATTGATGATATGCAAAAGGGTGTGATACGTTGTGTCGGGAATCCGTATGCGCGCTTTGAAGAGGATGCATTGCGCTTGCTTCGGGCAATCCGTTTTGCTGCACAGCTTTCCTATCAGGTAGAAGAGGAAACGCGAAATGCGATGAAGGCGCTTGCGGCAAATCTTCGTAAAATAAGTGCAGAACGAATTATGACAGAATTGATAAAGACGCTTGTGTCACCTAATCCGGAATTGTTAAGAGATGCGTATGAATGTGGTCTTACACAGCATTTTTTGCCGGAATTTGACCGGATTATGAACCTGGATCAGAACAATCCTCACCATTGCTATACGGTAGGAGAGCATACGCTGCATGCGATTGCATTGGTTGCGCCGGATAAAAATCTACGTTTGACCATGTTGTTTCATGATATGGGAAAACCGGATTGTCTTACAACAGATGAAACGGGGCGCTGCCATTTTCTCGGACATGAGACTGTTTCGGCGTCAATTGCGAAGGAAGCGTTGACACGCCTCCGATTTGACCGTGATACCATTATGAAGGTAAGTCATATGGTGCAGTATCATGATATGCGGATTCCGGAGGGAGAGAAGTATATGCGCCGTGCTATGGCCAAAATCGGTGAAGCGTATTTTCCGCAGCTTTTTGAAATCTGGGAAGCCGATGTGCTTGCGCAAAGTATGTATAAAAGAGAAGAAAAGCTTGCGCGGGTTGCAGCAAACAGAGCGGATTATGAGACTATACTTGCCCGAAAGCAGTGTGTATCCAAGGCAACACTTGCCGTGAAGGGCGCGGATTTGATTGCAGCCGGCATGAAACCCGGCAAAGAAATAGGAGAGCTTCTGGATATGATGCTTGAAGAGGTAATTGATAATCCGGATCGCAATGAGAAAGACTATCTTTTAAGCAGGTATCTTAATTAATTTTATATTTTCACGGTGTTTCAGGTATGATTTATCGTCTGCCTTCATATCTTTACATAGCATGGTAAGTGCTTTGAAAGAGGAAGAACGGGAGGCAGAGATATATGAATGACAGAGCTGTCAGTTTGTTGGAAAATTATGAGTTAAATGTCCTTCGGACGTATAAGGGAAGAGGTTGTATCCTGTGTGAAACCGATACGGGACTAAAAATATTCCGGGAGTATCAGGCGCCGCATCAGAAACTTTTGCTGATGGAAAAACTTTTACATAATATTGCACAGCTTGACTTGGTGGATGTGGATATGCCTGTGGCAAACAAGGAAGGTTCTTACCTGGTCAAAGACAGGGATGGGATTTCATATGTACTTAAGGATTATTATGACGGTCATGAATGTTCTTTGAAAAATCAGGAGGAGCTGTACGATTGTATGCGGACCATGGCACTATTGCATACCGGATTATTCTGCCCGAAGGAGGTTTCGTTAGAGGGAATGACCCGTTTTGATTTGTCTGATGAGACCGGCAGACAGAACCGCCTTCTGCGAAAAATTCGTAAATATGTGAGGGAACGCGGGACTAAAACCGCGTTTGAGCAGTTTCTTCTGGCAGAGTATGACAGGTTTTTAGGCAAGGCGCTGGCAGTGCAGAACCGTCTTGAAGCGGAAGATTTCACTACATTTTATACAAATGTGGAAAAACAGAGAAGCTTTATTCATGGTGACTATCAGTATCATAATGTACTTTTTTGCGGGCCGCGGCGTGCAGTTGTGAATTTTGAGCGTTGCCGTTATGACGGTCGTGTCGGTGATATTGTGCTTTTTTTGCGTAAAATTATGGAAAAATATGATTGGGAGCCGCTGCTTGGAATACGCCTTTTACAGGAATATGAGGCGATTTCTCCTCTTAATGAGGAGGAACGTCGTCAGTTATTTTACCGGCTTGCATATCCGGAGAAATTCCGTAAAATTGTGAGCACATACTATAACAGTAACAAGGCATTCCAGTCGCTTGTTTACAGTGAAAAGCTTATGACAGTCTGCCGTCAGGAGGAAAAAAAGCAAAACTTTTTACGCAGAGTCTTTGATGATGTGATAGAATAGAGACAAATCCTGTAAGACGAAACCGGCAGGGTAACGGGAGATAAAAAATGAAAACAGACAATAGGAAGAGATATACAAAGCTTTTATTAATAATGTTGTTGCTTCTACTCGGGGTTTTTGCAGCCTGCACATCCAAACCTGTGGTGCAAAAGCAGGAGCCGGAGCCTGATGTGCCCCAAGTTTATTCGTCGTATGAAGATACGGCAATTCTTGTGGCTTCGGATGAGGAGCAAAAGAGCCTTACTTTTCAGAATATCGAAACAGGACGGCGCTATACCCTATATTATGACGGTGTGACGGAGTTTGAAGATAAGTATGGTACAGCGATGGCGGCGATTCAGCTGAAGAACGCATCCATAGCAGACATCACTTTTATCAAAGAAACCAAAAAACTGGTATCCTTCAGGCTGTCAGATGAGTATTTTACACTGACAAATGTGTCATTTGAAGAGTTTACCAAAAAAGATACCAGAATGCCTCTTTTGGGCGAGGAATACAGATTGGATGATTATCTGGTGATTGCTTCAGAAAATGAGACGATGGAGCGCATGGAATTATACCGCGGAGATATGCTTACCGTATATGGTAAGGACCATACCATTTACAGTATGCATCTGGAGAGCGGGCACGGATATCTGCGCCTTTTGAACGATACGTATTTTATCAACGGCTGGATTGAAGTTGGGAATAAGGCGATTACCAGAATTACGGAAGATATGTTGCTGACGGTTCCGGAGGGAACTTATGACGTTCTTGTCAGTAACGAAGGAATCAGCGGAACGAAGCGTGTGACGGTAGGCAGAAATCAGGAAGTCACGGTTGATCTTGGTGATATTGAACATGAAGTGAAATACGGAAATGTTTTATTTGTTCTCAATCCGGCATCGGCTACGCTTTTTATTGATGGAAAAAAAGCTGATACATCCGGCCCGGTTTCCCTTGAGTACGGTATACACCAGTTAATCTGCCGTGCGGAAGGGTATGAAACGCTGTCAAGCTATATCAAAGTAGGGGACGAATATGCTTCCATCACCATATCCTTAACTTCGCAGGCGGGAGAATCTTCAGAAGAAGAGGATGAGAAGTCGGAAGAAAACGAGAGCAGCTCCGCCGGCAAGGAAAACTCTGAAAAAGAAAGTGGTGGTATTGTAAGCGGCAGTGAACAGGAATCCACGGAGGACTCCGAGAAAGAATCCGAAAAGGATTCCGACGGAAAGGAAAGTGCATCGTCTAAGGAGGAACCTGAGGAGGATGATTCCGAAGTAACAACCGGTCCGGTCGGTAAAGTTTATATCGATGCACCGGAAGATGTGGAGGTCTATCTGGACGGGGAATATGTTGGTATTGCACCGGTTGTTTTTGCCAAAAAAGAGGGAACCATTGTAATCACGCTCAGAAAGGACGGATATCAGACGAGAAGCTATACCTTACGGATGGATGCGTCGGAGTCGGATGTGCATTACTCTTTTTCGGAATTGACCAAGTCGTGAGCACTTGAGGAGAAAGCGTAAAGATGGAAAAGAACTATTCATATGAAGATTTTTTAGAGATTGTTGCAAAACTCCGTTCAGAGGGCGGATGCCCATGGGACAGGCAGCAGACACATGAAAGTCTGCGTTCCTGTATGATAGAGGAAGCATACGAGTTTCTTTCTTCCGTACGGATTCTTAAGGAAAGCGGCTCGGGAGAAAACATGTGCGAGGAACTTGGAGATTTGCTGTTACAGGTTGTGATGCATGCACGTATTGCAGAGGAAGAAGGTCTTTTTAGCATGCAGGAGGTGGTAGACGGTGTTGCACGTAAAATGGTGCGCAGGCATCCGCATGTATTTTCCGAGGCACAGATTGACGGTGTGGCGGATGTTTTAACAAACTGGGAGGAGATTAAGAAACGCGAAAAAGAAGGAAAAGCGTGGATTGCGTCTCCTTTGCGTGAAATTCCGGCTGAGCATCCGGCCTTGACAAGGGCTTCTAAGGTCTTAAAAAAGATAAATAAAACGTATGAACCGATACCGGATTATCAGACGGCAGTTTCGGATGCCCAAAAGACGCTGGAGCGATTGGCGCATGCCGGAGAGACCATTGGCGAAAGAGAGATTGAAGAGGGAATCGGGGAGTTGTTGATGGGGATCAGTACAATTTGCGCATTGAGAAAAATTTCCGCAGAACAGCTTCTGACAGATTGCATCGAAGAAACCATTAACAGATATGAAAAATGAGATTAAAAAGAGGTAAAAACGGCGGTTTTTCAGCGAATTTTCTTGACAAACATAGGAAAACAAACTATAACTAGTATAGGCGTTTCAAATAGGACGTAATAACAAGAAAATAAACTTCAATGAAAGAGGAGGAGTTCATAATGAACAAAACAGAATTTGTTGCAGCTATCGCTGATCAGGCAGGTTTATCAAAGAAAGACGCAGAGAAAGCTTTAAAGGCATTCGTTGACGTTGTAGCAGATGAATTAAAGAAAGGTGAGAAGATTCAGTTAGTTGGATTCGGTACTTTCGAAGTTGGCGAGAGAGCTGCAAGAGAAGGAAGAAACCCTCTTACAGGTGCTTCCATGAAAATTGAAGCTTGCAAATATCCTAAGTTCAAAGCTGGTAAGGCTTTAAAGGATGCTCTTAACTAATTCTTTTTTCACGAAGAAAGATAAAGCGGAAGAAAGTTCGTTTCTTCCGCTTTTTTGTATGATTGATAAGGAAATGAATCAATTTCCTATGGAAGGAGTAAAGAATGAGACTGGATAAGTATTTGAAGGTTTCGCGCCTGATTAAGCGGCGAACCATTGCAAATGAGGCGTGTGATGCAGGGCGTGTAACGGTAAATGATAAAGTGGCCAAAGCGTCACAGGAAGTGAAGGTCGGCGATATCATTGCAATCCGATTCGGAGACAAGACTGTACAGGCGGAGGTACTTTTGGTACAGGAAACCGTACGCAAGGAAGAAGCGAAAGAGATGTTTCGCTATTTATAGTCAGAAGAAGAAAAACACGTGGACGGATTTTACAAAATGAAGAATACAGTTATAGGAATTCTGGCACATGTGGATGCCGGAAAAACTACATTATCGGAGTCTTTCTTTTATAAAAGCGGTGTCATAAGGCAGGCGGGAAGAGTAGATAACAGGGACTCGTTTCTGGATCATAATGAGATGGAGCGTGCCCGTGGAATTACCATATTTTCCAAGCAGGCCTTCTTTGCGTGGAAAAACACGTCTTTTACACTGTTGGATACGCCTGGACACGTTGATTTTTCGGCAGAAGCAGAGCGCTGTCTTAAGGTATTGGACTATGCGGTGCT
The DNA here is from genome assembly GCA_045530835.1 of Lachnospiraceae bacterium. Taxonomy (GTDB): domain Bacteria; phylum Bacillota; class Clostridia; order Lachnospirales; family Lachnospiraceae; genus UBA3766. Next base: position 9,856 of record JAZSCW010000030.1, on the reverse strand, counting down.
TGTAATCAGCGCGCCGGATGGTGTTCAGGGACATACCATGACTTTATGGAAGCTGCTTAAACAGTTGCAAATCCCTACGTTCGTGTTTGTGAATAAAATGGATTTAAGGGATGTCCAAAAGGAAGATTTACTGGAACATCTTAAGAAAAATCTGGATTACGGATGTGTTGATTTTTCAGGAGCTTCTTTTGAAGGGGAAGCATTGGAGGAGATGGCTCTTCTTGGGGATAGACTTGAGGAACTGTTTGAAAAGGGAATGCTTTCCCGGGAAACACTTTGCGATATGATTCGTAAGCGTAATATTTTTCCCTGCTATTTTGGTTCGGCCCTAAAGATGGAGGGAATAGAAGAATTGTTAGACGGCCTTGATTGTTATACAGGAGACAAGGTTGATGACAAGGATGATTTTTGTGCCCGTGTCTACAAAATTACACATGATGAGCAGGGAAAACGGCTGACACATCTCAAAGTAATAAGCGGTTCAATCAGAACAAGAGATAAGCTTTGCGGTGAGGAAAAAGTCAGTCAGATAAGAAGATACAACGGTGAAAAGTATGAGGCCTGCAGTGAGGCTGTGTCAGGTTGTATTTATGCCATTACAGGTCCGGAAAACACATATGCCGGTCAGGGAATCGGCAAAGGAATGCATGACGAATCGGCGACGCTTGAGCCGGTTTTATCCTATCGGATTCTGTTTCCGGATGGAACAAGTCCATTGGCTGCCATTCGCGATTTGCGGATTTTGGAAGATGAAATGCCGGAACTGAATGTGATATGGGATGAGGAGCACAAGGAAATACATGTGCGTGTGATGGGACAGATTCAAATTGATATTCTGAAACAATTGGTGAAAGAGAGGTTTTTCTATTCCGTTTCTTTTGATGCGGGAAGTATCGCTTATAAGGAAACGATTGCCGATACGGTTATTGGCGTCGGGCATTTTGAACCGTTGCGTCATTATGCCGAAGCACATGTCAGAATTGAGCCTGCAGAGCGTGGCAGCGGAATCAGTGTATCTTCCGATTGCAGCGAGGATATTCTGGATAAAAACTGGCAGCGCCTGATAGCAACGCATCTGACAGAGCGGGTTTTTAAGGGGGTTAAAACCGGCGCTCCTTTAACGGATGTGCATTTTTCCATTATTAACGGACGAGCACATAATAAGCATACCGAAGGCGGTGATTTTCGACAGGCGACATATCGTGCGGTAAGGCAGGGGTTAATGCAGGCAGAAACGGTTTTGCTCGAACCGTTTTATGACTTTACGCTTGAGATTCCTGCGGGAATGGTAGGCCGGGCGATGACGGACCTGACCAATCTTCATGCCAAGATGACACCTTGTGAAATTGTGGAGGATTATGCCATAATGACAGGGCGCGGGCCGGTTGCCACATTGCGGGATTATCAGATAGAGCTACAGTCCTATACGCACGGAAAAGGACGTCTTTCTGTTGCTTTCGGGGGATATGATGTCTGCCATAATGCAGAGGAAGTAATTGCTGCCAAAGGGTATGATCCTGACGCGGACAAAGCCAATCCTTCTGCATCCGTATTTTGTGCGCACGGCTCCGGCTTTCTTGTTCCGTGGTATGAAGTATGGGATTATATGCATGTGAAGGATGAGCAGGAATATACGGATGGTGCGGCGGCATATCGTGAGTCGGTGATGCAGAAGAAGTATGATTTCAGCATCGGAACCGAAGAGGTGGATGAGATTCTGAACCGTACATTTCACGCAAATGCCGGGGCACAAAAAAAAGGATATAAAAAACAGAAGGCACAGCCCGGAATTTCACGCACCTATAAAGAGGGTGAATATGTGTATAAACCGGTGGAACGTAAGGAAAAGTTATTGCTGGTAGACGGATACAATGTGATTTTTGCATGGGAGGAATTAAAAGACTTAAGTCGTTTAAATATTGACACGGCCAAAGACCGTCTTGTGAGTATTTTATCGAAATACCGCAGCATAAGCGATTGCAGGGTAATTGTTGTTTTTGACGGATACCGGGTAAAAGGAAGTATCGGAAGCACCATGCAACTGGAAGATGTTGAAATTGTTCATACCAAAGAAGGCATGACTGCTGACCGCTATATGGAAAGATTTACCGAGCAACATGCGCGGGAACTTGATATTACCGTGGTTTCATCCGATGCCCTGATTCGTCAGATTACAGGCGGACATAATTGTATGGTGGTTACTTCGACGGAATTTAAGATTCGCATGGAGAGGGAACTGGAAACCTTTCGAAAACAGTGCGGTTTGTAGTAGAAGTTCTTTGACATTGATATAGTCGTATGATAAACTAGACAATAGCAAGGTGGGTTTTTTACGCAATATCTTGTATGAACAGGTTGTAAAAGAAACTATCTCTAGTCTATATGAGGTGAATACAGTGGATAAGTACGAATTTAAACTCCGTTCTGAGGAAATTGAAAAATTAATGGATATGCAGGATTATAAATCTGCAGTCCGATTGGCAGATACAATTGACTGGCGCCGTGTTAAAAGTGTAGCAACGCTTGTACGGATTGCTGAATTGTACAGATATAATAAGCGATTTGAAGAGAGTCGTGACTTGCTTGAATTAGCTTATGACAGAAATCCGTCCAGTCGGAATGTTGTTTATGGATTGTGCGAGATTTCGCTTGAATTCGGTGACATTGTTGCCGCAATAGAGTATTTTAAAGAATTTGCGAAGCTGGCACCGAATGATTCTGAAGTGTATATCCTTCGTTATCGTATTTATGAGGCGCAGAATGTCGGTTTTGAAGATCGTATTGAGCTTCTTGAGGAATTAAAGAAAAAAGACCGCATGGAAGAGTGGGAGTATCAGCTGGCATACTTATATCATCGAGCCGGTTTTGCCACGAAGTGTGTGGAGGAATGTGATGAAATCATTCTGTGGTTCGGAGAAGGACCGTACGTAATCAAGGCGATGGAGCTTAAGATGTTACATGAGCCACTGACACCGGCGCAGCAGGAAAAGTACGATCGAAGAAATGAGTCAAAGATTGAGGAAGCGGCACGTGCGGCAAAGGCAAAGAGTGAGCAGAATCCTGTTTTGGAAGATGATGATTTCCGTGTGAAAACAATAGACATGAGTAAATACAATACCATCAATCTGCAGGCAGAGCTGGCTGAAAATCTTAAGGAATTCATCGAAGAAGAGCCGACTCCCGTTGTAATGGGAAATGAACAGAATTCTAATCCGGTGGAAATCAGAGGAGATAAGGAAGTCTTCCACAATACCATTCCTGCGGATGTGAATGAGATTTTCTTTGCTGACAAAACAGAAGACTTGCGTTATGTCGTTCCGACACCGGTCGCTCAGAGCGCTGATACACCGGAGCTTGCGACTTTTAAAGAGAATTATTCGAAAGATATTGTTGCTGCGGCGGGTAGGGACGTGCAGGAAGTTTTATTGGAAGAGCCACCCGTAGTGTCGATGGATTCTCACTTGACGCAGCAGAGTGACGGACAAATTGGTTTGGTTAATATAGAAGAGAAGCAGGTAGAAAGACAGATTACCGGTCAGATGAGTATTCAGGATATCCTGGAAGGATGGGAACGCATGAAGGTTGAGAATACACAGCGGTTCCGGGATGAAGTACGTAAGCAGCTTCTTGAACAGACCGGAGAGATGTTTGCGGAGTTTGATGTTAATACCAAATCAGGAATGTTATCTTCCCTTGAGAGTCCCGAACAGATTGATAATGTGTTAGGAACAGTCAGTCCTACTGTAATGAAGGGGCTTGACGCCAGTGCCGTTACGCCGATTGCGCAGGCAGTTCCGGATGATACGATTGCAACAGCAACGGTTGTGGGTGTACTTTCCGAACAGGATACAGCATTTGCGCAGATTGTACCGCAGGCGGCTACAGAAGAGAGTGCTGTGACAGCAAAGTCTGAAGAACATGTAGCCGAGGAACCGGCAGCAGAGGTTGTGGAACAAGCGGCTGAAGAACCGGTAGCAGAGGTTGTGGAACATGCGGCCGAAGAACCGGCAGCAGAGGTTGTGGAACATGTAGCCGAGGAACCGGCAGCAGAGGTTATGGAGCATGTAGATGAGGAACCGGCAGCAGAGCCTGTAGAACAAGCGGCTGAGGAACCGGTAGCAGAGCCTGTGGAAATATCCGAAACTCCGGTAGCTGCGGTAACGCAGTCAGAACCGGATGTGATGTCAGATTTTTCTCAAAACGGTCGCTACTATGGTGCAGTTACCGGAACCATTCCGGGAAATATATGGAAAGAAGTTGAAAATTCTATCGCAGATGATGTAATGGCAAATGAAGTGGAAAGCATGATAGAAGAAGATGTCATTTTACCTACGCTTGCGGAAGCAGAGCCGATTCGTGAGGTACAGGCAGTCAATGATATGACACCGGAAGAAAAAGAGTTGTTTTCTCCGTTCCTCTATTCTAAGCGAATGAAATTCCAGTTGATTGAAACGCTGGAAAGTATTACGCTTGCAGCCTATTCCGGAAATGTTTTAATTTCATCAGAGGATGATGAATCCGCTGTCAGACTTGCCAAACAAATTGTACGTTTTGTGCAGGCCGGGGATGATAACTTCTCCGGTAAAGTTGCCAAAATCACTGCAGAAAGTTTGAATAAGAAGGATATTTTCGAAACATTTTCAAAACTTGAGAATGGTGCACTTTTGATTGAGCATGCAAGTAACATGAGTAAAGAGACAATTAAGAATCTTTTACAGAGCCTTAATCAGGAGCATACAGGAATTCTTGTTATTTTAATGGATAAGAAGCCCGGAATTCAGAAACTGGTGGATAAGATCCCTTATGTGAAGGAATTCTTTAACGGCCGTGTGGATATTATTCCGATGAGTATGGAAATGCTGATTACTTTTGCAATCAAATATGCAAGGGAACAGGGGTATACGATAGATGATATGGGTCATCTTGCACTTAGTAAAAGAGTATCCGATATGAGAAGAGGTAATCATACGGTTACAATTGATGAAGTAAAAGCAATTGTAAATGAAGCAATCCGTCGCTCCGGCAAGAAGAAATTATTTGGTAAAGCGCGTAAGGATGAGGACGGATATACCATATTGAAAGAAAAAGATTTCGAATAACCTTAAGGGGGTTAAAGGCAAATGACAGAGAAGGTTTTTATTTCAGAAGATGACAGCTATTTGTTTGGACAGGGAACACATTATGATATTTATAAGAAGCTGGGGGCTCATTTTAGCGAGGAAAATGGGAAAAAGGGTGTTTTCTTTGCAGTTTGGGCACCGAATGCATCTGAGGTGTATGTAATCGGAACTTTTAATAATTGGAACGAGAAGCGTAATCCTATGAAATTGCACGGAAAAAGCGGTATTTTCACGGCTTTCGTGGAAGGCATTTGGGAAGGTGAACTGTATAAGTATCTGATTATTACACCGGAGGGCGAAAAGCTTTATAAGGCGGATCCGTATGCAAACTATTGTGAGATGCGTCCCGGTACGGCATCAAGAATTACGAATCTTGATCGTATTACATGGACAGATGAAAAATGGATGACGGCGCGAAGCACAAAGAATCTGCTTGAAGAGCCGATGGCAGTTTACGAATGCCATATCGGATCCTGGATGCGTCATCCGTATAAAGAGGATGAAGGGTTTTATAATTACAGAGAATTTGCCGACAGGATTGTAAGTTACTTAAAAGAGATGAAATATACTCACGTAGAGCTGATGGGTATCGCGGAACATCCGTTTGACGGTTCCTGGGGTTATCAGGTAACAGGGTATTATGCGCCGACTTCAAGATACGGAACACCGCAGGATTTTGCCTATTTGGTAAATACTTTGCACAAGAACAATATCGGAGTGATTCTTGACTGGGTACCGGCACATTTTCCGCGTGATGCACACGGTCTTGCTGAATTTGACGGCACTTGCTTGTATGAGCATCCCGATACAAGACTTGGAGAGCATCCGGATTGGGGTACAAAGATTTTTAATTATTCCAAGAATGAAATCCGTAATTTCCTGATTGCAAATGCATTGTTCTGGATTGAGGAATTTCATATTGACGGTCTGCGTGTAGATGCAGTTGCATCCATGCTGTACTTAGACTACGGTAAACAGGACGGACAATGGGTTGCGAACAAATATGGCGGCAACGAGAATCTTGACGCTATTGAATTTTTCAAACATTTGAATTCTGTGATTCACGGTCGTTACCCGGGTGTTGCAACGATTGCTGAGGAATCTACGGCATGGCCGAAGGTTACGGCGCCTGTTGAAGATGACGGACTTGGTTTCACATTCAAGTGGAACATGGGGTGGATGCATGATTTCTGTGCTTATATGAAACTTGATCCGTTTTTCCGTAAGGATAACCACAACAAGCTTACTTTTGCAATGAGTTATAATTCCAGTGAGAATTATATTATGCCGCTTTCGCATGATGAGGTGGTACATCTGAAATGTTCCATGGTGAATAAAATGCCGGGCTATGAGGTGGATAAGTATGCAAATCTGCGTGCCGGTTATACGTTCATGTTTACGCATTCCGGTAAAAAGCTGCTTTTTATGGGACAGGAATTTGCTCAGGAGCGTGAGTGGAGTGAAGCGCGTGAACTCGACTGGTTTTTATTGGAAAATGAGTTGAATAAGGGTATGCAGGATTATATGAAAGAGCTTTTACAGATTTACCGTAAATATCCTGCCCTCTATCAGCTGGATACCTCGTGGGAAGGTTTTGAATGGGTTAATGCGGATGATAATACAAGAAGTATTTACAGCTATATCCGAAAAGACCGCACCGGTAAGAAAAATATTCTGGTGGTATTGAATATGACACCGATGAGCCGCGAGAATTACAGGGTTGGTGTCCCTGTCAAAAAGAAATGTAAATTGCTTCTTAACAGTGATGAAAAACGTTTTGGAGGAATGGGTTGTGAATTACCGGAGGCAATTATGCCGGTTGCCGGTGAATGTGACGGCCGTCCGTATTATATTGAATTTGATTTGCCTGCATTGGGAGCTGCTGTTTTTACTTTTTAAAATCATGCGGTTTTGTAGGCAAAGGGGAGTATCGGAATGAAAATAAATGAGATTTTTGAACAAAAAAAGACGGTGTTTTCTTTTGAGGTTTTCCCGCCGAAGAAGACATCTTCCATTGAAAGTATTTCATCCAAACTGGCTGAATTATCGGACTGTAAGCCGGATTTCATCAGTGTAACCTATGGTGCAGGAGGGGGCGGTGCAAGTGCTCTTACACTGGAACTTTGCCGTAGCATTATTGAGGATTATAAACTGACACCGATGATGCACTTAACCTGTGTAAATTCCAGTCGCGCGGATGTGGATAAAGTGCTTGAAATGACCGGAAAATATGGTATTGAGAATATTCTTGCCCTGCGTGGGGATATTGTGCCGGATTTGCCGCGGCAGACGGATTTCACTTATGCGAGCGATTTGGTTAGCTATATCAAGAGCAAAGGTGATTATCATGTATCGGGTGCCTGCTATCCGGAAGGTCATCCTGAATGTGAGAATAGCATTGATGATATATTGAATCTTAAGAAAAAAGTGGATGCCGGAGCAGAACATCTCGTTTCTCAGTTGTTTTTTGAAAATGAAATGTTCTACAGCTTTCAGGAGAAAGCCCGTCTGGCGGGTATCAATGTGCCGATTGAAGCCGGAATCATGCCGGTTGTAAATAAGGCGCAGATTGAACGTATGGTAACAACCTGCGGTGCTTCTCTGCCTGCAAAATTTGTAAAGATGATGACGCGTTTCGAGCATTCGCCGGAAGCGTTGCGTGATGCAGGAATCGCATACGCCATTGATCAGATTGTGGATTTGATGAGTCAGGGTGTAGACGGTGTACATCTTTATACCATGAATCAGCCTTATGTGGCCAAACGCATCAGTGAGGCTGTAGCCAGTTTGCGTTCCAATTAGTACGTTACTTATTTATTCAGAAATTTTTATTCATTTGATATACTTAGGAAAAGGAGAAATTTATGAGATTTTTAAACAGATTATTGGTGTCCGGAGTAGTACTTATTCTGATAAGTTTGGGATTTTTTGTTTTTGCTTTACGTAACATACTGGTATTACTTTCACCGCCGGTCGATTTATATGCATCAACGGACTGGTCGACCTTAAAGAACGGTACACATGTACAGACGGAAGTAGATTTTATTTATGACTATTTTTACTTTAATTACGAAGACAGCGAAAGCAATCATACTTCCCGTGCTTATATGGTGCCGAATCTGGTCGTTGAGGAGGATGATTCCATTTATATTAAGGAATACATCGGACTTATGATTAATAAGTCAGACGGTTACAAAGAATACGATGAATTAGTAGAAGACAGTATTGCATGGTGGTATGATGATACCGAAAGCGTATCTTATCCGCAGGAAAAAGTTATAGTGGACGGATATTTGCGCAAGATGAAAAATGACGAAAAAGATTTTCTGGTAGAATATATTATGGAAGACTGGGAAATGGACAAAGCGGCTGCCGAAGAGTATATTTGTCCTTACATGATTATGCCTTACGACAGCGGTGATGCTATTTCTACAATGGTTGTTTGCGGTATTGTGTTTGTGATAGGTTTGCTGCTTACAGGAATCGGTATTCTGATTGGTATTAGAAGAGGATAATACATATTTTAACGTGAAACGGGAAAAATATGATAGGGGATTATTATGCGGATGTATAATCAAAATGATAAGAAGACACTTAGAATAGGACTTATAATGCTTTCTTTTGTCCTTTTGCTTTTGGGATTTTTTGTTCTTTCGAAACCATTAGGAATAATAATCAATATGAGCAAGCCGGCTTTTGATTTATATGAAGTAGATGACTGGTCAACCTTAAAGAAGGGAACTCATGTGCAGATGAAGCTCAACTATCTGCACGGCAAACTTTACGAAGAGTTTTTGATTGATACCGGCGAAACCTTGGAAGAATTCTATTTGCTTCCGGATTTACAATTTGGAAAAGACGGTTCCTGTAATATTGAATGTTTTATGTTGGTAGAGACAGAATGGTTTTCTCCCTATGATAAATTGACGCAAGAAAGCAAGGCATGGTGGACCGATAGAACAGGTACAGTGCCGTTTCCGGAACCGACCATTGAAGTGAATGGTTATCTGGAGGAAATGCCCGGAGAAGCGAAAGGCTATTTGAAGCGTTATTTGACAGAAAAATCATCTGTAAGTGAAGAGGAGGTTTCATCGTTTATAACACCCTATGTTTTGAAACCTTATAAAAGTGATGAAGTATATATGCAGATTGGAATTGCGTTGCTAATGATTATTCCGGGTGTTTTACTTCTGATCGTATGTTTTGTACTTAAGGCAAAAGAAAGAGCTGCTTCAGTATCTGAGGAGAATGCAGGAGCTTAATTTAGCGGCAAATTAAAATGACGGACTTAAATTGGTAAGAAAATCAGCAATTTAAAATGACAAAGTTAAATTAGCATAACTAAATTGCTAAAAAGAAAATCAAATTGATATTGACAATTTGGCATTCATATTATATAATTGTTTTTGCGTCATGTGGCGTGAAAACAATTATATATTTTATGTTTAGAGCTAGAGACTTGGAGAAATACTCAAGAGGCTGAAGAGGCGCCCCTGCTAAGGGTGTAGGTCGTTCACGCGGCGCGAGGGTTCAAATCCCTCTTTCTCCGTTTTTTACCAAAAAAACTTTTGAAAATAATTTAAAAAAGTTGTTGTCAAAAGGTTTTGAATATGATATTCTATCAGAGTTGCCGCTGAGAACAGCGAACAACAAGAAAATGAACTTTGACAAATAAACAACAATGCAACCTTGAAAATTCTTTGAATAAATTTTATTTTCAAGAACGTTTAAAAGAT
>JAZSCW010000018.1:0-20917 GCA_045530835.1 Lachnospiraceae bacterium | reverse complement strand
CCACATGAGCAAGAGTGCTTGCACTCTGCGAAAATGTGGTAGCGTACGTAGTACGCGTTTCATTTGTTTAAGTTCATCCGTTCAAAATCAACATCTAGCTAATTTTTCCGTTTTACTTTGTTTAGGTTTCTTTCTCTGAATAATTCTCTTGCAGTTGTTCGCAGGTGCTCCAACTCATAAACGCTACGCGTTTATTTCGTCACGGGCGTTCGCCCTATGAATCCAAAATCTCTTCCGCAAATTTGTGCGAGCACAATTTGCGTACCATCTTTTGTCTTCGCACTGCTCACTGCTTACTTGAACTTTCAGGGTTGCATTGCTGTTTATTTGTCAAGGTTGTGTGTTGTTGTTCTTTCGAACCGCAACGTGATTATATTATCACATGTGTTCTCACTTGTCAACAACTTTTTTTTATTTTTTTTACCGCTTGTTGCGCGGTGGAATTTCATTATATTATCAGTTTGTCCAAATGTCAACACTTTTTTTTATATTTTTTTTGCGAGCTTTTTGGGGAAATATATTTTCGTTTTTTTACTAACCGTAATCTACATTATTATATATGTTTTATATCTGTGTATTTTAGATGTTTTAATTAATATATCTTTATATAGTAGAAACACAATTTTTATTTTATTTCCTCCTTAATTTGAAACTCATTGACACGACTGCAAATCTTCTGTAAAATTGTGCTTGTATAGATTTCTGGAGAGCCTTGCCATGCAAGCGCCGAAGGTGTAAGACGGTTTCTGCCGTCGATCTCTCAGGCAAAAGGACAGAGATATTATTCTAAATAGGATGTGTAAACTTCCTTACGATTAATTGCTTTGACTTTTGTAAAGTAAACTATCAGAGAAAGGAAGATTATATGAAAACATCTTTAATTGCGACTTCTATTATTCTAACAAGTGTCGAACCGGATATCACTTCCGGCTCACTATTTCAGGCACTGGAACACATCAATGGTATCATCAATGAATTTGTCTGGGTCAAAATCGGACTTCTATTATTAATAGGAACCGGTATTCTAATGACAGTTCTTACGAATTTTTTTCAAGTTACGCATCTTCCCCATTGGGTTAAAAAGACCATGGGTGGTGTTTTCCAAAAGGATTCCCATAATAAAAAAGAAGCCGGAAGTGTTTCACAGTTTCAGGCTATGTGTACTGCCTTAGCGGCTACCATTGGTACCGGTAACATTGCCGGTGTTTCTGCTGCAATTGTACTTGGTGGTCCCGGTGCTGTTTTTTGGATGTGGATTGCTGCATTTTTCGGAATGATGACTAATTTTTCAGAAAATGTGCTTGGAATCTTTTATCGAAAGCGCAACAAAGACGGCGAATGGTCCGGTGGTGCAATGTATTACCTTGAGGAAGGTCTGGCAAAAAAGCCCGGCTATGAATGGATGGGAAAACTGCTTGCTGTTTTATTTTCCTTTTTTGCAATTCTTGCATCTTTTGGAATTGGTAATATGGGACAGGTCAATAAAATAACGTTAAACATTAATTCAGCATTCTTTTCCAATTTGGAACCTGTTTATATTTTGGGAAATATTCCGCTTACTTCATTCTGCATCGGTCTTTCTCTGGTTATACTTTCCGGATTGATTATCCTTGGCGGTTTAAAAAGAATTGCTGCAGTTGCAGAAAAAGTTGTTCCTTTTATGGCACTTGCCTATGTTTTGGGCGCCATCATTATTATACTTGCTAATTTCGATTCTATTTTGCCGGCCTTTCTTTCCATCTTCCGTTTTGCTTTCGGTGTAAAAGCTCTCGGCGGTGCTGCAACGGGTATTTTGATTAAAACGGTTATTACGCAAGGTTGCAAGCGCGGTGTTTTTTCAAATGAAGCCGGACTTGGTTCCTCTGTTATGGTACACTGCAACTCCAACGTAAAAGAACCCGTAAAACAAGGACTCTGGGGCATTTTTGAAGTATTTGCCGATACTATGGTGGTTTGTACTATCACTGCTCTTGTTATTCTTACTTCCGGATTCATTAATCTGGATACCGGCCTTGCAGTTGCCGGTGTTGATGATGCAACTCTTGTTGCGAAAGCTTTTTCTAACGTATTTGGTTCTGCGGGTGAAATTTTTGTGGCAGTATCACTGCTTTTATTCGCTTTTACAACTGTTCTTGGCTGGTCTCATTATGGCAGTAAGGCAGTGGAATATCTTTTTGGTAAATTCGGCATTCTTGCAGCTAAGATATATCGCATTATCTTCGTACTGATGATTATGTCAGGTGCACTGATGACCTCTTCCCTTGCCTGGGATATTTCCGATACCTTCAACGGACTTATGATGATTCCAAACTTAATCGGTGTCATCTCTCTTTCGCCTACGGTTGTTCTCATTACGCGAAACTATGTGGATCGTAAGATCAAAGGAAAGAACGTTGAGCCTGTACTTTCTGAATATGATGAGATACAGCGCGAAATGGCTGCTGCCGTTGCAGAAGGAAAAGAGTAATCAAAAACCCCTTCCGTCTTCTGACTACCTTTTAACCGAAAGGTAGCTAAGAAACGAAAGGGGTATTTTTATGCCTGTAAAATTTTACAATCTTTTTAACAACTCTTCTCTCTGAGCTTCAAATCCGGGTTTGCCAAGAAGAGCAAACATGTTCTTCTTATAACTTTCAACACCCGGCTGATTAAACGGATTTACGCCAAGGATGTAGCCGCTCACACCACATGCGAATTCGAAGAAGTAAAATAGCTCGCCCAAATAGAACTCATTCACTTCAGGTATGTGAATCAGGAAGTTAGGTACCTGACCATCCGTATGTGCCAGAATCGTTCCGTTCATTGCACTCTTGTTTACGAAATCCACGCTTTTACCGGTTAAGTAATTCAGTCCATCCAAATCAACCGGCTCCTCTTCAATGAAAAGCTCTTCTCTGGAAGTTTCAATATCGATTACAGTTTCAAAAATATTTCTTGAGCCATCCTGAATGAACTGACCCATGGAATGTAAATCTGTAGTCAAATCTACGCTTGCAGGGAAAATACCCTTCTGATCCTTACCTTCACTCTCACCGTAAAGCTGTTTCCACCATTCAGATACAAAGTGTACACTCGGCTCATAGTTTGCAAGAATCTCGATCTGTTTTCCTTTACGAAGTAAAATATTACGTACTGCAGCATACTGCAATGCATCATTTTCAGCAAACGGTGCATTCAATGCTCTTTCGCGTCCACTGCGTGCACCTTCCATCAATTTATCAATATCTGCACCACTTACGGCAATAGGCAATAAACCAACTGCTGTTAAAACTGAAAATCTTCCGCCAACATCATCGGGCACAACAAATGTCTCGTATCCTTCCTCAGTAGCAAGACTCTTTAAAGAACCGCGTGCCTTATCGGTTGTTGCATAAATTCTCTTTGCAGCACCTTCTTTGCCGTATTTTTCTTCCGCCATTTTCTTTAATACGCGGAAAGCAATTGCAGGCTCAGTTGTTGTTCCGGACTTAGAAATCATGTTGATGGAGAAATCTCTGTCTCCGATTACATCAATCAGGTGTTTTAAGTAAGTGGAACTAATTGAATTACCTACAAAATAAATTTCCGGTGTTTTGCGGATGCTTTTGTCTACAATATTATAAAAGCTGTGTCTTAAAAACTCAATTGCAGCTCTTGCGCCCAAATAAGAACCGCCGATTCCGACTACGAGTAAAACGTCTGAATCACTCTGGATTTTTTCCGCTGCCTTCTTAATTCTGTCAAACTCATCCTTATCATAGTCTACGGGAAGATCAATCCAGCCAAGAAAATCATTGCCGGCACCTGTCTTTGAAACGAGAACTTCCTTTGCGTCCTCTGCGAGTTTCTTCATTAACTCCACTTCATCCTCACGGATAAAAGAAGCTGCCTTTGAATAATCAAATGCTACTTTTTTACTCATTCATACCACCCCACAGTTATTTTCCTTGAAAATATCTGCTTTTCCTTTCTGTATTTTTGCCACATTCTATCCGAATTTTACATCACTGAAATTCTACGGATAGCTTGTAATCATCTTAACAAATGCACCAACTGTTTTCAAGACAGAAATTCCTTCAAAAGCTTCTCCTTTTCCCTGTTTCTTGCTTTTTTTGATATATTTCCTACCTTATTTATCGTTCTCTCTTCTTCTTCTGTTTTTATAGCCTTAAATCCGATATTTTCGTACCCTTCAAAATACTCTGTCACCAGCTCCTTCAAAAGTTCCCTCGAAGCGCCGATATCAGTCAGCGTCGCAACAAAAAGATACAGGTATACAGCACCAAATGCTACAATATAAAAGGGAAATGCTTCCAGCATAAACATACCTTCCCTAATTCTTCTATATGCTCCGAATCCGAAGCATAAAAGAGCCAGTAACATACAATACAATGAAATTGCAGGCAAAAATCGCATTGGAAGATGTCCTATTTTCATTTCTTTGAGTAACTTTTCAACACTAATTCTGACATTACATTTTCCGTGTCGTCTTAAGGGCATGCCGGCAAATTGACTGCGAATGCTGCACAAAAGAGGATTTTTGGTTTCATCCATTCTTTCTGCCTCAAACACCAACACCTTATATAGCACACTTACAACAATCCTGCATATAATACTAAGAATAACCATAAAAATACCTATTTTCATAAAAATGTCCATATTTTCCATATTCATCGTTTAACAACCTCCTTTTTCGGTTATTTTTAGTATATAAAGAACTCTTACGTTTTCACAAGTCTTCGGACGCCCTAAATTATCGCACAGACTGCCATCTTTTCCCTTAAAAAGTGTGGAATTTGATGATATGTTTGTGATATAATTCATTTAATTAAGATAAAACATAATTGGAGGTCGTTTTATGCGATATAATACAAAAGGCGTATGCTCAAGTTATATTGATATTGAATTAGATGGGGAAACTATTAAACAGGTCTCTTTTACCGGTGGTTGCCATGGTAATCTTCAAGGAATTGCTCGCCTGGTAGAAGGAATGAATGCCAGAGATGCTATAGAGCGTTTAAAAGGTATCCGTTGCGGTTACAAATCCACATCCTGTCCGGATCAATTGGCAGTTGCACTGGAATCTCTTTTGGATGTCTAGAAAGCAGAATTGAATATGAAAATTTGACTTTTTAAGGAGACTGATTGTTTATGAAACGAATTGTTTTAACGGGCGGCGGTACCGCAGGTCATGTGACTCCCAATATAGCATTGCTTCCTAAGTTGAAAGAGCTTGGCTACGATATTCACTATATTGGCTCCCATGAAGGAATTGAACGTAAGTTGATTACCGATTTCGATATTCCTTATTATCCCGTATCTACCGGCAAATTACGCCGTTACTTGGATGTCAAAAATTTTTCCGATCCGTTTCGTGTTGTAAAAGGCTATAGCGAGGCCAAAAAACTTCTTAAGGAAATCAAGCCCGATGTTGTTTTTTCAAAAGGCGGTTTTGTTTCTGTTCCGGTAGTACGCGCAGCCGGTTCTCTTAAAATCCCTTGTATCATTCACGAATCCGATATGACTCCGGGACTGGCAAATAAATTGTGTATTCCGGTTGCTGATAAGGTCTGTTGTAACTTCCCGGAAACACTTAAAAATCTTCCCGAAAACAAAGCTGTATTAACCGGCTCACCCATTCGCGAAGAATTATTAAAAGGTGACAAAGCAGCGGCACTTAACCTCTGTAATTTTACAACTTCTCTTCCCGTTATTATGGTAATTGGAGGAAGCAGCGGAAGTGTTGCCATTAACAAGGCAGTCCGAAGCGCTCTCCCCAAACTTTTGGAAGATTTTCAAGTTGTCCACTTATGCGGTACAGACCGTATCGACAATCTTTTACTTAACCAAAAGGGCTATGCCCAATTTGAATACTTGAAGGGCGAATTGAAAGATATTCTTTCCATGGCAGATATTGTTATTTCACGCGCCGGTGCAAATGCAATTTGTGAATTGCTTGCACTCAAGAAACCAAATCTCTTAATTCCGCTTCCTGCCAAAAGCAGTCGCGGTGACCAGCTTCTCAATGCTGCTTCATTTGAAGCACAAGGTTATTCCATTGTACTTAATGAAGATGATTTGGATGAAAATACTTTGGTTGAAAAAGTCTGTGAATTATATTGCAACCGCAAGCAATACATTGAATGTATGTCACATAGTTCACAATTAAACGCTGTAGATAAAATTGTTGGCCTTATTGATGATGCTGTCATCAATCGACCATAGAAAGGACCGGTCGATGAACACAGCCGGCACCCGACCTGACAGACACACGACAAGGACACGTAATCTGGTTCTTTGCGGAATGTCAACTGTCTTGATTGTAATTTGCTCTTATATTACAATACCGATTATTATTCCTATCACATTACAGACTTTTGCAATTTCATTACTTCTTTTATTACTTGGCGGAAAAAAGGGAACTGTCTGTATTTTGCTCTATCTTCTATTGGGCGCCTGTGGCATTCCCGTATTTCATGGAATGACCGGCGGTATTGGTATTTTATTTGGTAATACAGGTGGTTATCTGATTGGTTTTCTTGGTATGGGGCTTTGTTTTATGCTACTTAACTCTTGTAACAAGAACTCAACATGGCTTAAAGTTTTAACCCTTATGCTGGGTTTAATGATTTGCTATTTTATCGGAACACTTTGGTTTGCTGCATTCTTCACCTCAGGTACTACAAAAGATACCTTGCTTCAAATATGTATTACCTGCGTTTTTCCGTTTATAATACCTGATTTGATTAAAATCTTTTTTGCCGTTTTTTTATCCGGTGTGATAAAAAAAGCGTTGCCTGATTATTTTGATCATCCTAATTAAATATTTTAAAAAACCTCATTTTCATCAAAATGAGGTTTTTTTAGCTCTGAAATCTGTAGATAAATCATTTTAATAAATGGATACACTATTGAAAAAAGGACCGGCAAATACTTGCCGGTCCTCTAATTCATTCAATTTAGAATAAGCTGTTAAAGAAGCTTGCTACCTTATCAGCGAATGTCATTTCAGCCTTCTTGATTTCAAATGTCTTTGTAATCTTTCCGGTGTATGCACCCATACCGGTAATTGTAACTTTTGCTTTCTTACCAACTTTCTTGTTGTTAGAGTATGTTACTGTGTAATCTACACCTTCAACAAGAACAACGTCACGCTTAACGTCCTTAATTTCTACTACAGGTTTGATATTCTCACCATTGTAGATGTAAGATTTCTCAATACCGGAAACTTCAAAGCTAGCTGCCTTATTTACAAGTTTAATACCTGTAACTTCGAACTTAACAACTTTGGATCCGTAGAATCCGGAATCTTCTTTTGCAGTTACTTTGATTTCATTCTTCTTGCCAACTGCAATAGTTTCAGGATATGTAACATCTACCTTCTCAGCATCTGCAGCAAGTAAATCGGTCTTACCGTATTTAACAGTAACTTTAGGCATTGTACCAGCCATATAATCAAGATAGCTTACCTTGGTAGCTGTTACTTTAACCTTACTCATCTGTACTGTACCTTCTGCCAATACGTCAAAAGGAACTTTAATACTTCCGGAGAAGTTACTTTCTTCTACTGCATTAATAACGATTTCGTATTTTCCTGCTACTACTTTTCCTTCTTCGTCCTTAAGATATTCAGGGAATACAACAACGTAGTCTTTATCAGCTTTCAATGTTGTCTTGCCCATCTTAACCTTAACAACAGGATTCTTAACATCACCTTTCTTAATTGTTGCATTGAAAGGTCCGTTTACAGTAACATCGCTTGCGCTTAAAGATTTTTTCGCAATCTCAAAAGTTGCTTCTGCACTTCCCTTGAAGTTTCCTTTGAAGGTCAATGCAACCTTAGCTGTACCAGCCTTTGTATTATCAGAATACTTAGCTGTGAAATCTTTCTTGGTTAATGCAATACCGTTTACTGTTACTTCAACTGCAGGAGTAAGTTTCTTGCCAGTATAAATCTGACTAGGAATATTGATTTCTACAACTGTACCTTCTGTAGCAGTATCAAGTGCTGCAATCTTGAATGTCTTCTTAATACTTCCTGTAAATGCGTTAATACCCTTAACGGTTACAGTAGCAGTACCTACGTTAACATTCTTTGCATAAGAAACTTCATAGTCTACAGATTCAACTAATGTAACAGCTTCTTCTGCTCTTAAATCTTTAACAACAAGTTCAGACTGCTCAATTTCTTCACCGGTATAAATTGCATCTGCAATACCGCTTACTTCAAACTTAGCTGTTGTAAACTTAACGCCGGTTAATTCAAATTTAGCTGTCTTCTCACCATAGAAGCCTGAACCTTCTTTAGCAATAACCTTAACAACATTCTTCTTGCCAACTGCAATTTCATCAGGCCATTCTACATCAACCTTGCCATCAGCAATAAGATCTGCATTCTTATAAGTAACTTTTACTGCAGGAACTTTACCGTTCATGTAATCTTCATAAGATACTTTTTCTGTTACCTTCACTGCTACTTTGTTCATAGCAATATCAGTATTAGCAAAAATCTTATATTCGATTGCAGTTGAACCGGTATAGTTAGAATTTTCAACAGCAGTTGCGATAACTTCATATGTTCCGGGAACAACCTTACCGTCAGCATCTACCTCAACTGCGGTCCAATCTAATTTATAGTCGGTACCTTCCTTCAAAGTAAGCTTACCATACTTCATTGTTACCTTCGGATTCTTAACAGTTCCGTCTTTCTTAACTACTGCGCTTAAGTTATTAACTACAACATCTTCATCATTGATATCTTTTGCAACGATAGCAAATTCAATATCTTTCTTGATTCCGGTATAGTTACCCTTACCTGTAATTGTTGCCTTAGCTGTACCAACATTCTTATTGTCAGTACATTTAACTGTATAATCTCTACCTACTACTAACTTGTTAGCATTATGATATACATTTACTGCAGGAACAATTGCTTTTCCGGTATAAACCTGATCCTCGATTTCACCGATGTCAAAACCGGATTCATCTAATTCTACAGTACCGAATACGCTAGGTGAAGACCATCCATTACCTGATGTATCATACCAGCTTGCTGTACCGATACGTGCACCGCCTTTACCGTCATTGATCTGTAATTCCAAACCAATCTTCATGCCCTTTTCAGGTACAATGTCTGTCCAAGCAAAAGCTGCTTCAATAACATATCCGTCTTCAGTAAGTTTTGTTGCAGATGTTACGTTTTCTGCTACACACTTAGAACCGTTGAAGGACTGTTCATTCTTATAGTTAATTCTGTACTGCTTATCATCAGCTTCATAGCTGTCTGCCTTAGCATTATTCTCATCGATGAATACTTCTAAGGAGTCTTTCTCATGTGCCTGAGAACTTGTATCGTCTAAATCAGCATCCTTAACATCTGCATATACATACAAATATTCAGAATCCCAAAGTGCCTTAACAGTTGCAGATGCTTCTGCACCAAGTACAATTGTCAAAGGAATTGCATCTACGCTATCCCATGTCTCATCGTATTCTGCATCAACTTCAACAGAACCACGCTGAAGTACTGCGTAAGGTTTCATAATAGCTTCTGCATAGTACTGGCTTGATGTAGCCTGTGTATTCTTCTTATCGTTGAATACTGCAACTTTACCATTATCTGCTACTGCAACATCCATGCTGAAAGTCTTAGCAGATGCACATTCCATAGGAATATTAATAATGGTTTCGTAGCCTGTTTCTGTAGAAACAACACCTTCTGCATTACGAGCTACTTTCACTTTCTCGAAGTTACCTTCTGCTTTGCTTCCGGCTTCATCAAGATAAATAGTGATTGTATCATTTTCTTTGTCATCTGTTGCATCATTTACAACAACTTTGATGATAAGTCCATCATTTGTCCATACAGGAACAAAACTTGCTACACCTGCAACGTCATAAGAAATAGCATTATCAAAATTACCTTCTTCTAACTGCTGCATTACTGTAACGTTCTGAATCATCGGCTCTAAAGAATCTACGTATTCATCAAAGAATGCATAGAATGCAGGTTTAGCCTTTGCTACGTAATCTTCAATAAAGAATAACAACGGAGCATGTGCACCACCGGTTGAACCGCCACCTACTGAACCCTGGCTCTGTAACCATGATCTGTCATCTGTAAGACCCCACATGGTAATACCACCAACGGATCCGGGATTTTCTGCTTCTACTTCTCTGTAAACATCAAAGATTTCTTTGAATCTCCATGCCTGCTTAGCATGCTCTGACTTAAGAGTAGCTGCTGTACCATCATATGTACTACTTCTCTTAACGTCTAACTCTGTCATTTCAACAACGCCACCTTCGCCTAAAGCTGCAAGGTACTTGTTGATTGCAGATCTAATCTGTCCCGCTGTAGGATCAGAGAAATTGTGATGAGCCTGCATACCCACACCATCAATTCTGGTAGGATTTACAGCATCGTTCTCATGACTTGTAATTTCAGCTACTAATGCAGCAATACCGCTTGCCTTAGGTTCGTTACTGTCATTGTAATCATTGTAGTATAATTTAATGTTCTTCGGTGCATATTTGTTTGCAAAACGGAATGCATTAACAATGTATTCACTACTTTCGTCACCGTAAACTGCAGCCCAGCTTGAACTATCAGAAGCCTTACGAGGCTTACCTGTGTTATCGCTCATTGCTTCGTTAACGATATCCCATCCATAGAACATATCTGCTGCGGTTGTACCATCTTCAAATGTATACTCATTGTAGTGATTCAATACACCTGCGATGTACTTCTCGAGACGTACGTTCATGACATCCGGAGTTACATAAGGCTTAGAAGTATCATAGTCTTCATGGAAGAACCATTCCGGAGTCTGTGAATGCCATACAAGAACGTGACCTCTAATCTTGAAGTTGATGTCATCGTCAGGGTCAGCATCGTTCCATTCTTTAATCTGTGCCAACATTCTGTCAGCAACAGCAAAGTTATACTTAAGTTCACCGTTATCATCAAACTGCGGTTCCTGACCAAGTGTGATATCCGGCTTCATTTCATTTTCAAAGGTAATTGCATTGAAATGCTTCTTTGCAAGTGCCTGAAGATGTTCGAATGTAATTGTTCCGCTACCAAGGCAAGTACCAGCAATTGCATCGTCACCAAATGCATCTGTAATGGCATCTTTCCAGTTCGGAATATCTGTTTCAATAGTTGTTTCCGGTTTGAATACTTCTGTCATAGAGAAACCTGTTACATAGTAATCACCTTTTACGCATGAACCTGTTTCAATATTACCATATTCTGTACCCTGTTCAACCACACGGATAACAACCTGCTTAATGGTACCATCATGTGTAACATTAAATGTTCCGGAGTACTTTGTCCATTCTCCAACAGTTAATGTCTGGCTTAAGTTTCCGCTAAGCTGTGTAGAATAGCTTGCTCCAAGATATACAGCTCCATCCTGTTCTGTTACGATGTAAGGAGCAAATTCAACAACTCTCTGATCTGCAGGAGCATCTTTGTAATCATCAGAAAGCTTAGCCCAGAATTCTACTTTGTATTCAGGCTTTCTGTTTAAATCACCGCCGGCTTTGATTGCTTCGGTAATATCCTGTGCAAAGAACTCATGTCTTGCATCCTGTTTACCATCTTCTGAAACCCACTGAGGATCTCTGTCGATGATACCATATGTCTTAACATCATCAAAGATAGCTTCTTCTGCTTCTGCTGCCTTGATAGTAGCATTTGCTACACCAAATTCCCAAGCAGAAAGATCTTCTTCAGCGAAGTTAGGGTTAATAACAATGTTGTCACCATATGTAACCTGAGGTTTGCCTGATGACTTCTTATAAGTAAAGGTAATACCTGAAATTTCAATGGTATCCTCTGTAAGATCTCCGTTAAAGCAGGACATTACTGCCAAATATCCGAGACCATTCTGGAAGTCTGCAGGAATTACCTGTACAGGATTTCCATAAATTGCATAAGGATTTTCTTCTGTAACTGTGATTCCGTCTCCCCACATTGCATCAGCAAAACCTTCTGCCAAAAATGCTTTGTATGCGAAGTTTCCGGCATTTTCAGATGTTACATTAAATACAACCTGCTGAATTTCTCCGGCTGCAACTTCTTCAGGAATTGTAATAAATACAGATGCATAATTGCTTGTTGCATTAATGGATGCAGAACCGTCTTCATTTACAGTTACTGAAGGTCCCTTTGAGTCATAAGTTAATTCAGCAAATGTATATGTTTTGTCAATCGGCTTTATCGGTGTACAATCAAAAGTAATACCTGAAATTTCAATGGTATCCTCTGTAAGATCTCCGTTAAAGCAGGACATTACTGCCAAATATCCAAGACCATTCTGGAAGTCTGCAGGAATTACCTGTACAGGATTTCCATAAATTGCATAAGGATTTTCTTCTGTATTTGTGATTCCGTCTCCCCACATTGCATCAGCAAAACCTTCTGCCAAAAATGCTTTGTATGCGAAGTTTCCGGCATTTTCAGATGTTACATTAAATGTAACCTTCTGAATTTCTCTTCCGGCAACCTCTTCAGGAATTGTAATAAATACAGATGCATAATTGCTTGTTGCATTAATAGATGCAGAACCATTTTCAGCAACAGTTACTGAAGGTCCTTTTGAATCATAAGTAAGATCTGCAAATGTATATGTAATACTATCTACATCTGCCACTTCTTCAGAAGCTTCTTCTGATTCTTCTTCAGAAGCCTCTTCTGATGCTTCTTCTGAAGCTTCGCTTGATGCTTCTTCTGAAGCTTCACTTGATGCTTCTTCTGAAGCTTCGCTTGATGCTTCTTCTGAAGCTTCGCTTGATGCTTCTTCTGAAGCTTCGCTTGACGCTTCTTCTGAAGCTTCGCTTGACGCTTCTTCTGAAGCTTCGCTTCCTGCTTCGGAACTGATTTCATCTGTAATCTCAGCAGCTTTTACATCAATAGCAGCATACTGAAAATTAGATAAAACCAACACTGCAGCTAAGAAGCACGCTAAAAATCTCGTTAGTTTTCTCATCGCTAACCTCCTATATTATTTTTTTAAATTCGCTTCTTTCTTAATAGAAAGTAACGAACTTCTGCCCTTGGTAGTTGATGGGTGACATACAACCTGTCCAAAAGCGTCTTCATTTCATTATTATAAAGCAATTTAACCAACAAAGCAAGCGTAATACAATTTGTTTTTATAGAAAACATACGAGTACTTTTGTACACATTTTTTAAATTGAGAGTAAAATAGTATAAATTCGACAATTTTTTTATTGTTTTTTATGTATTATTCACAAATAAAAAAGGTGTTTTTTTCCATATTAATCAAAAAATGGTTAAAAACCGGGATTATCTTATCTATTTTTACTTATTCTTACAAAAAAACAAATATTTCTGAAATAACGTCCATTTTTGGCTATATTTCTTCCGAATCCAAAATCACGGTAAAAGGTCCGTCATTTACCAGAGAGACTTTCATATCTGCGCCAAATATACCGCATTCCACCTGCCTGCCGCTTTCGCGACATTTTTCTATAATATATTCATACAAATCATTTGCCTGCTGCGGTTTCGCGGCGCGGGTAAAAGAAGGGCGGTTGCCTTTACGACAGTCTGCATAAAGAGTAAACTGCGACACTAATAAAAACGCTCCGCAAACGTCTGCAGATGATAGATTCATTTTACCGTCCCCGTCTGCGAAAATACGAAGGCCAATCATTTTTTTGACCAGACGGTCTGCCTCTGCGCGGGTATCTCCATCAGCAATACCAATCAAAACCAGAAATCCTGTACCGATTTCTCCGGTCACCTTACCATCTACTTCTACTTTGGCTTCCTTCACTCTTTGAATCACAAATTTCATATTTTTTCACCTTCCGCTTTATTTTTCATTTCTATTATAAAAACTGGAATGCTTTATGCGCATATCCGGCATTCATTGTACCACATTTTAAAAAAATGAAAAAGGCAGCAACTCCTACACATCCCCTCCCCTCAAAATTTTCCCGGGATATGCGGGCAGTCTGCCGCCTTTTACAATGCCCTGATATGTCAACCATTAATCGGGCAGGACATATGTCTGGCTTGGTGTAGTATAAGTCTTAGTTTCAGTATTGGCACTACAGGTCATTTCTACGCGGTAAGTACCGGGCATAACCTGATAAGTTTCTGAAACAATCGTGTAAGATCTCGCATTTGTTTCCTGCCAGATTTTGTAGTTATGCCAATCACCATTGATATACTTTTGCAAAGCTACTTTTACATATGTCGATGTAACACCTGATTTTCCCTGTACTTCACCCATACAGGTAGCTAAACCTGTAGAAGAAATCTCAAGTTCACCGCTGTAGAGAGCAATATAAACCATCCATGGTGTCGCCTGTCTTGTGCCGACACTGATTCCACGGCCGACTGCACTTACATCGCTTGGAAATAATAGAACCACACTTAACAGACATACCATTACTACAGTTACAATGTTTCTTTCTTTGATTTTGCTCATAAAAAAATACCTCCTTTATTATTAATAACGAAAAGAGGTATTGCTTTTGTGACAAAAAAATGCAGTTTTTCAAAAATTTATTTATTTTTTTGATTTTTTAACCATATTTATTATAAAATTAACATATTAATTATATTTTTACTTTTCTGTTGAAGTATTCCTTTCACTTTTCCTTTTTTCATTCAACATCGAAGAACACATCCGAAAAAGTTCCTTATTTTCAATATTTGGAGCTGTAATTGTAAAAATATCCTGCCCTTGCTCGTAGTAAACAAGCTTATTTTGGTTCTCATCAACGTAAATCATGACTTCACAACCATTTATTTTCTTTTGTTTCTTCAATTCGTACTTCGAATCCATAATATGTACTCTGTCTTCTGTTGCAGCTTTCTTTTCCCATATAATGGATTCATTTTTCTCATTCTGATAAATTACAACCGTACTTATCACGTTTTCTACACGCTCGATTTCTTCAAACCCTTTCGGAATATAAACCGGTTCCGAATGAACAAGGTTGTTTTCCATTTCATTCGTCTGATAATTGCATAATACGGAATCCTCTAAGAAGGTTTTGATTGTTTCAAAAAATGCAATACGATAAGCTTGCGTACTTACCGTAAATATTATCCACGTCCCAATCAGACAAACAAAAAAAGCTGCTGCAACCTTCCAAACGATTTTACGTTTTTTATTCCTGCAGCGTTTCGTATCTTTCATCACTTTCTCCATCCGCTCTTCGAACTCCGATGAAAATTTATGAGTCCGGTCCGTATCCGCTTCAATGGAATCAATGATTATTTCATCTACCAGGGGCATATAGCGATAAAGCATTTCATCTGTAATTTCCGTCTTCTTCATCTAATCCCCCTCTCTTTTCTATTTCTTTGCGCACATACTCTTTACCTCTTTTGATACGCTGGCGCACATTTATTTCAGTAATTCCGAGCAAATCTGCAATTTCCTTATTGCTGTATTCGTGAGAAAATTTCAGAATCATTACATCTCTGTATTTTGGCGGCACCTGAATCAGTATTTTTAGCAAATCACCATTTATATTCTCTTCCCGTACCTTTACGACAGGTTCTATTCTTTCGCCGATTTCATTCACATAAACTTCACTTTTGTTTATTTTATAATGTTGACGATAAATATCTATTGATGCAGTCTTAACAATCTGAATGATGAGACGCCTGGTGGCATACGATCCTGTATCTTTCATTTTATGAACGTAGCCTGCTATTCTGATAAAAGCTTCATGAACCGCATCCTCTGCAAGATACTCATCCTGCAAAATATCATATGCAATTTTGTACATGCTGTACCTGTATTTTTCATATAGAAATCGGAATGTTTCTTTATCATCTTCCGAATGCAGCATCATTAAGTATATCACTAAAATTTCTCCTTTGTGTAATCATGTCTTTCATGATACATTAATTTATTTTGTCAAAAAATGAATATACTTACAAGAATAAAATCCAAATTATTAAGAACAATCTGTAGTAAAAAGAGTATTGCGATACCGATACCGGAAATTTTACATTATAAGAACTTTCCTATATAATAAAAAAGCATTGAAACAAATATGTTCAATGCTTTCAACGTTGGTGAGGTGACTCGAACACCCGATCTTTCGCTTAGGAGGCGACTGCACTATCCACTGTGCTACACCAACAAATAAGTTATCCTCTATGATTATAGCCCGATGTGCTCGCAAACGCAATCAAAAAATCCATGAAATCAGAAGATTCTTTTTCCCCGATACATCAAGCTATAAATTTGGATAATTCACATAACCCTGCATCCATATGCTACCTTTGAATCTTCTTCCAATCTGCGGTTCACCGTAAAGATCTTTTACATTGATACAAACATCAAAAAGCAAATCGTTACTGTTTACCGTCAGAATATAACATTCTTCACCTGTAATATTATTGCAGACTTTCCTACAATCTTTGATTTCTCCGAGAATGGAATACTGGTCACATTCCACACCATAAGGCATGAAATAAGTATCTACCAGAGAATAAATATCCTCATTATGAATACGGTAAGAAATTTCGGAATACGTATCCATATCTTCCATTGTCAGCGATTCAATTGCTTCTTCGTTTCCTTTCCGTGCCTCTTCAATCAGACGATTACGTTTACGCATCGCTTTGCGTACTTTTAATTCATCATCATGATGCTTTTCAATCGGCATCATAATACTTCCCTGGCACGAAAGAGCCGTAAGTGTCAAAGTTGCAGGTGTCTCCTGCAAACGACCGCTGTTTCTTAACTTCAGATAAGTAATCATATTCTGCAGATAAAAAATCAAAGAAACTCCAACCTTCAGGTCATCACAAACGCCTGCATAGGATTCTTTCTCTGCATGGCGCTCAATGCTGATATCCTGAGTGGAACTGATAATGGTGGAGGTCAGAAACGGAAAATAATAGTCGTAATGTAACACATCATTTTCATCAAATACGCCACGTACACAGATTCCGATTCCTTCTCCTAAATAGCAACAATATTCAGCCAACAATTCTTTATCGTCCAGAGATGTATAGTTTTTTTGCTGTGCTCCCGTCATCATCTGTAAAATAAGCTCATGCATCTCCTTTCGGCTTCGCTCCTTGCTAAAACCAATAGCACGCAGGTATTTATGCATTTCTCTCACCACCTTTCTTAATGCTTCGTTTGCTTTATTACTTGCTTATCTTTTTCGTAAAGTGGGGATGAGCAGTCAGCTCACCCCCGTATTTCATCATTTATCTTACTATAATTATTTAATTTCTGCCTTGCCGCCCATGTAAGGTCTTAAAGCTTCCGGAATACGAATGGTTCCTTCTGCTGTCAGGTTATTCTCAAGGAATGCAATCAACATACGAGGCGGTGCCACAACTGTATTGTTAAGTGTATGTGCAAAATACTTTCCATCTTTTCCGTCTACACGAATTTTTAATCTTCTTGCCTGAGCATCTCCTAAGTTAGAGCAGCTTCCTACCTCAAAATATTTCTTCTGTCTCGGAGACCATGCTTCTACGTCAAATGATTTCACCTTCAAATCAGCCAAATCGCCGGAACAGCACTCAAGTGTACGAACAGGAATATCAAGAGAGCGGAACAAATCAACTGTATTCTTCCAAAGCTTCTCGAACCACTCAGCGCTTTCTTCCGGTTTACAAACTACAACCATCTCCTGTTTTTCAAACTGGTGAATACGGTATACACCACGTTCTTCAATTCCATGAGCTCCTTTTTCCTTACGGAAGCAGGGTGAATAGCTTGTCAATGTATACGGAAGTTCTGCTTCCGGAACAATCTTGTCAATGAACTTACCAATCATGGAATGCTCACTTGTACCGATTAAGTATAAATCCTCTCCCTCAATCTTATACATCATTGCTTCCATCTCGGCAAAACTCATAACGCCTGTCACTACATTACTTCTGATCATAAAAGGAGGAATGCAGTAAGTAAAACCACGATCAATCATGAAATCACGTGCATAGGTAATTACCGCAGAATGAAGACGCGCAATATCACCCATCAGATAATAAAATCCGTTACCGGCTACTTCTCTGGCACTGTCTAAATCAATTCCTTTGAATTTTTCCATAATTTCGGTATGATAAGGAATTTCAAAATCAGGTACAATAGGATCACCGTATTTCGTTACTTCAACATTCTCTGAATCATCCTTACCGATGGGAACGCTCGGATCGATAATATTGGGGATTACCATCATAATCTGTGTAATCTTTTCTTCCAATTCTTTCTGCTTAACATCCAACTCATCAATACGTGCACCATCTGCTGCAACCTGCTTTTTGACTTCTTCCGCTTCTTCCTTCTTGCCCTGTGCCATCAATGCACCAATCTGCTTGGATATTTTATTACGATTTGCTTTTAATTCATCAACTTCACCCTGTGTTTTTCTTCTTTGGGTATCAAGCTCGATTACTTCATCAACCAGACTTAATTTGGAATCCTGGAATTTATTACGAATATTCTGTTTTACAATTTCAGGATTTTCTCTTAAGAATTTAATATCAATCATGATAATCTCCCTTCGCACGTCTTACGTGGCTTTCTATCATTTTTTACATTCACATGCTTTATAGTATACATCGAAATAGATTATTTGAAAAGAGATTTCTATCTTCCGTTTACCATTGCATGTTCTAAAGCTTTCTGTTCTTCTGAGCTTAATTCTATTTCACTTACACCGTTTTTAATACGCTTCGAATAGGAATAACATCCATCCGTATTATGTACGGAGTTAATGATAAAACCTGTATTTGTTTCATCCAAAAGTGCTATGCAATAACTTAACTTGCCTCCCATTTCTTTGAAAGCATCGTATTTCGCCAGTGCCATTTTTTGAAAAGAACCTTTTTGACGACGATAGAGATCCTTAATCGCCTTGCTGTTTGCATCTGCCTGTTCTTTGAAAACATCATGCTCCGCACAAAGTGTCATAATCTGTTCCTCAAGACTAGCGGCTTTTTTTCCTTTCATGAAACTGTCATATTTTTTCTGCAGTTTTTTATTCTGCACAATTAATATTATTACAAGTGTAATTAAGATAATCAGACATACAAATAATGCGATGATAAAATATGCAATATCTATATTTCCAAGTCCGATTGACTCTAAAAGCGCACTACCCATATTTATTCTCCATTACATTCAATATTATTTCATCAAATCAATAAGACGATCCAATTCTTCATGCGAAAAGAATTCAATTTCAATTTTACCTGCACCATTTTCTTTTCCGGTAATCATTACTTTAGTACTGAATTTTTCTTTCAATACTTCTTCCATCTGCTGATAAATGGCATCAAGCTGTTTATTCTTTTCTTCCTTTTTAGTCTTAGTTTTTCCAAGATTCTTAACGAGTTTTTCAATATCACGTACAGAAAGCTTTTCATCAAATACTTTTTGCGCCAAGATATACTGTTGTTCCGCATCTTCAATTGCAAGCAATGCTCGCGCATGACCGGTTGTAATCATATCATCAATAACCATTTGCTGTACTTCATCACACAGTTTTAATAATCTGATGGAATTCGTTACAGCTGTACGGCTCTTTGATACACGTTCTGCTACCTCATCCTGTTTCAAATTAAATTCGGTAAGAAGTCTTTTGTATGCCTGAGCTTCTTCTATTGGATTTAAGTTTTCTCTTTGAATATTTTCGATTAAGGCAATCTCAACAATTTCTTGTTCTGTGAAATTTTTAATAATTACAGGAACTTCTTTCAATCCTGCAATATTAGAGGCGCGCCATCTTCTCTCACCGGCAACAATTTCATAATAATCTTTACGGTCCTGTACAAGAATCGGTTGTAATAAACCAACCTGTTTGATTGACTCAGCCAAATCATGTAATGCATCTTCGTCAAAATGTTTTCTGGGCTGATCTCTATTTGGTTCGACCTTTGATATTTTCACTTTCACAACATCGCCTTCCAGTTTAGCCGGAGGTGTATTTTCCTTAACAGAACCAGGAATCAAAGCATCCAATCCTTTGCCGATTCTAGCTTTTTTTTCTAATGGTTTTTTTCCATTATCATCAGATACTTTTTCAATCTTTTTTAATGCCATTATTTATTTACCCCTTTTCTTATCTGTAGATACTCTTCTTTTCATCGGTTAGCGGCAATCAATTCACCCGCAAGCTCTAAATAACTTTGTGCGCCGGCTGATTTTGGATCATAAGAAGTAATAGGTTTACCGAAACTGGGTGCTTCTGCTAAACGGATATTTCTGGGAATTATGGTATTAAAAATTCTTTCATCCAGATTTTCTTTAACGTTCTCCACTACTTCTGCTGATAAGTTAGTTCTGGAATCATACATTGTGAATACAACGCCCTCCATTTCAAGGTCTGCATTCAGTCTTGTTTTAACAAGATTCACTGTATGTATCAACTGACTTAATCCTTCCAAAGCATAATACTCACACTGAATAGGAACCAGTACACTATCTGCGCAAGTCATTGCATTGACAGTTAACATACTAAGTGAAGGAGGACAATCTATAATAATGAAATCATATTTATCCTTTACCCAGTCTAACTCATTTTTTAAAATATATTCTTTCTTTTCAACATCAATTAATTCGATTTCTGCTGCTGCTAAATTAACATTCGTCGGTAATACTGATAGATTTGGAAGAACCTCTGAAATTGTACATTCTTCTACACTACATTCATTCAGCATTAATTCATATACTGTATTATCCAAATCATTTTTTTCAATACCGAAACCACTGGTTGCATTTCCCTGAGGATCAATATCAACCATTAAAACTTTTTTCCCTTTTACAGCCAATGCTGCGGATAAATTAATTGATGTAGTAGTTTTTCCTACTCCACCTTTTTGGTTTGCAATTGCTATAATTTTACCCATATTATTCTCCGTTCTTTTAAGAATTTCTGTACTTTCTCTCTTTCGCGTCTTTTGAGATTATAC
>JAZSCW010000045.1:0-7580 GCA_045530835.1 Lachnospiraceae bacterium | reverse complement strand
CTTCTTCTTTAATGGTGGTGTGGAAGAGCCTAATGAAGGAGAAACAAGAATTCTTGTTAATTCTCCTAAGGATGTTGCTACTTATGACCTTAAGCCTGAAATGAGTGCATATCAGGTATGCGATAAATTGACAGAGGCTATTCGTAGCGGTGAATATGATGTGATTATCATTAACTTTGCAAATCCTGACATGGTAGGACATACCGGTGTTGTAGATGCAGCGACTAAGGCAGTGGAAGCAGTTGATGAATGTGTTGGTAAGGCAGTAGAAGCAATCAAGGAAGTTGGCGGAAGTATGTTTATTTGTGCTGATCACGGTAATGCAGAACAGCTCATTGATTATGAGACCGGCGAACCGTTTACTGCTCACACAACCAATCCGGTACCGTTTATCCTTGTTAATTACAAAGATGGTGTTGGATTGCGTGAGGGAGGATGTCTTGCGGATATCGTTCCGACATTGATTGAAATGATGGGTAAAGAGCAGCCTGTTGAAATGACCGGTAAGTCTCTTTTGGTGCAGAAATAAGATTTTCGAATCAAATTATTGAATAGGTTATGGATCAGAGTCGAGGTTTTTAAAAAAGAGCCCCGACTCTGTTAAATTGTAAAAAAATAAAGAGAAATAATGAAAAATAAGCCGTGATATGATAAAATATAAATGTTTTTATTAACACCAAATGGTCTTATGGAGGAACTTATATGAATATTCGTTTTTTTGAGCAAAGCAGGCTTTTTAAGATTGATACAGAACATTGTAGTTACGTGATGGGACTTGTTGATAAGGAAGGCTTTTTGGGACATATCTACTACGGGCGCCGTATTCAGGATGATGATATATCTTATTTGATGCGCGTGGAGGAATATCCTTTTACACCTGAGAAATTTGCTCGTGAAAGAAGTGCATTTTTGGATACTTTTTTGCAGGAGTGTCCCGGCAATTTGAATGGTGACTTCAGAGAGGGTAAAATAGCGGTTACGGATGCTTCGAATCACAGAGAAGTGTCGTTGTTTTATCATTCCCATAAAATATATAACGGTAAACCTAAATTAGAAGGATTACCAGCAACTTTTCCGTCAAAAAAAGAGGATATGGAACAAAACAGTATGACGCTTGAAATTGTTATGCGTGATGATGTGATTGGTCTTGAGGTGGTTCTTTTATATAGTGTTTTTGCAGATTCTGATGCTATTATGCAAAGCGTTCAGGTTAAAAATATCGGAGCGCAGAAATTATCTCTTGATAAGGTTATGTCGGTAGCTTTTGATATGCCGGACAAA
This sequence comes from Lachnospiraceae bacterium, assembly GCA_045530835.1. Taxonomy (GTDB): domain Bacteria; phylum Bacillota; class Clostridia; order Lachnospirales; family Lachnospiraceae; genus UBA3766. The sequence continues at coordinate 6,299 of JAZSCW010000045.1, read as the reverse complement.
AATTATCAGCTTCTTACACTTCATGGTTCATGGGCAAGAGAACGTCATATGGAGTACAGAACGATTGGCCATGGGAAGCAGTCTGTCGGTTCTGTGTGCGGCAAAAGCTCTGCGTCTGAAAATCCTTTTATGGCATTGGTTTCTGAAGGGGTAACGCAGACACAGGGTGAGGTGTATGGTTTTCACTTTGTATATTCGGGAAATTTCCTTGCACAGGTTGAGAAAAATATGCAGGATAATCTTCGTGTTGTGATGGGAATTCATCCTGAAAATTTCAAATACATATTACAGCCGGGTGATAGATTCGTTGCGCCGGAAGTGGTAATGGTATATTCCCATGAAGGTCTCGGAAGAATGTCACGTATTTTACATGATTTGTATCGTGAACATCTGATAAGAAGTCCTTTTAAAAATACGAAACGACCGGTTTTGATTAACAATTGGGAAGCGACCTATTTCGACTTTAATACGGAAAAGCTACTTTCTATCGCGAAAGAAGCCAAAAAGGCCGGAATTGAAATGCTGGTCATGGATGATGGTTGGTTTGGTAAAAGAAATGATGATAATACATCTCTTGGTGACTGGTTTGTGAATGAAGAAAAGTTGCAGGGTGGTCTGGGATATCTGACTGAGAAACTTGATGAAATGGATATGAAGTTCGGTATTTGGTTTGAACCGGAGATGGTTTGCATGGAATCCCGCCTGTATTGTGCGCATCCTGAGTGGTTGATTCATATTCCCGGACGCAAGCCGTGTCCTTCAAGAAACCAGTATGTTTTGGATTTGAGTAATCCTGAGGTGGTAGATTATGTTTATAATGCAGTTGCTGACATTTTGCGGAATGCACATATATCTTATATAAAATGGGATATGAACCGTTCTTTGAGTGATTTAGGAAGTACTTATTTGAGTGATGAATGTCAGGGCGAGTTGTCTCATCGATATATGCTTGGTGTGTATGAGTTACAGGAGCGACTTCTTTCGGAATTTCCGGAGCTTTTGCTTGAAAATTGTTCCAGTGGCGGTGCCAGATTCGATCCGGGAATGCTTTACTACAGTCCGCAAATCTGGTGTTCTGACGATACGGATGCGATTGAACGACTTGCAATTCAGGAAGGTACTGCTCTTATTTATCCGTTATCAACAATGGGAGCTCATGTGTCGGATTGTCCGAATCATGTGCTTGGAAGAAACGTTCCGTTTGTAACAAGAGGTCATGTTGCACTTGCGGGCACATTTGGTTATGAACTTGATGTTACGCGCATTGCGAAGGAGGAATATGACTGCATTCCGAGACAGGTGGAAATGTATCACAAATACGCTGAGTTGGTGATAAACGGAGATTACTACCGTGTTGCTTCGTTTCGCGAAAATCATCTTTACGATTTTTACGGTGTTGTTTCCAAAGATAAAAAACGGGCTCTTTACACCTATGTACAGGTTTTGAACCGACCTAATTTCAAAAGTCGTATGTTGACCATTCCCGGTCTTTTGCCGGAGCGTAAATACAAAGTATCATGGATTGATTTGCAGAGTGAAAATGAACATCCTGACAGGATTTTATATGGTGACACACTTGCCAATGCCGGTATTATTATAGGAAATCCGAAAGGTGATTTTATGTCCTGTCTGATAGAAATCACAGCGGTAGAGTAATTCATTTGACGAAAAAAGAGGTGTTTTTGGCGCATGGAAAAAGTGATGAAATTAACGAATATGGATTTTCCGGATCCTGATGTAATTCGTGTTGGCGATACGTATTATATGATAAGTACCACGATGCATTTTTGCCCCGGGGGACAGATTCTGTCCTCGAAGGATTTGGTTCATTGGAAGCATGAAGCTTATGTATATGAAAAGCCTGAAATTACGGAGGCGCGTAAGCTTACCGGTTCACAGCATATTTATGGAAAAGGCATGTGGGCAGCCTCTTTACGTTATCATGAGGGAATGTTTTATGTATGTTTTGTTGCCAATGACACACAGAAGACCTATCTGTATAAGGCTGAAAAAATACAAGGTCCCTGGCTGATGCATGAAATAGAAGGGTTTTATCATGATTGTTCTCTTCTTTTTGAAGAAGGAAAAGCTTATTTGGTTTATGGAAATACGCAGATATATATTACGGAGTTAAATGAAACGTTAAGTGCGCCTCGGAAAGGCGGATTTCATAAGAGGATTCTCGAAGAGAACGGAGATGTTCGCTTAGGATACGAAGGTGCTCATTTGTACAAAATCGATGGGCGTTATTATCTTTTTCTGATTCACTGGCCCAATGCCGGAGCTGCCAGAAGAACGCAGGCTTGTTTTGTTGCAGACAGTCTTGATGGTGAGTGGCAGGGAAAAGATATTTTTGACTGGGATGGCGGTTTTCGAAACTGTGGAGTCGCGCAGGGCGGAATTGTAGATACACCGGATGGAAAATATTATGCAATTATGTTTCAGGACAGCGGCGCGGTGGGGAGAATTCCTGTTCTTGTGCCTGTGGAATTTGAGGATGGATTTCCGAAATTATGCGACCATCCTGAACCGGAATATGGTGTCGTGCTTCATCAGAACAAAGGAGAAGAATTATATTGTTCAAACTTCGCCTCTGCGTGTGAATCCGGTCGGCTTGATCCGAGATGGCAGTGGAATCATGTTCCGGATGATGCACTGTGGTCTTTGCGTGAAGGGGATGTTTTGACTGTTTCAACGGACAAAACGGTATCTGTACTTCCGCTTGCGCGTAATATCCTGACACAAAGAATGCTCTATCCTTCTTGCGCTGCGGAAGTGACTGTAGATGCTTCCGAATTGCAGAATGGTGATTATGCGGGGATTTGTGCTTTGCAAGGCTCTTTTGCCATGATTGCAATCCATAAAAGAGCTAATCGCTTTTACCTGGTGATGCGAAGAAGACTTGATAATGGTGAGGTCTGGGGATTTTCCAAACAGGAAGCAGAAGATGAAGCGGTGGAAGAAATTGCATGGGATGAACCAATCGTAAGACTTCGCCTTGAAGCCTCTTTTGCGGGAGAGGATTTGTGCCAATGCTTTTATCGGGCAGAGAATGAGTGGAAACGGCTTGGGTGTGTGCATCCTTTGGTATTTCGTCTTGATCATTTTACGGGATGTCGGTTTGGTTTGTTTGTGTATTCGACGGATAAGCCGGGTAAAAGTGCATCGTTCTGTGATTTTTCGTATCAGGTATAAAGTTGATGATACAATAAAACCATAAAATATTAGAAAATACTTGCAAAATTAATTTGTTCATGGTATTATAACAAGGCTGATGTATTTTTCTATTGATGAATAGGAGTTGTTAAGAATGGAAATCGTAAAGATTATTGTTACAATTGTTTTTATTATAGTATGTATTGCTTTAGCAGGTTTAGTGTTGATGCAGGAAGGTAAGTCCGCCGGTCTTGGAAGTATCGCAGGTGCAGCTGAGACTTACTGGGGTAAGAATAAAGGACGTTCTATGGAAGGAATGCTGGTTAAGATTACAACCGTTTTGGCTATTCTTTTTATGGTTCTCTCCATTGTGTTAAACTTATCCTTCTTTTAAGATGAATGACATTGAAACACTCTTGCAAAAGAGTGTTTTTTATTTTCTTGAAAATGTTCATTACCTGACCTGTTTTTTGAGGAGAATTGAATGATGAAAAAGAAAAAAAAGAAAACCCTCACAGTTACAGGGACTTTTAGCGCATCGAACGGAGAATTTGGATTTGTGACATCTGAAGAATTCGGAGAAGATATATTTATTCCGGGAAAATATGTGAATGGCGCGATGCATTCGGATATGGTTTTGGTAGAGCTTTTGACAGAGCATACAGTCAAAGGGAAAAAGCCGGAAGGCGCAGTTCTTAAGATTCTTGAACGTGGTATTAAAAGGGTTGTGGGAACCTATGAAAAATCTAAGAATTTTGGTTTTGTAATCCCGGATAATCAAAAAATTGGTGAAGATATTTTTATAGCGAAAGAAAATGCCAAAGGTGCAATGGATGGGCATAAAGTTGTGGCAGAAATCATAGAATATCCGCATAAGAGAAGAAGCGCAGAGGGACGTATTGTTGAAATTTTGGGACATATGTCCGATCCCGGCGTAGATGTTTTGTCTATTGTGGAAGGGCTTGAAATACCTTCTGAATTCCCGCAGAAAGTTCTTTCGCAGGCAGAACGTATTCCGGAGGAAATCTCGGATGCGGATTGTGAAGGGCGACTTGATTTACGTGATGTAGTGATGGTTACCATTGATGGTGAGGATGCCAAGGATTTGGATGATGCGGTAAGTATTTCCTATAAAGACGGTATTTATGAATTGGGTGTTCATATTGCGGATGTTACCAATTATGTACAGCAGAATTCTGCATTGGATAAAGAGGCTTTGAAAAGGGGGACCAGCGTGTATCTTGCGGATCGTGTGATTCCGATGCTTCCGCACAGATTGTGTAACGGTATTTGTTCTTTGAATGCAGGCGTGGACAGACTTGCACTTAGCTGTATTATGAATATTGATGAAAACGGTGATATTATAGGGCATAAACTTGCGGAAACCGTGATTTGTGTGAATCGTAGAATGTCTTATACTGCTGTCAGTGCGATTTTGACCAATCCGCAAGCTCAAGAACGTAAGGAGTATGAAGCGTTACTTCCGATGTTTGAAATGATGAAAACGTTATCCGGAATCTTACGTCAAAAGAGGGCCAAAAGAGGTGCGATTGATTTTGATCTTCCGGAGACCAAAATTATTGTTGATGAAAAAGGTATGCCGATTGAAATTAAGCCTTATGAGAGAAATGTTGCAACCATGCTGATTGAGGATTTTATGCTTGCAGCCAATGAAACTGTGGCGGCTCATTTTTATTGGCAGGAGATTCCTTTTATCTATCGTGTGCATGATACGCCGGACGCTGATAAAATACAACAACTTGAGATTTTGATTCGTAATTTCGGATATTCATTCAAAGCATCAAAAGAATCTATTCATCCGAAAGAAATCCAGAAACTCCTTTCCAAAATCGAAGGGACGCATCAGGAAGCTATGATAACAAGACTTACGCTTCGCAGCATGAAACAGGCCAGGTACCATATCGATTGCAGCGGACATTTCGGACTTGCCTGCAAAGAATATTGTCATTTTACTTCGCCGATTCGAAGATATCCTGATCTCCAGATTCATCGGATTATTAAGGATGAAATCCGTGGGCGTCTGAATGCCGATAAACAACTTCAGTATGAGCAACGTCTTGGTAAAGTTGCTTCGCAGTCTTCCAAAACCGAACGGCGTGCAACGGAAGCGGAACGTGAAGTGAATAAACTTAAAAAAGCTCAATATATGTTAAAACATCTCGGAGAAGAGTATGAAGGCGTTATTTCCGGCATTACTTCCTGGGGTATTTATGTAGAATTACCAAATACGGTTGAGGGCATGATTCGCGTGAATTTATTGACTGATGATTTTTATGCCTATCACGAGAAGAGTCATGAACTTGTCGGGATGCAAACCGGCAGAACTTTTTGTCTGGGGCAAAAAGTTCATGTTATTGTAAATGATGCGGATGAAGTGTTACGAACCATTGATTTTATCTTAAAAGAGGATTATGATGAACAGGATAAATAAATCATGTATGGAGGCTTGTGAATGGCTAAAGAAGCAATGAAGCTGGTCGCTAACAATAAAAAGGCGTACCACGATTATTTTATAGAAGAAAAGTATGAAGCCGGACTGGTGCTGCACGGAACGGAAGTGAAGTCTTTAAGACTTGGCAAATGCAGTATCAAGGAATCTTTTATCCGGATTGAAAATGCAGAAATGTTTATTTACGGGATGCATATAAGTCCTTATGAAAAAGGGAATATTTTCAATAAGGATCCGTTGCGGGTCCGTAAGCTTTTACTTCACAAACGTGAAATTTTGAAACTTTTGGGAAAGATAAAAGAAAAAGGGTACACAATTGTTCCGCTTCAGGTATATTTTTCCAACGGAAGGGCTAAAATAGAGATAGGTCTCGCGCGTGGTAAAAAACTTTACGATAAACGTGAGGATATTGCAAAGAAAGATCAGAGAAGAGAGGCAGAAAAAGAATTTAAGATTCGTAATCTCTAACTTGAATTTTTCATTGTTTTATCATATAATCTAAATGAAAGAGCGGTCTGCGATTTACAGACTGTCTTCCTGTACTACACAAGGGGTAGTCAAGGTTTCGACAGGGGTACTGCAGCTGGAGAAGCTATCCGCAGGTGATGCGTCAAATCACAACCTAAATATAAACGCTGATAATAAATTAGCTTTAGCAGCCTAAGTTGCTGCT
>JAZSCW010000042.1:0-45139 GCA_045530835.1 Lachnospiraceae bacterium | reverse complement strand
AAAAGACATATCAGGTCATCGAACCGGAAATGCCGAGTCTGTTTGGAGCAAGCGCACCGGAGGGAGAAATGACCAGAGAGTTTCTGGAAGAGAACTGGGTAGTATCCTCCTATGACGAAGGAGAAGACTGTCAGTTGGATTATTACATGCATGAGATGAGATGCTTCCCGGGCGAGAAGGCGTACTGTTATTCCCACGAAGATGATGAGCTGCGTGAACTGGAAATCGTGCATGTGATAGCACGCATGGATAATGCGGAGCTGTATGATGAATTGATTCAGGACGAGGATGTTCTTATTAATGGCGAAGAAGAATACGGTGCGGATTGCAGCGCGGAATTTACCGGAATGTTTAGTTGCTATCTGATGTGGTTTAAAGAGGTATAAGTAGTTTCATGCTCTTTGGGTATAAAACCACCTTTTTCATTCTAGTACCCGTCATATAGCAATGCCGGAGGAGAAATGGCATAAAAAAGCGTCAACACAAAAATGAAACAATATTCATTTTTGCGTTGACGTTTTTTCTTTTGCATGCTATATTAAATAAAAATGAAACAACATTCATTTTAAGGCCTAACCAAAAGAAAGGATTTGTTATATGCCGAAAGTAACACAGGAATACATAGACAATAAGAAAAAGGCGATTGTGGAGGCGACCTATGCTTTGTGTCTGGAGAAGACGGTCAGTACCGTTACGATGCAGGATATTATCAATCGCACCGGATTGAGTCAGGGTGGAATTTATCGCTTTTATAAGGATATAGATGAGATTCTCGGAGATATGCTGGCGGATATGCGAAAGCGCTATTCCCTGAAGGAAGAGTTGGATGAAATTCTGGCAGAGGCGCAGAATCTTCCGACGGGGATGGTGACGTATCGCATCTGTGAATTGCTTGCGAAATGGATGAAAACAGAACTGATGGGCGTGCAGAAGATTGACTATGAATTTTCCATTCTTGCAACCAATAACCCGGCACGTGCAGGAAGGATTCTGGAACGTGCAGCCTTGGACGGGGTAGGAAATAAGGAATATCTTTTTACACAGATGATGAGGTTTTATCCGGAGCGTATTGCAAAAGAGAAGCTGCAGGTAAAGGTAAACGAACACGAACTGATTGGTTTCATTTCGTCGCTATACACGGGAATTCAGAACTGCAGTATCGTGTACCATTGTTACAGTAAAGGTGCGGTTGCTCCGTTCTATGATATTGATGAACAGTATCGCGTGATGGCGAAGACAATCAACTTACTTTTGGGAATTAAGGAGGATGAATAAATGGAAATCAGATTACCGGAATATATCACAGGTGAATATGCCGTTGGAACAGAAACTTTTACGATTATCGACGATGAACGGGAAGAGGTGTTGGGACCGGCTTCGGGCCCGCGTAAAATCTCCGTGCGCATGTACTACCCCGTGTGTAAAGACGCCACTGCAGGGTATGAGCGTGCAGAGATGCTCAGTGCGGTGAAAAGAAAAGCCCTTGAAAAAGCGTATTTTATGAAAATGCCCAAGGATGCGGATTATACTGCCGAATATTATACCGGTGCACCGCATGTTCCGGGCGCAAAGTTCCCGCTGATTCTTTTCAGCCACGGTTATCAGTCATACCGTGAGGGCAATACATATTTGTGCTGCGATCTTGCTTCCCATGGATATATTATTGCCTCCATCGGGCACGCGTATGAGGCTGTGGCGAATGAGTACGATGACGGAACCGTTGACTATTATGACAAAAAAATCAACAAGAAAATGTATAAATGCATGCCCAAGGCAGTCATTTGGGCAATGAAGCTGCAGAAGGTAAAAGGCACACCGGAAGAAATGTACGAGAAGTTCAATGCGTTTCAGAAAGATCAGGCAGGTTTTATGTTGGGGCGTCTTGAAGTCTGGGCACAGGACAGTATGCGCGTGGTACGTGAATTAAAGAATTGTTATGCACAGTGGATTGATTTTTCCAAAGGTATCGGCGCAACAGGACATTCTATGGGTGGCGCAACCGCATATTATTTATGTCAGCACGAGCCTGAAATCAGTTGCGGCGTTAATATCGATGGCGGTGTCTTCGGCAATTACGAAGGTATGACGATGACGAAACCGTTCCTGCAAATCAGCTGTGAAGCAAATGTATCGGTCGGAACCCGTGTACTTCTTGATACTCAGGCACCTGCACGTATGGAAGTGTTTGAAGATATGAAGCACATCGGTTTCTCGGATTCGAAATATATGAATCCCGGTAAATCAAACTTTGGGAAGCTTGACTGTGCAGTGATGCATAAAAGAATGGTTGACTGCCATTTGGAAGTGTACGATAAATGGTTGAAGGGATAGCAATTCTTGAAAAAAAGGACGTACAATCCTGGCGAACACAACACCTGAGAGCAGGATAAGAGGAATCATATGTGCATATAAAAGTTCAAAATCTCTGGTATCGTTGACGATACGGCTCATCGGGTCACCGGTTAATTGTAATATATTGGTGTGAGTTGTGTCTGTTTTATAATATAAATCCAAGAAGTTTTAAGTCAATGATACGTTTATAAAAGATATGATTCTTGTAAAACCCCATGAATATGATAAAATATAATTGTTATCAAAAAAGTTGATTTATATAGAATCTAACGAAAAACAATTTGTGGAAAGGAGAAAATATGAAAACAAAAAGAGTAATGACACGTATTCTTGCATTTCTGCTTGTGATAATGATGGTGTTTTCTACTGTGGAAATGACATCATTTACTTCAGTTGCAGCCGAAGGAGAAGAAGTTGCTTCAGATGAAATCTCGGATGAAGCAAGCGAAGAGACTTCAGAGGTTGTATCCGACGATACAAGCGAAGAAGAATCAGAGGATGTAACCGAAGAAGTGAGCGAAGAAGTTTCGGAGGAAATAACCGAGGAAGCAGAGAACGAAACTTCAGAGGATGAACCCGAGGAAACAAGTGAAGAACTTTCGGAAGAAGTTCTTTTGGAAGAAGAACCGGAAAATGAAGAGGATTATGGGATGTATGATGAAGGCTCGCTTCATCTTTTTACATCGGATATGGTTGGAAGTGATTTTGCAGCTTATATCGGAATGGCAATTACATATTGGCAGGATAAGCAGTGTGAAATTGATTTTATTGCAGTAGAAGATATGCCGAAAACGGACGGCAATGCTATTATCGGAAAAGACATTTTCAATGCTGTCTATAATACTGTCAATAACCCCGAAGACGTAAGATTAAGAATTGATTTTGAAGAAACAGACGGAAGTAGCTGGTATTCATGGTATTTTAATGATTTAAAGGAAGAGCAGAGCGATTTTGACGCAACGGTCCTTGTGGAAGAAACAGGAAAAAAAGGATTGCTTAAGATTACAATGCCGGATACAAGCAATGTAACATCGGGAATAGAATTTATTTTATATGAAGTTAAGAGTGAATCCCCTTATTTTGATTTATGGAAAGAAGGACTGGGGATTACGCTTGGGTCTTATTCACCGGCTGAAAATCAGCTGGTTATGCTTGATGCTTCATTGAGAAGGATAAATTGCAATTCTTATGCGATCTATGATAGTGGTGATTCGTATATTACGTTTGATTTAAATTATAGGGATGATGAGAACGGAGAAAGAGAAAATATAAATGAAGTATATTTTGCAAACCAGCTATTCAAAGGTTCAATCGATGATACAACACCGTTTGAGTTGAAGCATCCGGATGCGAGCGTTTCGGATGTTGTATTCAATGCGATTGATGAAAATGTTACGATAGAGGGTGGTGTTCTTTACCCCTATTTGGGGTACTATGGAGAAATTTCTGTTTTATGTACATATAAGGATGCAGAGGGGAACGAATGTGTTGAACTATGGCGTTTTGACTCTGTGCCGGGTGTTGAAAGTTTATATTTCCATGAATCCGAAATAGAGTATGTATGGGACGGAAGTTCTTATATTGAAAATGTTTTAAATTGGGATACCATGCCGGAGGATCGTAAATATTCCATCGAAAAAGAATTGAGTTGGGAAGTGGAGAATGTAATCGGTAATCCGATTGAACTTGTGCTTAAGACCGATGAATATGAGGATTATTCAAATGAGTATTACGATGGAACTTATATTATAAAAGGCTATGGTGAGGCTAAAGTTAAGGTTTCTTACAGCGGAAAAGAGGCGGTTTGTACCATCAGGGTGTTAGAACCGATTAAAGTACCTCAGGTTAACACCGTGTATGCTGTATATGGTGTAGATACAACATTGGCAGATTTGGATCTTAATGCATTGATTCCGCGCGCAGAAGGTGATGATAACGGAACTTTTATTTGGGAAGATGACCAAATAAAATTAGATATAGCAGGTAAAAAAGTGACCTATTATAATGCCTTTTATCTGGTGGAGGGAAGAGAACCGCAAGCGGTCCGCATTCCGGTTGTTATGGCAGAGATTAAGAACCTTGAGATTTCTATGATAGAATCTGTAGGTGATGATTATCAGGTAATGCCGTTCCCTGCTGACTTAAAGAAGGGCGAACAAATCAGTATGGGCCTTTCTGTTCAGACCTATCCGGCAGAAGCTTCTGCGGTAATAGCAAATTATGTTCAGCAAGAGAAATTGTATTTTGAGTGGACTGATAAAGAGTCAAAAAATATGATTGATGTGAAAACATCTGTGTATTTGCCGAGAAGTTATACTGCAGAAACCAAAGGAAAGAAAACTTTTAAGGCCTCTCTGTTTCATGCAAAAACAAAAAAAGCACTAAAAACAGCGCAGGCAACATTACAGATTTATGAGAAAGACCAGTTTGATTTTGAAGGTGTTACTGTAGATTTTCAGGTTGATTCAAATGACGAGATGAAAGGTAAAGTAGTTATCCGGCTCACAGAGGATAACTACAAAAATGCCGGAAAGAAATTGACAATTAAGAGTCTTGATACATCAGTGATGCAAACGGGAAAAACAGTTGTATCTGCTCCTGACGGGAACGGCCGTATATCAATTGAGATTCCCTATACGTTTAAGAAGTATGGTAAAACATATTTGTCTGTTACGGCAAATGATAATCGAAAGACAACCAAGACTTTTGCATTGGAGAGAATTGAGTATAAGCCGGCTCTCTTGACTACAGAGGCAGTGATTGACAAGGCAATAATGCCGCCGTACGGAGCAGCAACCTTGAGGTATTATTATCCTGCAGGCGTAGTAAAAAATGGTGCTATTACCCTTGCAGGTAAAAATGCAGACAAGTTTACGATTGATTTAGACGGGAATATCCGAATAAACGAAGCTACTAATTGTGCGAACGGAACATATACGGTTGTATTACAGATTCCCTATACGTATAACGGCAACGCATATACGGTGGACAGAACGCTAAAGGTTAAGGTGACACATACAAAGAACCAGATCAAAGTCGTACAGTATCCGGTAATAAATGAATTTTGCCGCTACGAAGAAGGAGATATATTAGCTTCATTGAACATTACGGTGTTAAAGGGTAACGTTATCGATGCAACACTTGTTAATAATGACTTGCCGTATACCTTAGAACCTAATATGGAGACCGGTAATTATGATTTTGTGGTGAAACCCGGTGAAAGTATTGATAAATTAACCGCGGCGCAGAAAAAAATCGAAATTTTTGTTCAATATTTTAATGTTGGAGCAACTCCGGTATTTTATTGTGAGACAGTAAAGCTTACGTTAAAAGCCAAAAAGATAAAGCCGGACCTCTATACGAATTCGAAAGAAATCTTATTGAATCCGGAAATTTATAACAATGAAGGAAGTTTTTATTTCGGTGCCTGGGATGGCATGGGCTCGTTATCGATACCTGATGCCGTATATATTGTTGATCCTGTAAGCAAAAAAGAAGTAAAAATCAAGCAGCAAGGTTCTGAAGAGCGGTATGATTCCGATGATATTTATCAGATAGGAAAAAATAAGTATTATGTCGTATGTTCTGAATGGAATGTTTATGTTGGTCTTGTTGAACCCAATCAGGCAGTGAATGCCAAAGACACGATAACTTTCAAAATCAGAATGCCTCATTGGAAAGAAGCTATTACATCAAAGAAGACGATTAAAGTTCAGAAGAAAGCCTTAAATTATGAATTAATTGATAAAACGTTAACGCTGAATATGAATAAGGCATTGTATCAGTCTGTTTCTGATGAGACATATTTGGGATACAAACTGCAAGGGAAATATTTCAGCAGATATTTCGAATCTTGTATCGTCGAACCGGCAGATTCCAAAGCCAAAAAGGTGTTAGAGAATAATCTTATCATTGAAACGGAATATGATCACAATATCATTGCACGTATTAAAGATTTGGGAAATGTGAAAGACGGAACTGCGTTAAAGAAAGGAACATATAAATTTAATTTACTTATTACTGTGGACGGAAAAGAAAAGAAATATCCGCTTAATATTAAAGTGTTTGATATGGCTCCTTCAAAAGTTATCACGTATAATAGATTTGGTACCATTGATTTATTAGATCGTGAGAATTCTTATATTCAGTTGAATCCTTCTGTTAATTGGGACAATTATGTTTATGGTGAAATACTGGATATGAAGCTTACAGGACCGGATGCCCATATGTTTGATGCCGTATATGAGGATTACTGTTTTAGAATATATGCTAAGAAAGAGTATGACTATTCTACGGCAAAGACATATCAGGTCTACCCCGTTGTTAAATGGAGAACTTTTAATCCTAACGGTGCAATAGAGATAAAAGGTTCTTTGCAGAAAATCAAGTTAACGCAATCGAAGGTTACTTATAAAGCAGTGACTGATGGTGAAATCCTTTACGGTAACAGAACGATTGATATTGGATTTACCAGCAATCATTCTAAAACCGGCAAAATGGTGGAGATTGAAAAGATAGAACTTCTGAATTATACGGAAGATTTGTCTGTGGACTATTACCCGGGCGGAACATTTGTAACCTTGAAGTTAAAAGATGGCCAACCTTCACAGATCAAGAAATCCAGTGGAACATATACGTTAAAGTTTGCTGTAACACCGGCTGGTGCAGCAGTTAATTCCAAACCCACTATTATTACTTGTAAAGTCAAAATTGTAAGATAATGTTTTCCCTCTCTGTCATTGTGGCAGGGAGGGAATCAAGGTATATGGCAAATAAAGTCGAGATTTTTCACATCTCATCTTATATACTATAACCATAAGGCGGTGAACGAAATGGACGAGCATATCGAGGCTGTTCAAAGAATGCAGGATTACATTCTACAGAATCTGGACAAAGAAATCACGATGGCAGAGTTGGCGCGGATAGCGCAATATTCTCCATGGTATTCGTATCGGCTGTTTGTTAATCTGTTGGATATGACACCGGCTGTCTATATCAGAAGATTGCGATTATCCAAATCAGCATTGCGATTAAGAGATGAGAAGGTAAAGATTGTTGAGGTTGCGTTAGATGCAGGATTTGAAAGCGTGGACGGATATCAAAGAGCTTTTTTTAGAGAGTTTGGACGTAATCCGTATGAATATTCTGTATGCCCGACTCCGATTTATCTGTTCAAACCTTACGGCGTCAAATATTCTAAAATAAGCGAGGAGACAAAGATGAGTGAAGTGAAAAGTGTATTTGTTCAAGTGATAGAAAAGCCGGAACGAAAGGTTATTATCAAACGCGGAAAAGAAGCAACAGAATACTGGAAGTATTGTGAAGAAGTCGGATGTGACGTATGGGGACTTTTGACCAGCATCAAATCGATTAGCGGTGAACCGGTATGCATGTGGCTGCCCCCGCAGTATATTAAAGAAGGAACCTCTGAATATGTTCAGGGTGCAGAAGTATCAATGGATTTCGAGGGAGAAATTCCGGAAGGTTTTGATATCATAGAACTGCCCAAATGCAAATATATTATGTTCCAGGGAGAACCCTTTAAAGAGGAGAATTTTGTTGAAGCAATACAGCAGGTGTGGGAGGCAAATAAAAAATATGACCCGCAGCCCATCGGCTATTGTTGGGATACTTCCAATCCGCGCATTCAATTGGAACCGATTGGAACGAGAGGGTATATTGAATTGTATCCGGTAAAAGAGATTTAGAGAGATGTTATGAAAAATGCGAGTGTTGACAATCAAAGATTGTTAATATTTGCATTTTTTGTGGGTGGGAATTTAGAAATTGCTCGTCATATAAAAGCATTAAAATAGAATGCTACGTAATGTAAGAGTATTCTTTGACAAATAAGACAACTTAGTCATAGAATGATACTGAAAAACTAAGTACCATGATAGATGAAAGGAGCGATTGATTTTTGAGTTATCATTCGAAAAAAGAAAAAACACAAATTGCATTAGCGATTACCCTTCTTCTTATCGCCTGGTGGTTGTTTGTGAGTATTGCAATGACTGTGTTTTATTTCAGAGATAAGGCATTTGCCGAGGATGAATACCTTTCGGCAGAAGCGTTCGTAATGTCCGTTAGCAGTCCGAAGGTTCGCAAATATGGGAAAGGTCCTTTTTATATCAGAGATTATATTTATCCGGTTAATTGTAGCTTTCGTGACCAAAATGGAATTATCCGATATGGCATTTTACACAGTAGTAGCAAAAATTCAGAATGCATATATCAGGCAAGTGATAAGATATCCATTTTATATAGTCCTGAGTTTGAAGACGGAGATTCCATTTATGGCGACCCCATTCCAAAGCCGGAGCCTTTTTACTATTTCCTTCCGTGGGTTTTATTGATAATTACAATTTTTATACATATATGGAAACGGAAAAATGCTTAACGGAGGCGAAATGAAATGAACTTATTATATCCGTACGGAAATGACGAAAAAAGAAAGGTATGTCCTGATACTTACCGACAGCTGGCGCTGGCGGAACTGGTGGATATGATAGCCATCAAAGATTACGATAAAGGACTGGTAAAGGCAGTTTTTGAATACATGCCGACAGAGGTGCAAACGATTCAATACCGACAGGAAATTTTGCAGGATTTTATGGAGAATGATGCATTATGCAAAGCGCTCGCATCTGTAATAGAAAAGCTGGATGTTTTGAAAGAATATCGAAATCACAATTATGGTTTCCAGGTGAAAAAGTCCAGTCTCTGGGACTTAATTGATTACATGGAGGAGATGGAAGTTTACATCCGCGTGATAGAGGATATGAATGCTCTTTTCTCGGAGTACAAGGTGAGCTCCAAGGGACTTTGTGAAATTGCAACATTGTTGCGGGATGTAATTAATTTGGACCGTATAGAAGACTTAAAAGAGATTGTTGCAAGCATGAAAGCGGATATTTCAACCCTCAAAAGTGTTACTTTGGGTATTAATCTGACACCGGAGCTCTACCCTGAGGAAGTTGTGATCCTTGGAATGCATGATTCGGAATTCAAGACGAAGTTAAACAGCAGAAAAAAATCCGGCTCTTTTATTAAGCAGGGAGACATTTCCTACAAAGAACCTTCCCAGATTATGAAGTATATGACACGTGATCTTGAGAGCGAACTGGCTAAAGAGGTACGTCATTGTAAGAAACAATTACTTTCCTGTATCAATTTGAACGGATACTTTCTTCTTGATATCTGTGATGACCTGAAATACTACCTGCTTGTGGCAAATTTTGGTCGCAAGTTAAAAGAAAAAGGGCATACGATTTGCGTACCTGACTTACAGGAAGATTCTGATAAAATAACAATAAACGGTGTCTATAATGTGAGACTTACGGAAAACGGAACACCGAAAATTATTAAGAATGATTTTGAGTTCAACTCCAAAGAAAAAATATTTATTCTGACCGGCCCGAACAGAGGAGGAAAAACCATGCTGACGCAGGCAGTCGGAGTTGCTGCTTTTATGGCGGCACAGGGGCTTTATGTATTGGCAGATGAATATAGCGGCAATACCTTTGAGAATATTCTGACACATTTCCCGGTAGAGGAGAATCAAACCTTAGATTTGGGAAGATTGGGAGAAGAAGCGGTAAGAATTCGCGAGATTGTGAAGGATGCTACGCCGCGCACCTTGCTTTTATTAAATGAAACATATTCTTCTACGTGTGCTTCGGACGGGTTATATATGGCAAACGATTTAATCCATATTTTGAAATATCGAGAAATTCCCACCATTTTTAATACACATATTCATGAACTTGCCCGTTCCATTCCGCAGATGAATCAATGGGAAGGACAGGGGGATATTGTGAGTCTTACGATGGAAATCAAAGACAATGTTAACACCTTTCGTGTTTTGCGCAGTGAACCGGATTTTTGCTCGTACGCTCAGAATATTGCCAGAAGATATGGTGTCACATTTGAACAGATGCTGAACGAAACTGCAGGAAAGCAGCCGGAATGAAGGTAAAGAACAGGAAAACGAATAAACGTTTTCCTGTTCTTTACTTGCTAACCGGCAGTATAAATTGTTATAATAGAGAAAAAGCTATTTGCTGAATGTGAGGGTTTGGGATGGAACAAAAGATTAGAACAGCCAAAGATTTGTCGAAGGAACAAAGAAACGAGTTCTACCAGGCGCAATATGATTATTACAAGGGATTTAACCGTGGTGTTTTGGTGATTTCAACGATTGCATATTTGTCTTTTTTTATCACGGATTGCGGAATATTCGGTAGATTTTCTCATGAGACGGTATTGTCACGTTTGATTGTGCTTATTCCGTTATTGCTCTTTCTGTACCTGTACAAAAAGAATAAGGATTACAAAATGATGGTATGTGCGACGTACCTCATGGTACATATCATTATATGGTGTACGGACTGGGCTACGTATCTTTTGCCGGACAGACAATATGCCGGCGAAGGCATGATGATTATGAATCTGATATTTGTGTGTGTCGGTTTCTGTGCCCCGCACAAGTATTCTTTGATTGCACATTGCGGTTTGATTGTGGATATTCTGGTTGCACATATTTTCATCCGGTATGACAATGTGGTAATGATGCTTATGTTCAATATTCCGTGTATTGTCGCAGCAGCGGTAATGCACTATACAATGGAAAAAGTATATCTCGAGCACTACCTGGTTACCAAACAGCTTGAAACGCTTGTAGTGCATGACCAGCTGACAGGAGTTTATAACCGTAATAAGCTAAAAAAGATTTGCGATCCCATTACGGAAAAGCTGAACATAGCCAACGATATGCCCGTGTCATTTTTGCTTGTAGACCTGGATTTTTTCAAAAGAATCAACGATCAATATGGCCACGAGGCCGGAGATGTTATGTTGAAACATACGGCGAAAGTAATCAGTCAGTCCGTCCGTTCGTCGGATTATATTATTCGCTGGGGTGGTGAAGAATTTGTCATCATTCTTGTCGGCTGTAATATCGAAATTGCTGCCGGTATTGCAGAGAAAATCCGTTCCAACCTGGAAACAAGCGATAATTCCGTCTGCCCGGTTACGGCCTCCATCGGTGTTGCTTCCTATAACGGAGGCAGTTATCATGAGGTGGTTCAACATGCAGATAAAGCTCTGTATAAGGCAAAAGAGACGGGAAGAAACCGCGTGGTACTATATGAAGAATAGAAGCGCTTTCGAACGCGGTCCGATAAAAAAATAAAAAAATCAACAAAATGCTTGACATAATATTAAAAAGATAATAAGATGTGTGTATAAAATAAATACTATGCCTATGAAAAAAGGAGGAACTATGAAAAAAATTAAGATAATGTCAATACTTTGCTGTATGGTAGCTATGTCCGTCGGGCTTTCCGGTTGCGGATTTTTGGTTGATGAGCTCGTCGGAAATAATGAAGCAGAAATTATCGACTATGTCGGTGATTATGATGATGATTATACGTATGCAGATGATGACGACTACTATGATGACGATGACTACTATGATGACGACTACTATGACGATGACTACTATGATGATGACTACTATGACGATGATTACTATGATGATGACTACTATGATGACGATTATGATGATGATTACTATGACGATGACGCGGACGACGCTTATGCAGATGATGCAGTAGATGGTGATATGATGACGGTTGGTTCTGCTGAGGTGGGCTACATAGATCTTCCGTCTGATTATTGCACGTTTTATAATGATACACCCCTGAACCCGGGAACAATTCAGTATTGTGACGGTACACCGTATAACATTGTTACGATGATGTATTATGATATGGAAGGGTTGACAGCGTATGATGCTGCAAACAATATGTTTAACGGAATCGAAGCAGAAGGCGGATATGCAGAAGGTACCCTTTCATCTGCGACGGTTACACTTGGAGGTGTGGATGCATATCAGATATACTGCTATTATCCGGATGCATCACAGTATTTCGTAGTGTGGTTATTCGAAAGTCCTTATGATGACTACGTGCACTATGTTGCGGTTGAGTTTATGGATGATAATTATGAATTTTTCGAAATGATAGAGAACTCCTATCGTTTTAGTGAATAATAATACGAAGAAAAGAAACGCTCCGAGAGGTTGCATATTCTTAGTTTTAAAAAGCTGACAAATAAGCATTAAGATGTCGATAAAATAAAAATAATGCAATAAAAAGGAAATAAAATCATATTGCTTTTATATCAGGCGGCAGATATAATACGTTTAGCAAAGTTTTAAAACTTAGAAAAGAGGAGAATGAAAAAATGAAAAAATTGTTAGCACTTTTTGTAATCGCTTCAATCGCTGCTACATGTGTGGCGTGTGCAGGAAACGCTTCCAATGCAGGAAGTGAAGAGCAGAGCCAGGAAACAAGCGTAAGTGATGTTGCGTCAAGTGAAGCGGCTGTAGAGGTTGCTGAGGCAAATGAAATTCTTACCAAAGCGTGGGAGGAGTATAAGGCATCTGTTGCAGAAGATTTACAGTTCCCGATTGGTGGCGGAAATCCTGAAACTGCAGTAATGGATGCACCGGCTAAGTTCGATACATCAGTGGAAGCTGCACAGGATACACTTACGGCATCTTACTGTGCTACACCTGATTTTGTTGCCAAAACAGATGATGTAGCAACCATGATGAATATGATGATGGCCAATAATTTCACGGCAGCAGCATACCATGTTACAGATGCTGCGAATGTGGAGGGCGCAGTAGCTGAGTTGAAGGATGCTACTTTGAATAACCAGTGGATGTGCGGCATGCCTGAGACCTTGATTATCGTTACGGTAGGAGATGATTACATTGTATCAGCATTCGGAAACGGTCAGGTCATTGACGCATTCAAAACAGCGTTGCAGAACGTTTATGGTGATGCAGCAGTTGTAGCAGTAGAAGAAAGTCTTATGTAAAAACGGTTGCGGGCATTTTGCCCGCAGCTTTTACTATATGGAAGGACTTATCGAAGTCTTTGAAAGGAAAAATGGTTGCATGCTTTTTTCAAGTATTCCTTTTTTATATTACTTTTTACCGATAGTACTCATTCTGTATTTTCTGGTCCCAAAACCGGCTAAAAATCCGGTTTTGCTGCTCTCAAGTCTTGTGTTTTATGCATGGGGAGAGCCTTTTTTTGTTTTTCTGATGTTAGTTTCCATTTTACTGGGCTATGTCTTTGGTATTCTGATTGAGAAAACCAAAGGAACAATTTGGTCTAAAATAGGTATGATTGTATCCCTGATCATCAGTTTTGGTTTTCTGGGTTATTTTAAGTATGCCAATTTTTTTATTTCGAACTTCAATGCGGCAACCGGACTTGCACTTCCCTTATTGAAGGTGGTACTTCCTATCGGAATCAGCTTCTACACGTTTCAGCTGGTAAGCTATATCCTGGATGTGTATTGGGGGAAGGTTCCGGCGCAGAAGAACCCTGTTTCGTTGGCGACCTACATCACCATGTTTCCGCAATTGATTGCAGGACCGATTGTGCGTTATTCGGATGTCGAAAAACAGCTGAAGGAGCGAACCGTTACATTTGAAAAAATGGCATACGGCATTCGCCGTTTTTTATTCGGTCTTGGTAAAAAAATACTTATTGCGAATGTGCTTGGTGAATTTTGTGCAGCGTTTAGGGGCACGGACGAGAGGTCGGTGGTATTTTACTGGGCATATGCGATTGCGATTTCCCTGCAGATTTATTTTGATTTTTCGGGATATTCCGATATGGCAATCGGACTTGGCAGTATGTTTGGTTTTCACTTTGGGGAGAATTTTAACTATCCGTTTATCTCTGCAAGTGCAACGGAATTCTGGCGCAGATGGCACATGTCGCTTGGAACCTGGTTTCGGGATTATGTATACATTCCGCTTGGCGGAAGCAGGTGCTCGCGCATGCGCAATATCTTCAATATTTTTGTGGTTTGGATGCTGACCGGTTTCTGGCACGGTGCAGAATGGACATTTATTGTGTGGGGCGTGTATTTCGGAATTCTTTTGATGCTGGAAAAAACATTCTTATTGAAGTTTTTTGAAAAGCGTCGAATTGTCGGCCATATTTATCTGTTGTTTATGGTAGTAATCAGCTTTGTGATTTTTGATGCCAATGGGATTTTATCTGCATTAAAGCATATCGGTGCAATGTTTGGTTTTGGCGGAATTCCTTTTATGACGGAACTTACGGGCTATTATCTGAGCAGTTATCTGATTTTGTTTTTGATTGCAATGGTAGGGGCGACACCGCTTCCGAAGTATTTGGTTACGCTGGCAATGAAGAAGCCTTTCATCCGAAAGAGCGTTGAGATAATACTTCCTTTTGTGTTGGTTTTGATATTAATTGTAGCGACGGGATATCTGGTTGATGGCTCATTCAACCCGTTTTTGTATTTCAGGTTTTAGGAGGGAGTCGCATGGAAAAGAGAATCAGTATTTTACAGGTATGTATAGTGGCTGCTGTCTTTTTTGGATTATCACTGATTGCGTGGCTCAAGCCTGCGGATGCGTTTTCCCAAAATGAAAGACGTACCCTGAAGCAGTTTCCTGCAGTAAGTGCTGAAACGGTATGGAGCGGTAAGTTCATGGAGCAGTTTGAGGGTTATGCAACGGATCAGTTTCCTTTTCGGGATGGTTTTCGCAGTGTGAAAGCGGCAACACATTTTTATGTATTTGCTCAGTCGGATAACAACGATGTGTACGTGGCAGACGGACATGTCAGCAAGATTGATTATCCGTTGTCTGAGAAAGCACTGCAGGCGGCTGTCAGGAAGTTTGATTCTATTTATGATAAGTATATAGCCGGTACGCAGGCGAAGGTTTATCATACGATAATACCGGATAAAAATTACTTCCTTGCCAAGCAGAACGGTTATCCTGCCTATGATTATCAGGTGATGTTCGATACTCTTACAGACAATCTTGAGCAGATGCAATATATTGATATTACGGACTGTCTTTCGGCAGAAGATTATTATCTGACGGATACACATTGGAAGCAGGAATGTATCCGTGATGTTGCTGACAGACTCGCCGACGGAATGGGGGTTAAGCTGCAGGCAGAGTATACTGCTGTTACACCAAAGATTCCTTTTTACGGTGTTTATTACGGACAACTTGGCTTGCCTGTGAAAGCAGACTCCATTACTTATCTGGAACAGGAAGACTTTGCAGACTGTATCATTACAAATCATGAGACAGGAAAAAGAATTCCGATGTATGATTTGCAAAAAGCGGAAGGAAGGGACCCTTATGAGCTCTTTTTATCCGGTTCTCTTTCCGCTGTAACGATAGAAAATCCGGGCGCATCAACGACAAAGGAACTGGTTGTTTTCCGGGATTCTTTCGGCAGCAGTCTTGTACCGCTTCTTGTAGAGGCCTATGCCAAGGTGACGATTTTGGATGCACGCTACATGAATGAAGCGATGATTGGAAACTTTGTAACCTTTGATAGTCAGGATGTGTTGTTTATACACAGCACGGGCGTTTTGAATAACGAAACAGCATTCCGGTAGGACCTTTCAGACGGCACATGGCAGCATATTTAAGGAAATAATACGGTTTGTAAATGACCGGAAAAAATAAAAAATTGCAAAATAACAGAAAATTTTATAAATTTATGTAGTTTCCCCTTTTTAATCCTTAGTATATAAGTGAGAGGTGGTGATAAAGGTGTCAGATGAAGAATTAATCGAGTTGTTTTTTGAACGCTCTGAAGAAGCGCTTAAGGAGCTGGAAACAAAGTACGGCAAGATTTGTTTGAAAACTTCATATAACATCCTTGGAAATCATTCCGACGCTGAAGAATGTGTAAATGACAGCTATCTTGGTGTATGGAATGCAATACCGCCCGAAAGACCGAAGCCACTGCTTACATATGTTTTACGAATTGTAAGAAATGTTTCGCTTAACTGTTATCATAAGAACCACGCGAAGAAGAGAAACAGTACCTACGACCTGGCAGTAGATGAACTGGCTGATTTTCTGGCGGCACCCGAAACGGTGGAAAGCGTGTTGGAGACGAATGAACTAACCGACATGATTGAAAGCTTTCTCGATCATCTGGATCAAAAGAACAGGGTGATTTTTATGAAAAGATACTGGTTTTTTGAATCTTATGAACAGATAGCGAAACAAGTAGGGCTTTCGGAAAAAAATGTATCGGTCAGGCTGACCAGACTAAGAAAACAGCTTAAGGATTATTTACAAGAAAGGGGAATCTTCCTATGAAAGAAAACAAAATGGTTGAAGCCATTGGGAACGTTGATGATAAGTACATTAACGAAGCATTAAATGTCAGAGTAAGAAGAAAAAGCGTGTTCGCAAGACTGAGCGGTATTGTTGCAGCTGCAGCATGTTTTGTTCTGGTGTTTGGCACAGCAATGTTTATGAATACAAACAGCAAAGATTCTGTGGTATCCATTGATGTGAATCCGAGTATTGAACTTACGGTAAGCAAAAATGACAAGGTTTTATCCGCAACCGCATTAAATAAAGATGCAGAGATTGTCCTTGCTGATATGGAACTTGAGAAGGTGGATATTGATACCGCAATGAATGCAATTGTTGGTTCTCTTCTTAAGAACGGATATTTGGATGAAGTATATAACGCTGTAAATGTATGCGTTGAAAATGATAATGCAAAGCGCGCAGATAAGCTTAGTGAAAAACTTAGCGGTGAAATCAGCAGTATTTTTGCAGCGAATGATTTGATTGGCGGCGTAAATGCGCAGACTGTTACAGGTGATGGCAATGAGCGTAAGCTGGCAGCTGATTATGGTACTTCTGTCGGAAAAATTTGTCTCGCGCAGACCGTGGCAGCAAATACCGGAATGGAGCTGGAACAGGCCGTAACTCTTTCCGTTTCCGAATTGTGGGATCTTTCCGATGCAGATGCAGCAGAATTGATTTCCAAAGATGAAGCGTTGAAGATTGCGCTGGAAGATGCAGGAATAAATGAAGACGAGATTACGGAAGTCAGCATTAAGATTCAGGAAAATGCCGGTGTATTTAAATATGACATCAAAATCAAAGTCGGCGAAAGAAAAGAATATAAGTATAAAATTGATGCTGTAACAGGTGCAATTTTGGAATACGAATTTAAGTTACATCCCGAAAAACCGGAAGAACCTGCGGCGCCGGTTGATCAGATTAGTAAAACGGAAGCTTTGGCAATTGCCTGTGCGGATGCAGGGGTTGCTCAGACAGAGATTACACTTGAAGAATTACATCACAGACCTGTTGAAAAAGAATACTATATTGTTTTTTCCTGCGGTATGATTGAATACTACTATGTGATTGATGCTGTAGAAGGAAAGATTGTCAGCAAAGAAGTAATTGACCGTTCTGAGGAAGAAGAACCTTCTGAAACAACACCTCCGGCAACAAAGCTTACGATTGAAGAAGCTTTGAAGAAGGCACTTGATATGGCAGGTGTGAAATTTGAAGACCTGACTATGTGCGATATTAAATATCATGTACATAAGAATAATGAGGTGCATTACAAAATTCACTTCCATGTGGATAAGGAACATTATGAGTATACCGTGGATGCGCTGACGGGTGAATGTGTAGAAAAGAAACGTCCCACACCTCCTCATGAGACAGAAAAACCGGTAGCACCTGAGAAGCCGGTAGCACCTGAGAAACCGGTAGCACCTGAGAAGCCGGTTACACCGGAAGAACCGAAGAAGCCTGAAAAACCGGCAACTCCGCCCGAAAAGGCAGAAAAACCGGAGGCACCTAAGCCGCCTCACGAGAAGGATGAAGAGGCGAGCGAAGAAGCTTCCGAAGAAAAGAGTGAAGAGGCATCTGAGGAAGCAACAGAAGAGGCATCTGAAGAAGATACACAAGAAGCGGTAGAAGAGCCTGAGAAACCTGTGCCTCCGCATGAGAAAGATAAAAAGGAAGCTGAGACACCGACTCCTCCTCATGCAAAAAAATAAATGAGAACTTAGTTTTTGTGGCATATTATTAAAAAAATTCCCTTTGGTTTTACCGCAATGTCTTAGCATCATGACATTGGGTTTTACCGAAGGGGAATTTTTTGCTATAATAGTGAGACAGGGGCGGTTGTGGAATGCTCCGGTAAAATGAAGAAAGTTAAGACAGTGGGAGAACAGGAGCATGGAAACAAGGGATTTAAAAGGAATGATTCAGGAAGGCGGCTTGGATGCGTTGCTTGAAGAGTTGTACGGAGCAGAGGTAACAGTGCTGCAGCGGAAACGTTATTGTGATGCAATAGAAGCATTTGAAGGTTTGTATGGAGCGGGAGATGTTTCTGTTTACAGTGCACCGGGAAGAACGGAAATCGGTGGTAATCATACGGATCATCAGCACGGAAAAGTGTTGGCGGCTGCGGTTGACCTGGATGTAATTGCAATCGTGCGCGGAAGTGAGGAAGAACGAATCCGTATCCTTTCCGAAGGCTATCCGCAATTCGAAATCAGCACGAATGATTTGGTATCTGACGAAACGCAGTATGGAACAACACAGGCTTTGGTAAAAGGGATTTTGGCCGGTTTTGTGCAGCGGGGGTATGCAGTTTGCGGCTTTGATGCATATATTACAGGTAATGTACCGTCAGGTTCCGGATTGTCTTCTTCAGCAGCGTTTGAGATTCTGATTGGGACCATTTTATCCGGTCTGAAACATGATATGTCGATTTCTCCGGTTGAGCTGGCACAGATTGGACAGTATGCAGAAAACGTATATTTTGGAAAGCCCTGCAGATTGATGGATCAGATGGCCTGTTCTGTAGGCGATGCCGTATATATTGACTTTGCCGATCCCAAGAATCCGATTGTGGAACAGGTGGAGCTTTCTCCCGATAAATACGGCTATTGCCTGTGTATTACCGATACCCTGGGCTCACATGCCGGATTGACCCATGAGTATGCTGCTATTTTGCAGGAAATGAAGCAGATTGCCTCGTACTTTGGCAAGGAGGTGTTGCGTGAGGTTTCGCAAGAAGATGTTCTTGCAAACCTTGCCGGATTGCGGGAGCGTTACGGCGACAGAAGCGTATTGCGTACCCTGCACTTTTTCCGGGAAAATGTGCGTGTGGAAGAGGAATGCAATGCATTAAAAACCGGTGATTTTAAAGCCTTTCTTGCTCAGTTGCAGGCTTCGGGCGATTCGTCATACAAATATCTTCAAAATCTGTATACGATGCAAAATCCCAAGGAACAAAATCTTGCAATTGCAATTCATATGAGTGAGGCAATCCTTGGACATGACGGTGCATGCCGTGTGCATGGCGGTGGTTTTGCCGGTACCATTCAGGCATTTGTACAGATTGCACAGAGAGATACATACAGACAGGCAATGGATGGGCTTTTTGGAGAAAATGCCTGTCGAATCTTGCGCATAAGAAAATATGGTGGTATAAAAGTAGCAGAATGATATATGACAGGATGGGCACGCCGGAAAACGTGCCCTTTTTCTTTGAGTCAGCATTTCGAATATTTCGTGAAAATGCGTAAAAACAGGGCACAGAATTGGACAAAATGCATAGAAAAATAATTAATTTTTAAAAAAAGTGGTATTTGGGGTTTGCATAGTGTTTAATGAATAAGGTGTCTTAATAATATGTAAATAGTAGTTTGATGGAGAATGTTTTGCATGAATGGTAAAAAGAAAATTTATTATGCGCGTACATATCGAAGACTTGAATTGAATTTTAAGTCCGGTATTTTATTTGCATGTCTTATGATTATTCCAACAGTACTTTTTCTGGTATTTTTTACGGAACGTATAACAGAAGTAATGACATACCTGGCAACTCTGGTTCTTTCCAAAGTAATACCCGCGGAGGATATTTTGGTGAAAACAACGCAGTATTCCATTGTTTGTGACATGAAGTATATTGAGCTGCCTACGACACAGCCGGGGATTGCGTTGATTTGCGGAAATTTGATCGTTTGCCTGCTGGCATTGATTCTTTTTCGTATTTTCAAAAAAGCCGGAAGGCCGTTAGCTGTATTTGCAACTTTCAGTATTATGATTCATATTGTAAGCTGTGCTTTTTTTGCGTTTGCAGGAAAGTATTTTCCCTATACAGTGGGTGATTATTCCGAACTCTACATGAAGCAGCAGGTCGGAATCTGGCTTACATTTGCTGTACTTGCCGGTCTTGTCGTTGCATTCATGGGAGGCGGAAGATACGGTGTGAAATTGCTGACGTTTTCTTCGATAATAATTTATTCCGTTATTTTCGGTACAATCAGGTATATTTTGTTCTTGTTTGTTTTGCATCAGTTTTCGGTTCTTTACATGGCTCTTTTGTTCTTTGTAATCGGACCAACCTTTGATTTTTCTTATTTTGTTGTTATTTATGCTCTTTTTGTTAATAAAACCATCAAACATTATGAAACGGGGGGACGTAAGGACATATGGAAATGGTCTTAACTATTTTTACGGCTATAATCAAAATTTATATGATTGTACTTATCATCCTTGTGGTGATGTATGTTGTCAGACATTTTATGTTTGCCCTGAATCGTATGGCAGGGCGTCAGCGATTGTATTATAACGATATCTATACAAGTAAGTTGAAATCCATAACCGTTCTTGTGCCGATGCATAATGAGGAACAGGTATTATCTTATGTTCTGGATTCGCTTCTGGAATGTGATTATGACCGCGACCGGTTGGAAATTATCCCGATTAATGATAATTCATCAGACAATACCAAAGAACTTCTGGATGAATATCATCGCAAATATGAGTTTATTCGTCCGCTTCACAGGGATTGTGAAGAGCGTGGCAAACCGGTCGGATTAAATGATGCCATGGAGATTGCGACCGGAGAAATCATTATTGTGTTTGATGCGGATTACCGTCCGGCCAAGGACATGCTAAAGCAGCTTGCAAGTGCGTTTGAAAATCCGGAAGTCGGAGCTGTAATGGGAAGAGTTATTCCGTATAATACCAATACCAATATGTTGACAAGACTGATTAATCTGGAACGATCGGGTGGTTATCAGGTAGATCAGCAGGCTCGCTATAATATGCGTCTGATTCCGCAGTACGGAGGAACCGTGGGAGGATTCCGTAAGGATATCCTGCGAAGTACGGGTGGTTTCAATCCGCTGGTTCTTGCGGAGGATACGGAGCTGACCTATCGTCTTTATACAAGTGGCTGGAAGGTTTTGTATGCAAACTCCGCGGAGTGCTATGAAGAAGCACCCGAAACATGGAAAGTGCGTGCAAAGCAGATTCGAAGATGGTCCCGCGGCCATAATCAGGTGCTTTTCAGATATTTGTTTAAAACACTGTTCAACAGCCATATGAATTTGCGTGAAAAAGTGGATGGTATTATGTTACTGTTTGTTTATGCGGTACCCTTTTTCCTGCTGATTGGACAGATTCTTTCCGTGATTTTGTTTTTTACCGGAGAGATGAATCTTTTTGCCGGATGGTGGGTGCTTATGTTTATTTCCGTCTATTGCTCTTTCGGAAACTTTGCACCGTTCTTTGAAATCGGCACGGCGCTGTTTATGGATGGAATTAAGGGGGAAGCGTTGCTTTTGCCGCTTTTACTGTTTAATTTTTATTTCTATATGTGGAATATTAGTCTCGGTTTTTGCGACGCGATTGCAGATTTGCTGACGAAACGCAAGGTAAAATGGGCCAAAACGGCGAGATTTGCACAGAAGAAATCATAATAAGGGAGGACGTTTGCATGATATATATTATAATACTGGCGATTGTATTTCTTGTAATGTTGACGGCTCCTTTTGGAATTGCATATATTTATGCAAAAAATAGAAAAAGTGATATTCTTCTGATTCGTCAGGAAAAGGTGAAAGATGCACGCTATTTCGGAAAGTCTTTTGCGAAGATGGTGGAAGAAAATTTAGAAACGACGGAAAAAGGAACCATTTGTCTTTCACATCAAGAGCGTTTTGTGGATGGTGACAAAAGAGTTATTTCAACACAGGAAGTGGATCAGATTATTATCTGTCGCGATGAAGATTTCATTGCTGAGAAAGAAGTAAAAGCTTTTCATAAAGAAATATATAGTGCGAATAATGTTGCAATGCTTGGAAATGAAACGGTACTCAGAGCAGCATATGCAAAAAAGATGATGGTACTTGGTAAAGGTACGATTGTGGAACGTTGGGTAGATGCCGAAGAGACGCTGGCAATTTACGATGATTGCCGGTTAGGTATGAGTGCAAGCGCAGGTCGGCGATTAAGTATTGGAAAGGGATGTACCTTCCATCGTCTGTTTGCTCCTGAAATTCTGGTCGGGCAATACCCTGAGAGCATTAAGCTTATGCAATCCAAAACGATTCCCCGCCTGTTAGAGAGTGAGAAGGAGCTTGAGGTTGTCAGAAATATCAAAACCATCGACAATAAGCTTGCAAATGATGACCATGTGGCAAACATTACAGTGCTTTCCGTTGAGGATGTGGTTGTCTTGGAGCGTTTGATTGTGAAAGGTGATATCACTTCGGAAAAGAGTGTGCGTGTGTGTGACAATGCGATTGTTTGCGGTAATATTTTCGCGGAGGAAGATATTCGAATCGGTTCTGATGCGATTGTGTTTGGCAATGTTTTTACGCAGGGTAGTATTTATCTGGAAAGCGGTGCCATGATTGGCCGCCCCGGAAGTATTGTTTCCGTGATTGCTCGTGAGGACATTGTCATGGAGAAAAAAGTTACGATTCACGGATATGTCAGTTGTGAGAAGAACGGAAGCGTCGTATCGGCAGCAACTGAGAGGGAAGACGAGCAGTACAGCTACCTTTCGCTTGCGGCAATACGTACCCACCTCTATCTGGAGGACGCGTCGAGTTATGAAAAGGTCAAAGAGACGGGATTCCGTAATGATGAGTTTTTGCAAAAAGTTGAAATTAATCTGGCATTGAAAGAGATACCGCGCAGTCTTTTTTATGGTTGTAAGTCACTTAAGAGTGTATCGTTGCCAATCAGTATCGAACGTATCGGTCAGCATGCTTTTGCTGAATGTGTTGAACTGGCAGAGATGACTTCTCTTTCGGAGCTGAAGCTTGGCACGATCGAAACCTCTGCATTCGAAAATTGTCATAAGCTTCCGGGTATTACGTTGCCGGAGCAGCTTACATGTATCGGGAATGCGGCTTTTTCAGGATGTAGCGAATTGAAATATGTATTGTTTGCACCCGGTTGCGAATTGAAGGAGATTGGCAGTCATTGTTTCAAGGATTGCACAAGCCTTACGGAACTTATTTTGCCGGCGCGCGTGGAACGAATCGGTATGAGTGCGTTTGCAGGCTGCGATGCATTGAAAAAGATAACAATTCCGGAGCGGTGTATGAATCAGCCGGGCATTGAGGAATTAACAAAATGCGATGTGCAGATAAGTTATCTTGAGGAATATTAGAAGGATGAAGCGATGAGTGAAAAGTTAAAGAAAACAATGTCGGGGCTGAGTCTGTGCATTGTGTTTACGGCAGGTTGTATTGTCATGCAGTATCTGGTGAATGCATGGGAAGCTGTTGGTTCGACGGAGATCCGGGGGAAGGTTGCAAGAGAAGATGAGGTATCTGTAAGTGCTGACATAACGCAACTACCGGGGGAAACACAGAGTGCTTCCGGTGTGCAAGCCGGGTTACTTTATGAGAATGATAACTTTGTTTGTTATGAAGACCGTATTTTCACAAGATTTAGTTATGAAGAAGATAAGGCAGAACGAATTGTTCTAATGACAGAGGCATTGCAACAGAATACCGGCGGTAAGGCGAACATCTATGTGTTACCGATACCCGGACGTGTGGTGATAGAGGACGGCTATCAGGCTGATTGTGGTGAATATGAACGATTCCTTAAGAAGCTTTCTGAAGTGTTGTCGTCAAATGCAACCGTAATCAATCCGCTTCCTAAGCTGCAGCAGCAGAGGGAAGAATATCTGTTTTTTAAGACAGAAAATGCCTGGACAATGAGAGGCGCCTACTGCGGAGTGTCAGAATTCTGCACACAGGTTGGAATGGAGCCTATTGCATTGTCGGCGTACAGGGAAATGCAGAATACGACCGAATTTCAAGGAAGTCTTATGTTGCGTCCGGAACTGAATTTAATCAATTATTTGGACTATGAGCATGATTCCGTGAATTATTATCTTTTGCCGGATAGTCCGGCGTTGGTTGAAGTGCAAAAAATTAATAAGGATGGTACAAATATCACCTGCAAGAAACCGTTGATTACGGTTTCCACCAGAAATCTCAGTTGTGTCGTGGATTACGGTTTTCAACGTGCAATTGTGGAAGGGGAAGTATACCACGACGGCAAAGAAGGGGAACATTTGCTATTGATATGTGACGAAGCGGGTAAATTGATGGTACCTTTTTTGAAGGATTACTATGACGGCGTGTATGTTGTAAATATGCTGGAAAAGTCGGGACTTGAACAAGATTTGGAAGAGGTTTTTCGTACATACAATATCAAGGATGTTCTGATTGCACAGAATGCAGATGAGTTTGGCAACGAGGGTTACAGTGCGGCATTGAGTGGTTTGAACAAAACCCTTTCTGATACGGAAGGAAGAGAAGTGGAGGCGTATTTGGATGGCACAGATATTCCGTAAAGAATTGAAATATGTGATTACATATGAGAATTATCTGCAGATTCAGAGCCTGTTGGAGGCAGTGATGGAACGTGACGAACATTGCAGGCAGACAAGCTACATGGTCCGATCACAATATTATGATTCCATGACCGATGCAGACCTGATGGACAACCTGGATGGCGTCCTTTTGAAGCGAAAAATCCGTGTCAGAATTTATGACACGGGAGATGAGTTTGCCAAGCTGGAATATAAGTGTAAAAACGGTTCGGACGGAATCAAGTACTCGATGTCTTTGACGCGCAAGGAAGTGTGCAGGATGGAAAATCACCAGTATGATTTTCTTGCGGAGCGCCCGGAAGAGCTGGCGGCGAGGCTGTATACCAAAATGACATCCGAGGTGTATCGGCCTAAGACCATTGTAGAGTATCAGCGTATGGCATACAAATTTCCGGCAAGTGATGTTCGTATCACCTTTGACCAAAATATTCGGGCAAGCATTAATCCATATGGAATCTACGGGGAACAGCCTGCATATGTACCGCTTTTACATGCGGACAAAGGCGTTTTGGAAATTAAGTATAATGATTTCTTCCCGTCTGCACTCAAACCGCTTTTGACAAAGCTTGACAGTGTAACAGAAGCATACAGTAAATATTCAACAGCGCGATTGGCGTATTTATAAGAGGGAGACTTACCAAAAATGTGAGAATTTATTTTAGAAAATCTGGCAGATACGACATCCTTGAATCTGGTTGCTGTTCTGCTGAATAACCTAGTGGCAATTGTGGCGGCTTTTTTCATCATGTTTGTATACAAGTTCACATATGCAGGCGTTGCGTACAGCCGCAAATTTAACATTACGCTTGGTGCTGTGACAATTGCAACAACAATGATTATGGGTGTTATCAGTAACAATATCGCGTTGTCACTCGGTATGGTCGGTGCACTTTCCATTATCCGTTTCAGAACCGCGATTAAGGATGCAAGGGATGCAGCGTTTATTTTCTGGGCAATTGCAGTGGGC
Organism: Lachnospiraceae bacterium; assembly: GCA_045530835.1. Taxonomy (GTDB): domain Bacteria; phylum Bacillota; class Clostridia; order Lachnospirales; family Lachnospiraceae; genus UBA3766. The sequence continues at coordinate 19,246 of JAZSCW010000042.1, read as the reverse complement.
ATCGGATGCGGTGTGTCACAGTATGCTTTGGTTGGCATCGGAAGTTTGTTTTTGTTTTTGTTCATGCTGCTTACCAAGAAGGGTGTGGCATCGGGGCAGCAGCTTTTGATTGTGCGGTCTGACGTGAAAGCACAGAATGAGGTTGAAACAACGGTGGAACAACATTTTGACGGCAAGGCGCATCAGACAATTAAAAATATGTCAGAGTTTGGATGCGAAACCGTCTACCGTGTCCCGGAAGATGTTTTGAAGAAAGCGGATAAAAAGAATCTCGTTGATATTTCACAGCGGCTGATGAAGATTGATGGTGTAACGGGAGTAAATCTTGTGGAACAGCAGGATGATATTTCCAGATAAAACGGAGAACCTGTATGAAAAAAACATTGATATGCGCAGGAATGGTACTGCTTTTGCTGGTAACGGTTTTTGCTGCGCAGTATTTTTTAACCCGATATGAGCCGGAGCGGGAAGTGAAGAAGGAGCGCGGAAGGACTGTCCAAAATCACATTGCGCCCGATACGGAATATCTGGAATACTATGGACTGGATGCGTTTGAGACGCACTTGCCGGTGGTACATATTAATACAAATGGGGCAGTGATTTCCAAGGAAGAAAAAATCTGGTCTACGATTGCGGTGGCAGATGCACCGGCGGACGGAAGTACAAGGAGCATTATGGACATGCCGGATTACGAAGCAGACATACAGATTAATTACCGTGGTGCCTCTTCCTATTCACAGTTTGATAAAAAACAGTACAGAATCAAATTTTTCAAAAAAGAGGGAAGTACCAATGCCAAAAATTATCCTTTTCTTGGGATGGGTGAAAACAGCGAATGGGTTCTAAACGGTCCGTTTCTTGATAAAACTATGATGCGAAACCGCCTGGTATACGGGATGGGACGAGAGGTTGCCGAGTGGGCACCGGACAGCCGTTATATGGAATTATTTATTAACGGAGAATATCAGGGTGTGTATCTTGCACTTGAACCGGTGACGAATGGTGAGACACGTCTGCGTCTGTGCGAGTTTGGACTTGCAAGCGGTGAAACGGCATACATTGTGAAACGAGATCGTGTCGAGACGGAAGAAAATCCGCTGGAGGTATACGGGCATTATGCAGGTAAGACCAATAATGATTTGTATATCGATTATCCGACGCAAAACAATCTGACAGAGGAACAACGCAAATGGATTACAAAGGATATTGATAGGTTTGAAAATGTGCTTTACGGAGAAAATTTTGCGGACCCTGTTAACGGTTATGCGAAGTATATTGATGTGGATTCTTTTGTGGATTATTATATTTTAAGTGAATTTGTGATGAATCATGACGCGGGTAATTTGTCCACATATATTTACAAAGAGCTTGGCGGGAAAATGCAGATTGCGATGTGGGATTATAATAACTGCTTTGATAATTACCAGTGGTTTGCGATGGACTATACTGCATTTTATGTACGGGAAAATGCATGGTTTCATGTGTTACTGAAGGATAAGGCCTTTGTTGACCGTGTTGTAGAGCGTTACCGGGAACTTCGTAAGGATACACTGTCAGAAGAAAAATTATTTGCCTCCGTTGATACCTACAGGGAGGAATTGGGTCCGGCAATAGACAGAAATTATGCAATCTGGGGATATTCTTTTTACAATAAAATGCTTTCCGATACAAATGAGATGCATGTCAATCCGAATAATTATGAAGAGGCTGTGACACAGCTCAAAAATGCGATACATGTGCGGGGGGCTTTTCTGGATGCGCATATAACAGATTTGTATGACGGATGTGCAAATTAAGAACAGTGTGATGGTAGAAAGTAGGGACGAAAGAAATGAAAGTAATGAGTGTATTTGGTACAAGACCGGAAGCAATTAAAATGTGTCCGCTTGTAAAACAGTTAGAGAAGGAAAACGGAATAGAAAGTATTGTATGTCTGACCGGACAACACAAGGAAATGCTTTATCAGGTCATTGATATTTTTCAGACGAAGGTAGATTATGATTTGGAAATCATGCGTCCGAAGCAGACACTTACTACAATTACCACGTCTGTATTGGAGCGTATGGAAGAGGTTTTGCAGAAGGAGAAACCGGATATCGTACTGGTGCATGGAGATACTTCAACTTCTTTTGTTGCTGCCTTGGCATGCTTTTATCAGCAGATTCCGGTAGGACATGTGGAGGCCGGACTAAGAACATTTGATAAGTGGTCGCCTTTTCCGGAAGAGATGAATCGTAGTCTGACCTGCAGAATTGCCGATTTGCATTTTGCACCGACACAGAACAATAAGCAAAATCTATGGAATGAGAACGTCAAAGAGGGTGTTTTTGTAACCGGAAACACGGTGATTGATGCGTTCTCCACAACGGTGAAAGAGGACTATGCGTTTAAGGATGAAGAGTTGCAAAAGATTGATTTCTTGGGAAAACGTTGTGTGCTTATGACAGCGCACCGTCGGGAAAATCTTGGCGAACCTCTCGAAAATATCTGCCGTGCCGTGAAACGCCTTGCGGCAGCGTATCCCGATATTGAAGTGGTTTATCCCGTGCATATGAATCCGGTTGTTTGTGAAACGGCAGAACGGATTCTTGGGGAGTGCGGAAATATTCATCTGATTCGTCCGCTTGATGTGGAAGACATGCACAATCTGATGGCAAGAAGTTATCTTGTAATGACGGATTCGGGCGGTCTGCAGGAAGAGGCACCTGCGTGTGGAGTACCGGTGCTTGTACTCCGTACGGAAACGGAGCGTCCGGAAGCAGTTGAAGCAGGGACTGTTAAGGTTGTAGGGGTTGACGAAGATGTTATCTACCGGAATGCGGTACTTTTGCTGGATGATAAGAATGCTTATGATGCAATGGCGAAGGCGGTTAATCCGTACGGAGACGGACATGCGAGTGAACGTATTGTTAAGATTTTGCTCGACTGGAACAAAGAACGGATGGTATAATAATACACAGATGATGCAATATAGCATAAGATGAGTTTATCAAAAAAAGAAGGCGAGGTATTTTATGGCTATCAAATGGGGTGTAATGGGTACGGCTAATGTTGCGGATTGGGGTGTGATTCCGGGTATGTTACAGGCAGAGGGTTGTGAATTATACGCGATTGCGGGAAGAACGCAGGCAAAAGTTTCTGCCTATCAGGAAAAGTTTGGTTTCGAGAAGGGGTATGTCGGATATGATACGCTGCTTTCCGACGAAGCAGTACAGGCTGTTTATATTCCCCTGCCGAACAATCTGCATTACGAATGGGTAATCAAAGCGCTGAACGCGGGAAAGCATGTATTGTGTGAGAAGCCGCTTGCGCTGAATCCGGAAGAGGCAGCCCAAATGTATGCGGTTGCAAAAGAGAATCATGTAATCCTTGCAGAAGCGTATGCGTATTTGCACAGTCCGTATGTGAAGGCTGTGAAAGCGGAAGTTGAAAGCGGTATTATCGGCGAAGTCGAATATATAGAGACGGCATTTTTGACACAGGGATATGAGGAAGATATCAGGCTATACAAAGAACTTGGCGGTGGTGCAATGTACGATCTGGGATGCTATTGTACTACGATGATTTTGACGCTTAACGATTCGAAACCGTTATTTGTGAAGGCGGTTGGCGAAATGAATGAGAACGGTGTCGATGTTTTCACTGCCGCAATGATGCGCTTTGAAAACGGTGTGCGGGCATCTTTCAATGTGGGAATGATGTTTCAGGCGAAGTCAAACTCACGCTTCGACCGGCTTTATATTCATGGAACCAAAGGTTGCATCCGTTCGGCGGTAGAGTATAATCAGGCGGGAGAGCTTTCCTATACCGTGATTGCTGACGGACAGACACTTACACGCTCTGTGAGCGTGCGTAACAATTATGCACTTGAGATTGAGCAGATGAATCGTGCGATTGCCGGCAGCGAAGCACAGTATATCACACCGGAATTTTCCGTGAAAAATGCTGAACTGATGGATGCTGTTTTGCATGAAATCGGGTATTTTTAAGGACTTTGCGGAAGGTGCAGTTACCTATCGTTTTTTATTTGTAAAATAAGAGGAGCCTTTGCTCAACCGGTTTGAATCGGCGAAGCAAAAGCTCCTTTTTGATTTGTTTTATTTCAGAACGAGCTCGCTCCATCTGGTTGTGGAAACAAGTCCGATATAAGTCTTGCCGGTATTCAATACAATCTCATTACCGTCTGCATCATAGTAACGTGTGGGATCAGTGTCCATTCCCTTTTTCCAGGTGATGGGAATTGCGTGTCCGCCGGTGATATAGTAGCCCTTGCCGCTCTGATTGAGGAGGTTGAACTGCATATATCCGTTTTCGTCGAACTGTTCACACTTAGCGGATTGGAGAATTACGTTGGTGAAAGCAAGCTGCTTGTTGTCATTCTCGGGATCCACATGTGCTTTGCCGTACTCATAGTAAAGATAGGTTCCGCTTTCTGCGTCATACTCAAGTTCTGAACCGTTGTGAGGGAACGGAAGGTCTACCAAGGAACAAGCCTGTGCATCTGATTTGGTCTGTAAGTTAACCGGTGCGGTTTCATCAGCGAAATTGAAATGTTCACCCTTATAATAAGAATTGTATTCCTTGTCCATATTCGCTGCTTCAATTCTCTTCGCAATTTCGCCGGTGGTTACATATTCCGTAAATTCACGGGATTTGCCGTTGTCGATACGGGCAAACCCGCCACTTAAGTTATCTACCCAGGGATTGGAAAGATATTCGTCAATGTAAAAAGGACCACCGTCATGAATCAGGATTGCATTATACTCCGGTGCAATCATGAAGTTTGTAGGACGTGTGCTTCGAATGCTTCCGAAACGTGTGATGCTGTCCCAGTCTTTGACAATTGCCATCAGTCGTGTGATTTCACCGTTGGCTGTACTGTTCATGATTTCGTAAACGATATCTGCCTGTGTAAGACCGTAGTGATCGAGCGCGGTTTTTTCATTGTCTACCATGATAGCAACAGGGCGCTGCTCTTTGAGCTCCTTGTCAATCCATTCGTTTGTCAGCTCACTGCGATACATGTTTTCCGGGTCTATTACAACTTCTTCCGATGTGTCGGATGCTTCAGGAGTATCCTCGGAAGTAAGTTCGTCCCAGGTGATTGATGATGTCTCCTCTGATACAGCAGGAGAACCGGTATCTTCTGTGCCGCCGCATCCTGCCATTGCCGTGCAAAGAAGCATTGAGGACAGAAGAATTGCAAACAATTTTTTCTTCATTTAAAGAATTCCTTTCTTGTGTGTATTACTATCGTTTGGGGATAGTGAAACAAATTCTATACTAGTTTACTACAATATGGGGTCAGTGTGCAAGACGGAAAATTTTGCAATCCGTTGATAAAAGTATGAAATCAGTCTCGCGCAGGATTCTTGCGATATTGTCCGGGCGTCATTCCGGTATCTTTCCGGAACTGACGGCAGAAGTGCTCGGTATTCCGATATCCGCAAAGCTCTGCAATCTCAGTGATGCTCTGTGTGGTGTAAGTCAGGTAATCCCTTGCCTTCAAAAGCCGAAATGCAATGACATCATCCATGCAGGATATATCAAACTGCTGTTTGTATAAAAACTGCAGATAGCCGCTGCTCATATGAAGCTCTTCTGCCATCAGGGCAACATTCCAGTCAAGCTCCGGATTGGTGGAGATTTTTCTGCGCAGGGCAAGCAGCTCGTGGTCGTGTGCAGAAATCTGTGCAGTGGATAGCTCTTCGTGGAGCTTTCCGAAAAGAATACGAAGTAATTGCGAAATAATAACCGGTGAGGTTTCCCAGGTCAGCAGCTGAAAAAGCCTGCGGCAGTATTCGGGGTCAGAAATGGTGAAAGGAATCCCCTGCTTTGGAAAATGTGTAACAAAGGATTCGTCCGTTGAAAACTGCATCCAGTGATTGCCGTAAGTTTCTCCCGATGCGCCGTACCAGATTTTGCGGCCGGGCGGATAGAGAATCGCAGTGTGTGCCGGATATTCGGAGATATTCCCATCAATATAAAAGAGCGCCGGCGTTGTGGTTACAACGATGATATAGTTATGGAACCCTTCCGGAATGTCATAGCGGAAGGTGCTCTGGTGTACGGCATCATAGCCGACGGAATCAATTTTATTCATATGAAAGAAGTGTCCTTTCTGAGGATAAATCAATTTTATATTAGTATTGTTCATTGCGTGCGTATTGTCAATAGAGTATGCTGATTTTGTAAGATAAACGAAAAAACGTCTTAAAACCATGAATGGAATGGGAAACGTTATTCTTATGGATTGAAATCTGAAATTATGATTTATCAAAATGCAGGAAGGATGTGAGCGGGATGAAATCTAAAGTAATGAATATGACAACGGGCAATCCGGTTCGGCTTCTTTTGATATTTTCCATTCCGATGTTAATCGGAAATGTGTTTCAACAATTATATAATCTTGTGGACTCCATGATCGTCGGGAAATATGTTGGTGAGAATGCGCTGGCTGCGGTAGGTGCAACCAACTCGGTCGGTTTTCTCTTTTTTGCATTGTGTAACGGAATCGGAAGCGGCGGCGGTATTATCACGGCGCAACAGTTTGGAGCCGGAAATGAGGAAGAAGTCAAGAAAGCCATTGTGAACTCAGGCTATATTCTGATGCTGGGTTCGATTCTTATGGGAGCCCTGGCGGCGCTGGTAGCTGAGCCGGTGCTTGTTTACATGGAAACACCGCCACATATATTACAGGATGCGTTGATCTATATGTATATGCAATGTATCGGTCTGCCTTTGGTTGCAATTTATAATCATTCCTCATCCATGCTAAGAGCATTGGGAGATTCGAAAACTCCGTTATATTTCCTGATTTTTGCCAGCATCCTGAATGTCGGCCTTGATCTGTGGTTTGTTTGCGGTTTTGAATGGGGGGTCTTTGGTGCAGCGTTTGCGACAATGATTGCGCAGCTGATTGCGGGCATAGGATGTTTCATTTATGCTATCTGCGTCAATCCCTATTTTAAAATGAAACCGCGTCATTTCATGCCGGAAGGACGTATTATATGGGAGTGTGTCCGACTCGGCGTTCCGTTGTCGTTTCAGTTTTCGTTGATTGCAATTTCCTGTATGGCGCTTCAGAAGGTTGTGAACGGATACGGCGCAGCTGTTATGGCAGCGTTCACTGCGGTAAGCAGGGTGGAACAGCTTTTACACCAGCCGTATCAGACGCTTAGCGCGGCGCTTTCCACCTATTGCGGACAGAATCTTGGCGCAGGTGAAAACGAGCGAATCAAGTTGGGATTTCGCAAAAGCATGGTGATGATGGGGATTTTTTCGCTGGCAATGCTGCCTTTGATGCAGCTTGGCGGTGAATTCATTATCAGGATGTTTGTTGATGATGCGGTAGTAATTGAGTATGGTGCGGCTGCAATGCGCATTACAAGCTGGTTTTACATTTTCCTTGGAACGATATATATGACGCGCGGTGTCTTAAACGGCGTTGGGGATGCAATGTTTGCACTGATTAACGGTGTGGTAGAAGTTCTCGGCCGTATCACAATTCCGATTGCGATGACGATGATTCCGTTCATCGGTCTATGGGGAATCTGGTGGTCTACCGGTGTAGTGTGGCTGATTAGCGCAGTCTTCTGTTTCTGGAGATATTTCTCCTGGCGCAAAAAATTGCCGAAAGAAAAGAAAGAAGCGCTTCTGTTATGAGAAGTGTTTTAGATAAAGAAACTGTTTCAATCAAACCAAAAAAGGAGAGAAAATTTTATGGGTAAATTCGAAAAACTGGCACATCGCAGGGCGGGAAAAGTGGTAAGAGTTGTGGATGCCGCAGGTAATCCGGTTGCAAATAAAAAGCTGCGTCTTCGCCAGACAAATCATGAATTCTTATTCGGTTGCGGCGCTTTTGATATCAATGCTTTTTATGAGCTTGAAAATCCTGAGTGGAAAGCAATTGCGAAAGAAAGAGTGGATTTGTGGAAAGAAGTGTTTAACTATGGGACACTTCCGTTCTATTGGGGGACTTACGAGCCTGTTGAGGGCAGCCCGAAGTGGGAAAGCCGTATGGCCGCAGCTAAGTTCATGAAGGAAAACAATATTCAGGTCAAAGGACATCCGCTTTGCTGGCATACGGTATGTGCGGACTGGCTCATGAAATATGATAACGAGACTATTTTGAAAAAACAGCTGGAGCGAATTGACCGCGATGTGACACAGTTCAAGGGCACGATTGATATGTGGGATGTAATCAATGAAGTGGTTATCATGCCCGATTTCGATAAATATGATAATGCAATTACACGTATCTGCAAGGAACATGGTCGTGTGAATCTGATTAAAATGGTTTTTGACGAAGCAAAGGCAATGAATCCGGATTCCACACTTTTGTTGAATGATTTCAATACTTCCGTGGCATATGATATTTTACTTGAAAGTGCCTTGGCAGCAGGAGCACCGATTGACGTAATCGGTATTCAGTCACATCAGCATCAGGGTTATTGGGGAGCGGAAAAATTGCATGCGGTATTGGAGCGCTATTCGCATTTCAATATGCCGATTCATTTCACGGAAAATACTCTTGTATCAGGGGAACTTATCCCGCCGCATATTGTTGACTTGAATGACCATCAGGTAGATGAGTGGCCGTCTACCCCTGAATTTGAGGAACGTCAGATGAACGAGTGGGAAGAGATGTACCGCATTTTGTTTGAGCATCCTCTGGTAGAAGCCGTAACAGGATGGGATTTCGCAGACGGCATGTGGTTGAAAGCCCCCAGCGGATTTATTCATCAGGATAATACCGTGAAGCCTGTTTATAACCGCCTCAAGGAAATGATTAAGGGAGAGTGGTGGACAGATGAAGAAGTTTGTACGGACGAGAATGGCTTTGTCCGTCTGGAAGGCTTCAAGGGAGATTACGTACTCGACAGCGGTATCAATGCGGTGGCCCTCAAACTGACCGCGGAAAACGAGGAAGAAGTACTTACGCTTACAATCTAAATTTCCTCTCATAGATAAATCAGGATATTTTTATTCGAAACGGGCATACTGTCTTATGTATTTTGATTTTTGGAGGAAGATGGTATGCTGATTATAAACGGAAGAGTACTGACGATGGAGGGAGAAATCCTGGAAAAGGGCTACGTACGCACGCAGGATAAAATCATTGAGGCAGTCGGTCCGATGTCAGACTGCCCACAGGCGCGTGAGGGCGAGCGGGTGCTTGATGTCAAGGGTGCATGGGTGATGCCCGGCCTGATTGATGCCCATTCACACATCGGTATTATAGAAGAAAAGCTGGGGATGATCGGAGACGACTGCAATGAAGGCACGAATCCGGTTACACCCCAGCTTCGTGCGCTTGATGGAATCAATCCGATGGACCCTGCTTTTCACGATGCGATTGCGGCAGGGGTTACTTCGGTCATGGTGGGCCCCGGCAGTGCTAACGTGGTAGGGGGACAGTTTGTTTATATGAAAACGCACGGCCGCTGTATTGATGATATGGTGGTGAAAAATCCTGCAGCCATGAAGGTGGCATTCGGTGAGAATCCGAAGACGATGTACGGGGATAAGGATGTTTTTCCCTCGACACGGATGGGAACGGCGGCGCTTTTACGACGGACCTTGTGGGATGCAAAGCAATATCTGCAGGATAAAAAAGCAGGTAAAATTGAAGCGGAGGATTTCGAGATGGAGCCGTGGATTCCTGTTTTGGAAAAGGAGATTCCGCTTAAGGCACATGCTCATCGGGCGGATGATATCTTAACGGCAATCAGGATTGCCAAAGAATTTGATGTGGATATTACGATTGATCACGGCACGGAGGGGCACCTGATTACACAGCAGATCAAGGAGTCAGGATTTCCGGTCATTATCGGACCGGATTTGACGGCGCGTTCCAAGCCTGAAGTCCAGTATATGAATTTCAAAACCAACAGAGTCTTAAGTGATGCCGGAATTCTGACAGCAATTACGATGGACCATCCTGTTACACTGCTCCAGTACCTGCCGCTTTGTGCAGGAATCGCCGTTCGCTCCGGCATGGAACTTGAGGCTGCCTTGAGAGCCATCACGATTAATGCGGCGCGTATCTGTCGTGTGGACGAACGAGTAGGAAGTCTTCGTGCGGGAAAAGATGCAGATATTGCGATTTACAGCGGCAATCCGCTGGAGGTTTTCACCAAAACGCTGTGGGTTTTCATCGATGGTGAAGAGGTATACGGAGAGCGTTGCAGATAAGTCGCAATCGAATGCAAATTAATCTATTTTTCTGTTAAAAAGTGAAACGTTTGAATCGGAATCTGCCATACAAAAGTGTGGCAGATTTTTTGAATTTTTCCAGTATTTACAGCTTGTATACTAAAAGACAATAAAATAGACTGGATATATGGTATTTTTGACAGCAATATTTGACATAAATCTACTATATTTTGCGTTTTTCGTTGACCACCATGTTCTAGAATGTTATACTGATATGAAGTATATACATGATACAATGTTGAAAGTGTGGAGTTGTGATGAAACAGAATAAAAATACCGAAATAATGATAGATATTCACAGCCATATTTTGCCCGGTATTGACGACGGAGCAGCCGATATGGAGGAAACACTTCAGATGCTCGCAATTGCGGCAGACGAGGGCATTACGCACATGGTTGCGACGCCGCATTATAAGGAGAATCGTTATCAGGCGAGTCCGGAAGAAATCAAAGCACTGCTTGCGAAAGTACAGAGTGCTGCTGAAGATGCCGGAATCGGGATTGTGCTGCTTGCAGGCAATGAAGTTTACTATTTCAGTGATATCGAAGAGGCTGTGGAGGAAGGGAAGCTTCTTTCCATGAATGGCGGGAGCCGAATGTTAGTTGAATTTAATCCTTTTGCAGACTACAGACGAATCCGTAATGCGCTTGATACCGTCCGCGGACTTGGATTTCATCCCATTATTGCGCATGTGGAACGCTATGAGTGCATGCTTAAGAACATGAAGAACGTAGAGGAAGTCTATGACATGGGCGTTGAACTTCAGGTGAATGCGGCTTCGGTGACCGGGGAAGCAGGGTTTAAGGCGAAGATGTTTGTACATAAGCTTTTGAAAAAACAGCTGGTACACTACATCGGAACGGATACGCATGAAGCGAAGAAACGTGCTCCGAAGATGAAGAAGTGTGCAGGTATTTTGCGAAAGAAGTACGGCGAAGAATATGCGAATGAACTGTTGTACGAGAATGCGTTACAAAATATCCTGTCGGAGCAGTAAGCAGACAGTGAGAATCAGATAGAATCAGTCAGAAGGAAGATTACGAAAAATGAAAAAACAAAATGATACAGAAATAGAAATTGATTTGTTGGAACTTGTAGGAGAGATGCTTCGCCACTGGTGGATTATCCTGTTGGCTACGGTAGTATTCGGTGTTGCCGGATTGTTATACAGTACACTTTATTTGACACCGGAATATGAGTCTACGACAAGTATTTATATCTTGAGCAAGCAAAACGAGAATGCGATGACTTATAATGATACGCAGCTTGCGACGCAGTTGACCAAGGATTATGAGCAGCTGATTACCGGACGTACCGTATTAGAGAATGTGATTGAGAAATGTGCCGTGAATGAAACCTATGCACAGTTACGTGAACGTGTGGTTGTCATCAATGAGAGCAATACTCGTATTATTAACATTACGGTGACGGATCCCAATCCGGCGAATGCGCAGCTTCTGGCGAATGCCATCCGCGAGGAAGCAGCAGTGCATATCAAGGAGGTAACGGACGTAGAGGCCGTTAACGTAGCAGATGAGGCGAATTTCCCGACAGAGCCCTCCGGGCCTTCTGTTCTTAAATGGACTGTGCTTGGTCTGGCAGCCGGATTTGCACTCAGTGCAGGTGTGTTTACACTTCGTTTCATGCTTGATGATACGATTAAGACTGCCGAAGACGTTGAAAAATATCTGGATATGAGTATCCTTGCGCTGATTCCCGATACGCAGACAACTGCCAAGAAGAAAAAGAAAAAAGCGACGTCGAATAGTTTGCAGAAGAGTGTCAGGAAGAACTCGGAAGAGATTGATGTAATTGATTTAAATGAAACGAAATCATGATTTCATGCAGAATATTTTGGCTTGCAGTTATGAAATGAATATGTGGATGAGTATTGATAAAGAAGGGAAATGAGGACATGCAGGAAATTGAATTGAAACAGGAAACGCAGGATTTTCGATTGAAGGAATCCTTCAAGACACTGCGTACAAATATAGATTTCTCAGGGGATGACATTAAGGTTATCTGTGTAACGAGTTGTGTGCCCGGGGAAGGAAAGAGTACCGTATCCTTCGAGTTGGCGCGCTCTTTTGCGGTTAAGGGCAAGAGAACATTGCTTATTGATGCCGATCTTCGTAGGTCGGTAATGAAGGCGCGTTATCGTAAGGGGCGTGTACGCTACGGTTTGACGAATTACCTTGCAGGACGTGTAACCATGGAAGATGCGCTCTGTGTAACGGATGTGCCCAATTTCTATCTGCTCTTTGCGGGACCGGTTCCGCCGAACCCCAGTGAGTTGCTTGGGAACAGCAGATTCCAGAGAATGCTGAAGGAGTCCAGAGATGTATTCGATATTATCATCATTGATACGCCGCCTGTCGGAAGTGTTATCGATGCGACCGTTGTATCGAAGAATTGTGACGGTGCGGTTCTGGTAGTATCAAGCGGTAAGATTAGTTATCGTTTTGCACGCCGTATGAAAGAACAGCTCAGCGTCGGCGGATGCCGTATTCTTGGCTGTGTTCTGAATAAGGTGAAGATGAATGGTAAGGGATATTACGGCAGTTACTATGGTAAGTACTATGGTAAATATTACGGTAACTACAATAATAATGAACTTTGATGTGAATATATGCATCATCAGGATGTTGAGGGGCATCTTGAATTGATTAAGGGGAACGAGTAGGAGGATGCGTCATGCGTCAGTATTCAAGTAGGAGTAAGCATTTAGACTTCATCATAATTGATATATTCGGTGTTGAACTTTCTTTTGTTCTGGCGAATTTGTTACGATTCGGTATTGCCGGAAGGGTAGAGGCAGACCTGTTCACTGCCATGAATGTGCTTCTTTTGTTACTGCATCTGGTATATGCGTTCGCAACCGAATGTTATTCGGGCATCCTTCGAAGAGGCTACCTCAAAGAACTCAAGAGCGTATTCTTTCATAATGCAACGGTGCTTGCTGCAAGTCTTCTGGTTCTGTTTTTCTTGCAGAAATCGGTGGAATATTCCCGTCTTGTAATGATATATTTCTTCGCATTAGATATTATATTCATGTATCTGTTTCGCGTGGTGCGCAAGCGTTATCTGCTTGCTGCGTCAAGGCGTCACCGCGCAAGGCGCAAAATGTTATTGGCTGCCTATCGGGCTGATGCGGAAGAACTTGTGAAAGAACTTACACAGTATAATTACAGTGACTTCAGTCTGGAAGGGATCTGTATTCTTGATAGTAACTGCGTAGGAGAGCGTATCGGAGAGATTGAAGTGGTAACAACCCGTAAGGAGTTGTTCGGGTATGTCAAAGAGCACGTGGTGGATACGGTATTCTTGAAGTGTCAGGAAGAAGAACGTAAGAAGCTTATGGATACATTATATCATATGGGTGTCATGGTGCATATGAGCCTTGATTTCGTATTGGGAGAGTTGCCCAATGCAACGCTACAGAATATCAACGGTGTATCGGTTATTACAGCGGCGATGCATCAGCCGACAACCAGACAGCGTCTGGTAAAGCGCGTGATGGATATCTGCGGCGGTCTGGTAGGATTGGTGCTTACGGGTATCATATGTATCTTCTTCGGACCGATTATTAAGATACAGTCTCCGGGGCCGATTTTCTTCAAACAGCAACGTGTCGGACAGAACGGAAGACGTTTCAATATCTATAAATTCCGTTCCATGTATCCGGATGCAGAAGCGCGTAAGGCAGAACTGATGAAAGAAAATAAGATGTCCGGTCATATGTTTAAGATGGATAATGATCCCCGTATCATTCCGATTGGACATTTCATGCGTAAGACTTCACTTGATGAGTTTCCCCAGTTCCTGAATGTGTTGAAGGGCGACATGAGTCTTGTCGGAACAAGACCGCCTACTGTAGATGAGTATGAAAAATATGAGCTTCATCACCGAAGTCGTCTTGCAATTAAGCCCGGTCTTACCGGACTTTGGCAGGTGTCCGGAAGAAGTGATATTACGGATTTCGAAGAAGTGGTGGAGTTGGATAAAAAATATATCAGATGTTTCTGTATCAGCCAGGATATTAAAATTATATTTAAAACAGTGTGGATTGTACTGGTTGGTAGAGGAGCGAAATGAGCATAAGGTGAAAGTCTACTTGGTTGAATTATCAAAGCGTTTCGGTATTTTGGGGACAATTGGAATCGTGATGATCTTTCACGGTTCTTCATGCGCTTAAAGGAGATATGATTGTATGCAATACAAGTCTTTCGTTGATGTAAGAAGTGTGATGGCATTAAATATATCATAGAGTTGGAAGCTGATTTGGCCAGGAATTACTGAGCTTTGGTGAGTGGATAGTTGTAGCAATATTTCCTAATTTATGAATGCGATAAAGTTGGAGATATATTATAGTACAGAGTGGTTTTATGATTAGATATTAAGAATATATTGCATATAATTTCAATAGTAATTTGGAAAAAATAGTGGATTTGGACGGATATAAAAGTGAAGAATGAAAAATTAAGGATTGTAATGTTAGGTCATAAGCGAATTCCATCCAGAGAAGGAGGCGTAGAAGTTGTTGTAGAAGAATTATCTACAAGAATGGTCTCATTAGGGTATGATGTTACGTGTTTGAATCGAAGCGGAAAGCATGTGGCAGGTAAAGAATTTGATGACGTGAGCATTAAAGAGTACAAAGGGGTTAGAATACGTAAGGTATTAACACTAGATAAAAAAGGCTTGGCAGCAATGACTGCATCGATTTCTGGAGCGATAGTAGCTGCGTTTGGTAAATATGACGTAGTTCATTTTCATGCGGAGGGACCATGCCTAATGTTATGGCTACCCAAGATTATGGGGAAAAGATGCGTTGCCACTATTCATGGATTAGATCATCAGAGAGCAAAATGGGGAAGAATAGCTAAAACGTATATTCTTCTTGGTGAAAAATGTGCAGCGAAATATGCTGATGAAATCATTGTGCTTAGCAATGATGTTAAAAAATATTTTGAATTACGTTATGGTCGAGAAACTCTCTTTATTCCTAATGGCGTAAATAAGCCAACTGTCAGAGAGACAGATGAGATTACTAAAAAGTGGAAATTAAAAAAAGATGAGTATGTTTTGTATTTGGGAAGAATTGTTCCAGAAAAAGGCGTTCAGTATTTGATAGAAGCGTTTAAGAATATTGAAACAGATAAGAAACTTGTTATAGCAGGGGGCGCTAGTGACAGCCAACGTTTTTTTGAATCATTGAAAGAAGAAAGTAAGTTGGATGAACGTGTACTGTTTACGGATTTTGTTCAGGGGAGGGTTTTAGAAGAATTATTCAGTAATGCATATGTGTACTGTCTGCCATCAGATTTAGAGGGGATGCCTTTGAGTTTACTGGAGGCGATGAGCTATGGGAATTGTTGTCTAGTAAGTGATATTCCAGAGTGTGTTGATGTCGTAGGTGATATGGCAGAAAAATTCAACAAGGGGTCTGTAACGGATTTAGTTCACAAATTGAATGGGTTATTGACTAATCCAGAAAGAGTAGCAGAATATAAGAGAAACGCTAGCGATTATGTCTGTAAAAATTTTGATTGGGATATTATTGTTAAGCAGACAGTAGAGATATATGGTAAAGGAGAATAGAGAAGTGAAAAAATTAAACGGTACACTCATTGTTACATATCGCTGTAATGCAAGATGTTCCATGTGTAATAGGTATAAGGCGCCATCAAAGCCAGAAGAAGAAATCACAATAGAGACTATCAAAAAATTGCCGCAGATGTATTTTACAAATATTACTGGTGGAGAACCATTTATTCGCACAGATTTAAAAGAGATAGTGCGAGAATTGTACAAGAAAAGTGATAGAATTGTTATTTCCACAAATGGTTTTTTTACAGAAAGAATAGTGGATTTGTGCAAAGAATTTCCAAATATTGGGATAAGGATTTCAATCGAAGGGTTGGAGGAAACCAATAATGAAATTAGAGGGTTGGAAGATGGCTTCAATAAGGGGTACAGTACATTAAAAAAACTTGTCGAGATGGGAATGAAGGATGTAGGGTTTGGAATGACTGTACAGGATAGAAATGCAACTGATTTAGTTGCGCTGTACAAACTTTCTGAAGAAATGGGTATGGAGTTTGCCACAGCATCTTTACATAACAGTTTTTATTTTGTGGAAACTAAAAATATTATTAATGACAGATTGATGGTTGCGAAAAATTTTGAATTATTAGTAAATGAATTACTAAAATCAAACAGCCCTAAAAAGTGGTTTAGAGCGTATTTTAACCACGGTTTGATTAATTACATTTTTGGACAGAAGAGATTATTACCTTGTGATATGAGTTTTGATACTTTTTTTATTGATCCATATGGTGATGTGATGCCTTGTAATGGGACGAAAGATAAGGAGGTCATGGGCAATCTAAATACTCAGACATGGGATGAATTATGGAATAGCAAGGAGGCAGAAGATGTGCGAAAAAAAGTGCGTTGCTGTACTCGTGAGTGTTGGATGATTGGTTCGGTATCCCCTGCAATGCACAAATATATATGGAAACCGGCGTGGTGGGTAATGGTTCATAAATTAAAAGTTCTTTTCGGGGGTAACTATTCTATGTATGAAAATAGAATAGTTAGAGATTACAGTTCCGGAAAGATTTTAAAAGAAGAGATAGACAATAAATGTACGTGTGATATGAGTTCAGAATCGTGTGATGGGTTAAGTGAGGCGAGCAGAGCTCAATTGATTGAAAAAACAGGGGAAGAGATTGTAGAAGCTGATATTATTGCTCAAATGAAAGGTTGAATGCTATGAATGAATCGGATTTTCAAAGATATATAAATAAACTTGTAGTGAAAAGAATGATAAAAGCTCCGTTAATGAATGTCGCTAGATTAGTAAGGCTTTTTTTCTTTCAGTTTACGGGGGATCATAAAAGACTGAAAAAACTTAAAAAGGTGCATGAAGGGAAACGTTGTTTTATTGTCGGAAATGGACCAAGCCTTACACTTGAAGACTTAGAAAAACTAAAAGAAGAGTATTCCTTTGGTTTTAATAGAATTTATGAATTGTTCGACAAAACTGCATGGAGACCAAATTACTATATGGTATTGGATAATGATGTGATGAACACGGTGGCCTCAAATGTTGAGACGATTGATGCGCAGCTACGAATTCTGAATGTGATGGGAAAAGCAAAAGGGATTAAATCAGATGATAGGACATGTTTCTTTTGTTCATATGGCATATATAGAGCAAAAGAATTTAAGTTTGTAAAGAAGAGTCTAAGCAAGGATATATCAAAATTTGTCTCACTGAATTTTAGTGTGAGTGCAGCGGCTATAGAGATGGCTATTTATATGGGATTTAAGGAAATTTATCTTATAGGTCTTGATAATAACTTTTCTCGATGGATAGATAATAAGGGGAAAATACATTTTTCAAATGTAGAGGATTATAAGCTGATAAACGCGCATGATTTCAATTATTTTTGTTATCAAGATGCAGTAAATTCGTGTTTCGAATTTTATCAAAAATATGCACTAAAAAACGGCATTAAAATATTGAATGCAACACGTGGCGGAAACTTAAATGTTTTCGAAAGGGTGAATTTTGATGATATTATGTAATTCAGAGGCATAGCCTGTTATGAAAAGAAAACCAAAATTACAAGGAGGGGTATATGAATACAATCGCGTTGCTATTGATTATTGAGATTTTTTTGCTTTTTGTTGCTATGCTTATTTCACAGTGCGATATTCTTTCTCCTGTTGTTATTGTATGTTTTGTTTTTTTTGTTAGTACGTTTATACTTTTTACTAATATTTTTGAGTGGGGAGTGTATATTAGCCCATTTACTACGTTTGTTATTACAATTTCCCTAGTGTCATTTATTGTGATATCTTGGATGGTTAGGAAAGCGACTAATGTTTATGAACAGAAAATGCAAATTGATATAGCTCCAATACATGTGTCAAATGTGAAAATATTCGTTTCGTTTTGTTTTCAGATGTTGTGTTGCTTATTTTACTATAAAGAAGTGGTTAGAATTGCATCATATGTTACTCAAGACTGGGGAATGGGGTTAATCTGGAAATATAGAAGAATGGCTTTTTACACAGATAATTTGGCTAATTATCAAAGGATGAATGATTGGGTAACCCAAGGATATAAAGTAACTATGGTGATAGCATATATTATGTTATTTCTGTTTGTTAATAATGTAATCGTAAATAAGGACAATTTGAAGAAAAATCTAAAATACTTAGTTTTGATTCCGGCTTATATTTTTATGCTCATTTTAGCAGGAAATCGCATGGCTATAATGAACATGATGTTTTTTGCGATTATAAGTTGGTATATATTGGTTACTTTGAGGACAGGTGTTTCTAGAAAAAAATCGATGAAATATGCTAGCCATTTTTTGCGAATTGGTTTAATTTCAATTGTAGCCTTTTGGCTACTAACATCAGTTGTTCAACGTTATACTAAATTACCATTCTGGGAAATGGTATCGATTTATGCTGGAGCACCAGTTCAATTGTTGGATTTGTATATTCAAGAACCAGTAGAACCTAATAAAGTATGGGGACAAGAGTCCTTGATAAATATAATTAACTCTTTATACAAATTAGGACTATCGGAACACCATGGTATTATTAATTTGGAATATCGAGATTATAATGGTGTTTCGTTGGGGAATGTATATACTACACTTAGACGTTTTATTCAAGATTATGGTTATTTTGGTATGATAATCTGCATTTCATTAATTTCCTTTTTTTACAATTTTATTTATTATAAAGTGATTAGAAAAATTAATAAGATATCATATAAAAGTTTAATGAGCATAATTATTTACGCTTTTATGGTTTATCCATTATTCTTATTCTCCATAGAAGAATATTTTACATTGATGTGGTCAGTTGGATATATATTTACACTTGTTTTATTCTATGTTCTATTTTTTTTATATACACGAGTATCGTGTAGTCATTTAAAAATTCGAATAACTAAATTCTGAATTTATTGAAAGGAATATTTTATGCTGTGAAAAAAAT